>CAZNVL010000119.1:0-4270 GCA_964576565.1 uncultured Flavobacteriaceae bacterium | reverse complement strand
CCTCTAATACATGAGCCAACCACCGCTCTATCTCAATATTCTTAATTTCACCAGAGTGTTCTTTTACTATGTGTTTTATTTTTAATGCTACACTCATGCTTTCTTTTTTCTACAAAATTACAGAAAAAATTTTTACAAAAACAAAAAATTAATCGTTGGGTTCTCTTTGTAAATTGAAATCAATAATCAAGTTAAATGATAAATCTCAAACCTTTAAAAGATTTAGTCATTGGGATTTTAATCCTGCTATTAAACTTTAAAATCAAGTTTTCTTTATATTTGTGCGCTTATTAAAATTTTAATTATGACTCCAATAAAATTTGGAACAGATGGCTGGCGGGCTATTATAGCAGATGATTTTACTGTTGAAAATGTGGCCAGAGTGACAAAAGGTGTCGCATTATGGCTGCATAAAAATTTCTCTAATCCTTCTGTTGTGGTGGGCTATGATTGTCGCTTTGGTGGAAAATTATTTACTCAAACCATTGCCAAAGTTTTAGTTCAGCATCAAATAAAAGTCATTTTAGATAAAAACTTTGTCTCTACTCCGATGGTCTCTCTGGCTACATTAAATAATAAGGCATCGCTGGGTATCATTATTACTGCCAGTCATAATCCACCGGAATACAACGGCTACAAACTTAAAGGATATTATGGTGGGCCACTTTTACCTGATAAAATCAACGAAATAGAACAACTTATTCCAGACACTTTGAAGGATGATTATCAATCCATTTCTCTTGAAAATGCCGAACAGCAAGGACTTTTGGAGTATCAAAATTTTGAAGATATTTATTACCATCATGTAGTAAAGCATTTTGACTTAAAAGCTATTGAAAAATCAGGATTAAAATTTGCGTACGATAGCATGTACGGCGCTGGTCAAAACATCATGTATCGCTTGTTCCCTTACATTGTTCATCTTCACAAACAATATAATCCATCCTTTTATGGACAAGCACCAGAACCCATCTTAAGAAATTTACAGCCCTTTCAAAAATTTATTCAACAACACGGCAAAATCAATTGTGGGCTTTGCACTGACGGAGATGCCGACAGAATAGGACTTTTTGATAGTAAAGGAAACTTTGTGGACTCACACCACATTATTTTATTACTCATAAAATACCTTGCTGAAGTAAAGAAATTAAAAGGAAAAATTGTGACCGCTACTTCCACCACTCCAAGAGTGCATAAATTAGCCAAACATTTAGGATTAGAAGTGATTACGGTACCTATTGGATTTAAGCACATTGCCGGATACATGATTTCCGACGATGTTTTATTAGGGGGTGAAGAAAGCGGCGGTATTGCCATTAAAGGGCATATTCCCGAAAGAGATGGCATCTGGATGGGACTAACTATCTGGGAATACATGGCGAAAAGTAAAAAAACTCTGGAAGAGTTAATTGAAGATGTATATAAAATAACTGGTAAATTTGCCTATTACCGATATGATTTACACATTGATGAGAATTTGAAACAACGAGTTATTCAAAATTGTAAGGAAAATAAGTACACTTCTTTTGGAAAATATAAAGTTTTAGGTGTGGATACTTTGGATGGTTACAAATATTTTCTAAATGACGAACAATGGATCATGCTTCGTGCCAGCGGAACAGAGCCACTGCTCAGAATTTACGGGGAAAGCGGCACGCACGAACAAGTGATTCAATTATTGGATACGGTGAAAGAAATTGTGCTAAACGCTTAATACATGCGCCGTTACTTTTTCTGGTTGCCTAATTTTATTACACTTCTCAATTTGTTTTTTGGAAGTTGTGCGATTGTAGAATTATTCAAAGAACAATACACAAATGTGATTTTTTTTATTGTATTAAGTTTAATAGCAGATTTTTTGGATGGACTGATGGCACGAGTATTAAAATCTCAATCGCTTATTGGCAAGGATTTAGACAGTTTAGCCGATTTAATTTCTTTTGGATTAGTGCCTTCGTTTATTTTATTTCATCTGGCAGAACAACAAGAACATTCGTACTGGAATTATCTATGTTTTAGCGTCGTGATTTTTTCGGCTTTGCGGCTGGCCAGATTCAACCATGATATAAAGCAATCTTATCATTTCATAGGACTTCCCACACCTGCCAACACGTTATTAGTATTATCACTACTCGTATTTTTAATAAATGAAAATCCTGAAATCAGTGAACATAATTTCTTTCTCAAATGGAATAGTATCTTTTTTTCAAACATTCTTTATTCTAATAAATTACTAAGAATCTGGGCTGTAATATCTTCATTATTATTAATACTTCCTGTTCATTTACTTTCGCTTAAAGCCCCAAAATTCAAATTTAGTGAGATAAAACACCAACTTATTTTTATTGCAGGCAGCATTTTACTTATTATTTTGTTGGGTTCAATGAGTGTTTTCTGGATAATGCTCTGGTATTTACTTTGGTCAATAATTTGGTATTATATTATTTTGTAATTAAGTTTTTCAAAAATTTCACCCATTCTTCATTCCCATTCAAAGATGGAATCAGTTTTAAACTTTCTCCGCCGTGTTGTTTGAAAATTTCTTCGTATTCTATTTGAATTTCAAATAAAGTTTCCAAGCAATCTATTACAAAGGCCGGAGAAACTACTACTAAATGCTTAATACCTTTTTGAGCCAATTCTATAATAGTATCCGATGAATAGGGCTTTAACCATTCTGCTTGTCCCAAACGAGATTGAAAGGAATAAGCGTATTTTTGAGGTGGTAGATGTAATCGTTCTGCAATTTTTTTAGTAGTCAATATACAATTTTTTCTGTAACAAAAATAGCCACCTTCCTTTTTTTCATCACAACAGTCGTTTAAATTACAAACCTTTTTGTGAAACTGTTGGTCTGCTTTGAAAATTTGCCGAGCAGGCAATCCATGATAACTGAATAAAATAAAATCGTATTTTTCAGGTAAATGCGTGGCTATCTGATGAGCCCATAATTCAATAAACCCGGGATGATTGTAAAATGTATGAATCGTTTTTATATTTGGAATGACCTGCCACTGCTTAATTTCACGAAATGCCATTTCCAGTGCCGATCCTGTTGTAGAAGAAGCATATTGAGGATACAATGGCAGTAAAATAATTTCTTCTATACTTTGTTTTTGTATCTCTTTCAAAATATCTTTCAGATAGGGCTTGCCATACATCATCGCCATTTTCACAACATAATCTGCACCTAATTGTTTTTGTAACTGTTCTTCTAATTGATACGAATAATAAAGCAAAGGCGATTGACCTTGAATCAATATCTTTTTGTAAGCAGCCAAACTTTTAGGAGCACGAAAGGGTGCAATAATTCCATTCACCAATAAAAACCGTGAAACGAAAGGAATATCCATCACTCGTCTATCCATTAAGAAATAACGTAAATACTGACGAGTAGCCGATACAGTCATTTCATCCGGGCTACCGATGTTTATGAGTATAACGGCTTTTTTCATGAACCCAAAGAATTTTCTTTTTGTAACTGCTTTAAACGTTCTGAATGTTCATAAATCGTTTTTTGAAAAATCAATAACACCAATACACCAATGGTGATGGAAGCATCGGCAAAGTTAAAGATGGGACGAAAAAATAAAAAATCTTCTCCGCCCCATATTGGCAGCCAGTCAGGGAAGGTGCCACTAAACAATGGAAAGTAAAACATATCCACTACTTTTCCATGCAAGAGCGACGCGTAGCCATTGCCAAGTGTCAATTGTGCAATTTGATATTCTGTACTTTCGGTGAATATTACGCCATAAAAAACGCTGTCAATGATATTTCCCACTGCTCCCGCCAATATCAAAGCAATACCGGCAATGTAATACACACTTTCATCCTTACGAATGAGTTCTCTGACAAACCAAACGCCAAATCCACACGCCAGCAATCTAAAAATAGTCAATAATAATTTGCCGTATTCTCCGCCCCACTCTATTCCAAAAGCCATGCCCGGATTTTCGGTAAAATACAAATAAGCCCAGTCAGAAAATTCTTTGACTATTCCTAAGGGATAATTTAATTTGATGTATATTTTTATACTTTGATCGATAATTAATACGCTCAAAATAATCAGCAAGGCAATTTTTGATTTCAATTTCATAGTAAAAAATAAGCGGTGAATATAGGGAAAGGAATGCGAATATGCTATTGACGAAACATCTGTTCTTATGGTAATAAATTGACTGCTAATGAACCATAAGGAATATTTAAATTTAGATTGTTTTTAGCATCTTTGTGCCTAAAAAATGTCCAGATACTTAATTGCAGGATT
>CAZNVL010000118.1:0-4400 GCA_964576565.1 uncultured Flavobacteriaceae bacterium | reverse complement strand
AAAAAATCATTACTTTTGCCTTATGTTCTTTTATCTTTCTAAAATACTGGCCTTTCTGTTTATGCCACTTTTCTGGGGGTTTGTGTTATTCATCTATTCATTTTTTTCTAAGTATCGAAATAAACTTCAAATCATCGCTTTATCGCTATTGTATCTTTCTTCCAATGCTTTCATCGTTGATGAAATTGGAAGATGGTGGGAAAAATACCCCATTCCTCCACTCCATCAAACCTATGAAATTGGCATCGTATTAGGCGGTATCGGAAAAATTGATCCTACCGAAAAACGAATAGAATTTACCAACAGCGCCGACCGCTTACTGAAAGCGTTGGAATTATATAAATTGGGTAAAATCAAAAAAATCCTCATCACCGGCGGTTCGGGCAGTGTATTACATCCCGAAGATAAAGAAGCCATTTACATTTATCACTATCTCAAAAATATCCAAGTGCCCGATAGCGATATTATCCTTGAAAATGAATCTAAAAATACTTATGAAAATGCTGTGTTTTCTAAGCACCTGTTAGATTCTCTGAAACTCCCCACTAAAAATATCGTTCTGATTACTTCTGCTTATCATCTGCGAAGAAGTGTGGCGGTCTTTGAAAAACAAGGATTTCAAAACATTATTCCCTATCCTGCTGAAAGAACCAGCGGACCACGAAAGTTTGAATTAGACCATTGTTTACTCCCTCATCCTGATGCAATGAGTACACTCTATAAGTACATTCACGAATGGGTTGGATTTATTGTCTACAAACTCAAAGGATATGCTTAATGAACAATTACTGTCTGTCATCTGGAAATACAAGATATTCAAAACCTATCCCCTAAAAACCATCAGTGGCAAGACCGTTGAAATCATATACCCCGGCGAGCAAAATCCTAATGCAGGCCCCGACTTTCTGAATGCCCGCATTCAATTAGATACCATCCAATGGGCTGGCAACATTGAACTCCATCAAAAAACTTCTGACTTCTTCAAACACCAGCATCAACACGACAAAAACTACCATTCTCTTATTTTACACATTGTTTACGAACACGATGCATCATTGTCTCTTCCTTATCCCGTTGAAATCATTGAACTCAAACACTTTATTGCCGAACACACCATTCAACAATACAATTCTCTTACCAAAAATACTTCTTTGCCTGCCTGCATCCATCAATGGAATTCAATAGACAACGTTATTATACACAATTGGTTATCCCGATTATATGTGCAACGATTAGAACAAAAATATCAGCAAATCCATCAATACTTTGAAAAAACGAAAAATTATCAGGAAACCTTTTATCGCTTATTCTGCCGCCACCTTGGCTTCAAAGTCAATAATGAAACCTTTGAAAAATTAGCCGAAAAATTACCATTGAATATCTTACTCAAACATTCCGACAGATTGGATTTAATAGAAGCATTAATTTACGGCACAGCCGGCTTCCTGAATAAACACTACAAAGACCCTTATCTCACGCACTTACAAAATGAATTTGAATTTTTGAAGAAAAAATATTCCATCGAACCTATAGCCGAACACCTCTGGAAATTTGCCAGAATGCGACCAGCCAACTTCCCTTCACTGCGCTTGCATCAACTGGCACTTTTTATTCATCACTATCCATCACTCTTCCACGACCCGGCTACTTTTTTTACAAACAAAAACAACTTAGAAAAATTATCTCTTACCCCACAAAATTATTTCAAAAATCATCTCACTTTTGACGAAGATAAATTCACTACCACCACCTATCACTTCGGAAATACAGCCATTCATTTATTATTCATAAATGTCATTATTCCCTATCTCTTTTTCTATGGTAAAAGTACCGGCAACGACTTCTATCAAAATCTGGCATTGGATTATGCTGAACAATTACCCACCGAAGACAACGCTATTATCCGAAAATTTTCATCCGCCTCAAAGTACATTCAAACAGTTACACATTCTCAAGCATTGTTAGAATTATATCCAAATTATTGTGAGAAAAAACGTTGCACAGAATGTAACATTGGCATCAAACTCTTAAACTCTTAATAATCTCCCAACATTTCACTACTTCCTCAATAATTTTATTACCTTTGGGCCTAATTAAAAACACTTTATGATGACCACTCAATTAGATAGTCAGTATTTTATTGAATTAGAAAATAAATACGGTGCACATAACTATCATCCTTTACCGGTAGTATTAAGCAAAGGAAAAGGTGTTTATGTTTGGGATGTAGAAGGGAAAAAATATCTGGATTTTCTTTCGGCTTACAGTGCGGTGAATCAAGGACACTGTCATCCTGAAATTATAAATACTCTGACTCAACAATCACAACAACTGACGTTAACTTCCCGTGCTTTTTACAACAATGTGTTAGGCGAATACGAAAAATTTCTCACACAACTTTTTGGTTATGATAAACTTCTACCGATTAATACCGGTGTAGAAGCCGTTGAAACTGCTCTCAAACTGGCTCGTAAATGGGGCTATATCAAAAAAGGTATTCCCGACGGAAAAGCGCAAATCATTGTGTGTGAACAAAATTTTCACGGTCGGACTACTACCGTCATTTCTTTTAGCTCAGACCCCACAGCCAAAAACGGCTTTGGTCCTTTCACGCCCGGCTTTATATCCATTCCATATAACGATATTGAAGCATTGAAAAAAGTATTACAAGAACATCACGCTACCATCGCCGCATTTTTAGTAGAACCCATTCAAGGCGAAGCAGGTGTCATTGTGCCGGATGATGGTTATTTGAAAACGGCTTATCAACTTTGCCAACAATACAATGTTTTATTTATTGCAGATGAAATTCAAACAGGACTGGGCAGAACCGGTAAATTGCTTGCCTGTGATTATGAAAATGTAAAACCCGATGTTTTAATTTTAGGAAAAGCATTAGGTGGCGGTGTTTTCCCCGTATCTGCAGTGCTTGCCAACGATGATATTATGTTGTGTATCCAAGCCGGTGAACACGGATCAACTTTTGGTGGCAACCCACTTGCTTGTAAAATAGCCATTACTGCCGTGAAAGTAATACTGAATGAACAACTTGCTGAAAATGCCTTCAAGATGGGCGAAATTTTTCGTGAAGAATTAAGAGAAATTCAAAAGAAAACTAATAGCATCAGGATCATCAGAGGAAAAGGATTGCTCAATGCTATTGTCATTGAGGAGTCCAAAGGAAAAACGGCCTGGGATATTTGCCTGAAGTTTGCAGAAAATGGACTGCTCGCAAAACCAACACACGGCAATATCATTCGTTTGGCACCTCCACTGATTATTACAGAAGAACAAATTAGAGAAGGATTAGAAATAATCAAAAAAAGTATTTTAGAGTAAACCCTTATTCTTTACATTTTTTGACAAAAATCATTTGTCTTACAAATTAATAATTCGCTTAAATTAGCGGCAAAATGAAAACCTTAAAAAACAAATAACTATGAAAGTATCTATCATTGGAGCAGGAAATGTGGGGGCTACTTGCGCCGAAGTCATTGCGTATCGTTCCATTGCGAGCGAAGTTGTTTTATTAGACATTAAAGAAAAACTGGCCGAAGGAAAAGCCACCGATATGGCTCAGGCCTCTAATATCACCGGTTACAACACCAAAATTGTTGGAAGTAATAACGATTACAGTTTGACAGCGAATAGCGATGTAGTTGTGATTACCAGTGGTATTCCCCGAAAACCCGGTATGACCAGAGAAGAATTGATAGGCACGAATGCGGGTATTGTAAAATCTGTTGTTGATAATGTTTTAAAACATTCGCCTAATGCGACTATCATCGTAGTGTCCAATCCAATGGATACAATGACTTACTTGGCAGTGAAAGAAAGTAAATTGCCGAAAAATAAAATCATTGGAATGGGTGGTATTCTGGACAGTGCACGCTTTAAATTTTATCTTGCCAAAGCACTTAATGCTTCTGCTGCTGATGTAGATGGCATGGTCATTGGCGGTCACGGCGATACAACGATGATTCCTATCACTCGATTGGCTACTTATCGTGGCGTTCCGGTGTCTCAATTTTTAGATGCTGAAACACTCAAGAAAGTTGCTTCGGATACAATGGTCGGTGGTGCTACACTTACAGCGATGATCGGCACTTCTGCGTGGTACGCACCCGGAGCGGCTGTGGCTACTTTAGTAGATGCTATTTTACACGACAGAAAACGTTTATTCCCTTGCAGCGTATATTTAGATGGTGAGTACGGACAAAAAGATATTTGCCTTGGAGTACCTGTTGTTATTGGAAAAAATGGTTGGGAAAAAATTGTGGACATTAAACTCAACAAAGAAGAACAAGAACTCTTCAACAAGAGTGCCGATGCAGTAAGAAACATGAATAATGTATTGAAAGAACAAAACATAGTAGCATAAGATGATTGAATACTACTAA
>CAZNVL010000117.1:0-4514 GCA_964576565.1 uncultured Flavobacteriaceae bacterium | reverse complement strand
TTTTTTTATCATATCAGCATTATTAATTTTGAGATCTGTAAAATAATCTGCTGGCATGTTCAATTGTGTTCCATCTTGAACCATCACGGCAGCACTGGCAAAAGGGGCTTCTAAAATAATTTTAGATGGTTTCATGCTTCTGGGTTCTGCGGATAATTTAGTAGCGGGCGCACTGCCCAAACTAAATCCATAAATGATGAGACGATTATCAGTAAGTCCCTTATTTTTTAGCCAATTTAAACAGGCATCTACATCTTCGTAAAGTCCTTCTTCAGTGGGTTTTCCTTCGCTTAATCCATAACCACGATAGTCCATCATCATAATTCCATAATGATTTTTACCATTAATATGTGCCAAAAGTTTGGCTCTTTGCCAATAAAAGTCCATGTGCCATTTATTACCATGACAATAAACAATAACTGTGTCAGTTGAAATTTTATTTATATCACCGATGTAGATTGCTTTTATTTTGTAATTTCCTGATGTGATGGTCAAAAGATTAATTAAATGAGAAGGGATATTAAAAGAAGCATCTAATACAAAATCTTGTTCGCCAGTGTAATTATCTAATTTGTACTCGGAAATTTTTTGATTATTAAAGAGTTGATTGTCTAATTTTAAGCAAGCAATGAGTAATAGAGAGAAAATAAAGATGAGTACCAAAAAAATTTTTTTCATAATGATTAAAATTTGAAGGTTAGGTTATAGTAAATTCCCAAACTTCCTTTATGGTTTATGCCAATATATGGTACGACATTAGGCAGATTATGGATATTCGGTGCAATGTATTTTAATTCAAACTGATGATTCCACTTTTTTGTATTAGTAAACCAACCAAGATGTAAATCCGGTAAGATATGTGTGGGTTGTAATTCATTGTGTGCTCTGTATTTTGAAAATTCAAACCAGTTTGAATTCCCGAAATAAAGATAGTGATGTGAAGATTTTATTTTATAGTAAAAATTTGCATCAAAAGATGGCCAGATTTTAAATCCGTTCAAATTCCTTATATTGTAAGCGATTTGAAAAGATGGTGAGATTGAAATACCAAAAATACTATCATTCTTCAATATGCTATAGACAGCGCCAATGTCAGATTGAAAGTTTCCAAATAACAAAGAGGTAGTGTGTATACTGCCGAAAGTAGTTAATCTATTATTTATACCATGAGCATAACACAAAGTAGAAATGGGAATAGGTATGGGAATATTGTTGAAATGAATGAGTGGCCCACCAAAACTAAAAGACACTGCATTTTCATTTTTTTGTAAAGGTTTGACAAATCTTGAAGGAGCACAGGAAATAAGTAATAAAACTATTGTATAAACTAACAGCAATGAGTTGAATCGCATTTTAGTCATAGTTCTATTTTTTCTAATGATATTTCTAATCCACATCTAAAATGTCCTTTGGGACAGTGTTTGTGGCCGTGAATACCACAAGGACGACAATCTAAATTTTCCACTTCTATTACTTGTGAATTGTCCGATAAGGGATAAAAACCAAAGTCGGTAACAGTACTGCAAAAAAAAGCAGTAACAGGAATATTCAAAGCAGATGCTAGGTGCAAAGGGGCACTATCATTGACAAAAATTATTCTGGATTGTTGCAGAATTCTTGCTACTTCCAGCAAAGAAAATTTTCCAGCGATATTAAAAACATTCGGATGCTGAGATTTTACTTTGATGTATTCACATAAATTAAAATCTTCTTTTGAGCCACTTAAAAAGATATTGAAAGTGTTGGGAATTTTTTTTGTAAGTTCTATCCATTTATCTGGTGGTAATTGCTTGGTAGCCCAGACAGAGCCGGGGAAAAAACAAACATATTCTTTATCAGAAGAAAAATTTTCTGGTAAATTTTGAGGAGGATAAATTTTAGGTAAGTAAATTTTTTCAGAGTTTGTCAGAGGTTGGATAATGGCGTGGTAACGATGAATTTCGTGTACACCTTTTTGAAATTGATGTGTTACGGTATGTGTATAAAATTTTTTTAGAAAAGAAGAATAACCAAATTTTAATGGAGCATTAGATAAAACCGTGAGTAAATGTGAAGAAAAATAGCGATGTAAATTGACAATGACATCAAATTTTTCTTTGCGAATTTTTTTGATGAGTTGCCACAAGGAAGAATATTTTTTTTCTTTATCGTGTGTCCATACTTTTAGAAAAGGATGGCTTTCAAAAATATCCTGATGTCCTTTTTTTACCAAAATATAAATGTTACTTTTTGGAAAAGTGTTATGTAATTCTTCCACAACCGATGTAGCAAGAATGGTATCGCCAATAAAGGCGGTTTGTATGATTAAAATTTTTTTTGGATGAATTGTCATTACACAGAGATATTATATTCTCGTAATGCCTGATTGAGTGAGGTTTTTAAATCGGTACTTTCTTTGCGTTTTCCGATGATTAAAGCGCAAGAAACGGAGTATTCTCCGGCCGGAAATTTTTTGTTGTACGAACCGGGAATTACGACGCTTCGGGGTGGAACATAAGCTCTGTATTCGATTGGCTCACTACCAGACACATCAATGATTTTGGTGGATTGAGTGATGACCACATTCGCTCCCAGTACAGATTCTTTACCAATTCTTACACCTTCTACAATAATACATCTTGACCCAATGAATGCGCCATCTTCAATGATAACGGGCTGTGCCTGCGGTGGCTCTAACACTCCGCCAATGCCCACGCCACCGCTGAGATGTACATTTTTCCCAATTTGTGCACAACTTCCTACGGTGGCCCATGTATCTACCATGGTACCTGAGTCCACATAAGCGCCAATGTTAACATAAGAGGGCATCAAGATAACTCCCGGTGCTACATAACTTCCATATCTGGCAATAGCAGGAGGAACACATCGTACACCAAGTTGGTCATAATTATTTTTAGGAGGAATTTTGTCATAAAAATTTAAATCACCGGCAGAGATGGTTTTGTTTTCTAAAATTTGAAAATATAATAAAATAGCTTTTTTAATCCATTCGTTTACTATCCAACTATCGGTCTCTTCCTGATATTCGGACACTCTTAATGTTCCTTTATCAAGTTTTTCAATAGTTTCCAAAATGGCTGATTTTACTTTTTCATCTTTTAAGAGTGATTTATCTTCAAATGCTTTATGGATAATTTCAATTTTATTCATAAAAAACTTAGTTTGAGATTTTGTTTTTTTCTTTTAGTTGTTGTAATAAAAACGCTTTGATAAAAGGATCTATTTCGCCATTCAAAACGGCATCGGCATCTGTAATTTTTAGTTCAGTACGATGATCATTGACCATTTTATAGGGGTGTAATACATAACTTCGGATTTGTGATCCCCATTCAATTTTCATCTTTGAACTTTCAATTTTTTCACGGGCTTCATTTCTTTTACGCATTTCCAATTCATACAATTGGGATTTCAACATTTGCATAGCCCGTTCTCTATTAGCCAATTGCGTTCTTTCTACCTGACAAACAACGGTAATACCGGTAGGTTTATGATAAATTTGAACTTTGGTTTCAACTTTGTTGACGTTTTGTCCACCGGCGCCACCGCTGCGAGAAGTAGTAATTTCTATATCATTGGGATGAATTTGTATGTCAATGGTGTCGTCTATTACAGGGTAAACAAAAACGGACGCAAAGGAAGTGTGTCTTTTGGCATTAGCATCAAAGGGGCTAATTCTAACTAATCGATGAACGCCATTTTCGGATTTTAATAAACCATACGCATAAGGTCCATCAATTTGAATAGAAGCTGATTTAATGCCAGCCACATCGCCAAGATTGATGTCTAATTCAGTAATTTTATAGTTATGCTTATTAGCCCACATTTCGTACATTCTCAAGAGCATAGAGGCCCAATCGCAACTTTCTGTACCGCCTGCTCCCGCATTGATTTGTAAGATACAAGCAAGTGCATCTTCCTGTTCAGTAAGAGTATTTTTAATTTCAAATTCTTCAATTAAATTTTTCACTTTCTCATATTCTTCCGATAGAGATTTTTCGTCTAATTCCCCTTCTTTGTAAAAATCGTACATCACTTGCAGGTCGGATACAACTGATTCAACTTCTTCTAAGTTTTTAAGTTTATCTTTCAGTAGTTCTAATTCTTTAAGTAATTGCTTGGCTCTGGAAGGATTGTCCCACAAGTCGGGAGCTGAGGTTTTTTCTTCCAGTTCAGTGATTTGAATTTTTAGCTTATCCTTGTCAAAGAAACCTCCCCAGAGCGGCTGCTCTTTCCACTAATTCTTTAATGTTATCATATGAGAACATGGTTGTTGAGTTTTTAATCTGCATATTTTATTTCTTGAAATTTAAGATTATCTCGGTCTAATTCATATTCAATGTATTTTATAGGTATACACCGACTATTCTTTTTATTAAATTGCGTAAAACTTTTTATAATTCTTTTGTAATTTTCGGACGTTTTGTCAGCTATTCTTTTAGAAATTAAAACTGGTTGGACATCGCTTATTCTATTGGGAATATAATATTGTTCTAACCAGTCAACATACCTTTGAA
>CAZNVL010000116.1:0-4667 GCA_964576565.1 uncultured Flavobacteriaceae bacterium | reverse complement strand
TATGAAAAAAAATGTATTTACTTCATTAGTGGTGTGTTGCACTTTAAATTTCTTTGCACAAAATCAAGGTACTGCTGTTTATCAAATGTCTATAGACGGCTTGCCACCCGAACAAGCTGCCATGATGGGTGATATGGAGATGAAAATTGTATGGAAAGATAACAAAACCTATTCGGAGCAAAATTCAATGATGTACAGCATAAAAAGTGTTTCTGATGAAAAAGAATCATTAATGCTGATGGAAATGATGGGTAATAAAACTTATATGAGAATAAATCATGAGGATCCTAAATACAACAATAAAGACAAGGAACTGCCGGAATATAAAGTGGAATATTTTAATGAAACGAAAAAAATTGCGGGCTATGATTGCAAAAAAGCCCTTGTAACAATGAAGACAAAAGAAGGCAAAGATATGACGATGGAAGTTTGGTATACAGAACAAGTGCCCAATGTTTATTCTCAGCAAAAATACTCCGGTAAAAGAAATCAGAATGCCGCTTATTTAAAGGGAATAAAAGGTATGCCTCTGGAATATTCCATTCCACAAGGGGAGATGACGGTAAAAGTAACGGCTAAAGAAATCAATTTCAATCCTGTGTCTGATGATGTGTTCAAACTTTCTACCGAGGGATATACTGAAATGAAACCAGAAGATATGAAACGAATGGGAGGCGGACAGTAATAGCAGTAATAAAAGTTTTTAGTTTGTATTTTTGTGCTGAATAGTAATTTTATGTTGTATATTACATTTAATGATTATCCGGGAGGAATTTATTATAGTCAGGTAATTGATGTTTTAAAGTATCTTAATTCTATTAGCAAAAAGAAAATAATATTAATTGCTTTTATTTCGTTGAGAAATTTTACTAAAAATCGGAATAAAATTAAAAGTAAATACAGTCATTCTATAATAATACCAATGTTTCCGGGAGTTCACAACTGGAAGTGGAATCGGTTAATGTTTTTTTTTATTGCTTTATTATTTTTTCGTTCTTCTGTCATTTGCAGAGGTATTTTTGCTTTTCATATTGCTTATCCGTTTCGAAAATTGGGGATTATCAAAAAAATTATTTTAGATGCAAGAGGGGCTTACAAAGCAGAGTTTGAAGAGTATAAGGTTGTTAATCATTCAAAAATTTTGAACGCTATTGAATCGCTTGAAAAAAATGCTATTAAATTAGCGGACTTTCGAATGGCTGTTTCAAATGCGTTGATAGAGTATTGGAAGAGAAATTTACAACTTGATATTACCGGGAATTATGTTGTGATACCTTGCACTTTATCTTATGAGTTTGCAAAGCCATTTCCGGATCCTGATTTTATCAATCAACTAAAAAGAAAGTTAGGATATATTGAAGAAGACATTGTCTTAATTTTTTCCGGGTCTTCGGCGGGTTGGCAATCATTGGACAAGGTGAATGCACTTTTTTATGAATTACTTAAAAATAATTCCAATCTTAAAATTTTATTATTAGGTGATATTCAGATTGAACAATTTAATTTCTATAAGGAATATTTTGATAGAGTTATTCAAAAAAAGCTAGAGCCCAATGAAGTTCTGAATTATTTGTATATTGGAGATTATGGTTGGCTTGTTAGAGAAGAAAGCATTACGAATCGGGTGGCTTCTCCTGTAAAATTTGCTGAGTATTTATCTGCCGGTTTAAAAGTTTTAATTTCACCACATTTGGGAGATTACAGTGCATTTTGCATTGCACACGCTTGTGGAGAAGTTCTTGATTTAAATAACTCAGCACTCCTTACATTGAAAAAAGTTAATTATGAAGAAAAGAAAAGAATACATCAATTGTCAGAAAAGTATTTCACTAAAAAATGTTATCAAAATGAGTATTTGAAATTATTAGAATTTGATTAGCATGAAAATGGCCTTATTAACAGACGGGATATATCCTTTTGTAATAGGTGGAATGCAAAGGCATTCGTATTTTTTGACAAAATATCTTGCACAAAAAAAAATTTATGTAAGAGTTTACCATTGTATTCAAGAGCAAGATTATTCTATTTATTCAGATACATTAAAGAAAATATTTTCATCAGAAGAATTAAATTATCTTGAATTTGTTCAAATACCATTTGATTTTAAGTCAAGATTTCCTGGATATTATTTATTAGAATCTTATTTATATTCTAAAAGGATTTATGATCATTTGATGAGAGATATTGATAAATTTGATTTTATTTATTCAAAAGGATTTACGGGATGGTATTTATTACAGCATAAAAAAAATAATTTCCCAAAGATTGGTGTAAAGCTTCATGGATATGAAATGTATCAGTATGCGCCTGATTTAAAAACAAAACTGCAACATTTTTTATTAAGAATTCCAGCCCGCTTTGTGACTCAAAAGGCCGACGTGGTTTTTTCTTATGGTGGAAAAATCACAGAAATTCTTTGTAATCAGTTGAATATTGCAAAAGAAAAAATTATAGAAATTCCAACAGGTATAGATCAATCGTTGCTTGTTAATCAACCTACCCATGAACACTCCCTAGTAAATTTTGTATTTGTAGGACGATATGAAAAACGTAAGGGTATTGAAAATTTACATAAAGCTATTAAAGAGTTAATTAAGCAAAATAAATCATTTCAGTTTCACTTTATTGGGTCTATTCCTGATTTCCTAAAAATAAAAGATAGTAGGATTTTGTATCACGGTATAATAACAAATTTCAATGAAATTAAACAATTACTTCAAGACACAGATGTTTTAGTATGTCCAAGTTATAGTGAAGGGATGCCAAATGTCATTGTTGAAGCAATGGCTAATGGGCTCACGGTGGTAGCAACAGATGTGGGTGCTGTGAGATTATTAATAAATGATAAAACGGGTTATTTGCTTAACGACAATACCCCTAAAACTCTAGAAAAGACATTAATTGATATAACAGATTCAAATAAAAAAGTGCTACAATCAAAGAAAGAGGCGGCACTCCAACACATTCAAAATTTTACCTGGGGAAAAATAATTAATCAGTTAATTACAGAGATCAAAAGATTTTTGCTTCCACGCTGATTTCAATGTTAGCGTCTTTTGGTAAGCGTTTGGCTTCAATGGTGGCACGAGCCGGAAAATCTCCTGTAAAATAAGAAGCATATACTTCATTTACATGATGAAAGTTATTTAAATCGCTGAGGAAAATATTTACTTTCACTACATTATCGTAGGTCAATCCGGCTGCAGCGAGAATTTCTTTAATGTAATCCATTACAATTTTTGTTTCTTCTCGTATGTTACTTGTTTTGATGAGCTGCTTAGATTCTAAGTCCATAGCAATTTGTCCTGCTACATACATTGTATCCCCCACAATAACAGCTTGATTATATGGACCGATGGGCGATGGGGCTTTTGACGTATTGATTATTTTTTTCATGGGATTATTTTTTATAATTTGTGAGAGGCAAATTTACGAAATAGGAAGTATAAAAATTATTTTTTTTGAGGATTAAAATTGGGGAAAAAAATTTTTTGAAAATAATTTAGAGTGGATTGAAAATAGGCATCCGCTACTTCATATATTCTTTTCGGGACTTTAATTCCCTGATATTCATAGCTATAATCGGATAGGTTTTTATATTCCGCTATATTATCCTGACACATACTTTCACCGTAAACAAGCGGGGATATAATATATCTTGTGAGAAGCAAGTTTCTGCAATATACTCCATTTTGTTTAGTAGGGATGCATACGGTTTGCAGATATTGAGCATCTTCTCTTTTGGCCGCGCTAACACTTAATTGCTGTTCAAAGTGTTGCATGGTGTATGTGCTTATTTTTTCACTATTTTCTATTTGTGATGTGAATAATAATCTCAAAAAATGAATTTTATTTATCATCTTATCCATATCGGACTGCTCAAATGCCCCACCGATAAAACACATAGAGTAATTATTAGAAGTGGGCTTATCCCATGGATTGTTTTTTTCATCTACGTTGTAATGAATAATAATCGTTAAATGTGGATTGAAATTATTGATAATTCTGGCTCTTTGAAGCAATTCATGTTCTTTGAAAAACAGATTAAAAAATCGTTGAGGACCACATGTTTTTAATTTCTGATATTTGGGTCCAGATAATTCTTTCATCTGATATAAACTATCTAAAACCTTGCTTTTTCTTTTTTGCAACCATTCTTCATAACTCATTCCAAAAGCCGTATGATGCAGTTTGTTGCGGGTAATCAGGATTTCTGCGCCTTCGTTTTGCAATTTGTTAGCCAGAATGATAGCGGTCAGATAGGTTAATTTACCTTCATACAACACATTGGTATCTTGTTTATTAGTGTTTAAATGCGTAAATTTTAAAAAACGTTGTTCGATTTTTGCGGTATAATAGTTATATCCAAAATGTCCTGGATCAATGGCAATTCGGATACCGGATAGGGGTAAATGATTTTTTTTATTAAAACTATAAATTTCATCTATGCTAATAAGTATGCTGTCTTTTTCTCTATCTGATAATTTTCTATTTTGTTTTTCAGAAAAAAATTTTTCTAACACTTCTAATTTTTCAGATTCTAACAGCTTGCTAATGGTTGGTATTTCATCCGTGTAAATAGTGAGTTCTTCTCTTTTATTTTTGTCTTTAATAACAATTTTATCATGATAAAAAAATACAATACTATCTAATTGATGATGAAGATT
>CAZNVL010000115.1:0-5023 GCA_964576565.1 uncultured Flavobacteriaceae bacterium | reverse complement strand
GACAGAGATAGAATATTGAAATTAGAAATAGAAGTCAGTAAATTAAGAGAAGAAACTAAAAAAGATATTGAAAACCTACGACAAGAAATGCTCCTGCGATTTGAAAATCAACAACAACAAATCAATGATATTAAAAATTGGTTATACGTTATATTAGCAATAATAATCGGGCAATTTGCTTACATCATCTGGGACAGACGAACATTTATGAAACCATTGGAAAAAGAAGTTCATAAACTTAAAGCAGAATCTGAATTACAAAAAAAATTGGAGAACGATAATACACTATTAGGCGAAAAATTATTACAAGTGTTAAGAGAATTAGCCCAGCATAACGAAGAAATTAAAAAAGTGCTGCAAAAGTTCCATCTGCTTTAATTAGTTTGAAAATATTTGTTTTTCAATATACAAGATCTTCAGTTCCCAAATATTTAATTGGTAATTAGTTTACATAAAATATTTTTTCACAAACAATGTCAATAATAGATAACAATCAATTCATAATAATTTCAGATACTTTTAATTTATACAACTTCTCAAAAAATCAAGCAAGATCTTATATCAAAAAATTTTAGTTCTTTTCATATTTCCCAAAAATCTAATTTTTAAAAAAGGACTTTTTCCATTAAAGGTTTTATTTTCAGAAAAAAAACATTTACTTTTGTAGCCAATAAATAGATTGGTAATGGGAAAAGTGGAAACAAAAAAATCAATGTCTAAAAAAAGTTCTTCCTTTTCAAAAGAACAATATTATCAATGGTTAGAGCAAATGTTGCTCATGCGTCGTTTTGAAGAAAAAACAGCACAACTATATGTACAGCAAAAAATCAGAGGATTCTGTCATTTGTACATTGGTCAGGAAGCCGTGGCGGCTGGTATTGTCAGTGCTACCAAAAAAGACGACAAACACATTACAGCATACAGAGATCATGCCTATCCCATCGCATTAGGGTTACATCCTAAATATGTGATGGCTGAAATGTACGCCAAACGCACCGGTTGTTCCAAAGGTAAAGGCGGCTCTATGCACATGTTTAGTAAGGAGCACAATTTCTTTGGCGGGCATGGTATTGTGGGAGGACAAATTCCATTAGGGGCAGGAATTGCCTTTGCAGAAATGTATATGGGGACTAAAAATGTTTGTATCACTTCTATGGGCGATGGCGCTGTACGACAAGGGGCTTTTCACGAAACCTTGAACATGGCAATGACTTGGAAACTGCCGGTTGTTTTTATCATTGAAAACAATCTGTATGCCATGGGCACTTCAGTAGCAAGAACCAGTAATGTAACGGATTTGTACAAATTAGGATGCGCTTATGATATGCCTTCTTTTCAGGTGGATGGGCTAAGCGTAGAAGATGTACACAACGCTGTTTATGAAGCCGCTGAAAGAGCTAGAAAAGGCGAAGGACCTACCCTGTTAGAAGTTCGCACCTACCGCTACAGAGGCCACAGTATGAGTGATCCGCAAACCTATCGCACAAAAGAGGAGGTGGAAGAGTATAAAAAAAATGATTGCATTGAAAGAGTGATAAAAACAATGAAAAATAATGGATGGTTAAAAGATGCCGATATAGAAAATCTGGAAGAAAAAGTAAAAGCCATTGTAGAAGAAAGTGTGCAATTTGCGGAGGAAAGTCCGTATCCAGAGCCGCATGAGTTATATGAAGATGTGTATGTTCAACCCGATTATCCTTTTATCAAAGAATAAAAAATAAGACACCAACCCATGCGCGTTGATCCTAACGAAATACAGATAATCAAAACCTCTATTCTCAAAAAGGATAAGAATTCAAAAATTTTTTTATTTGGTTCGAGAACAAAAGACGATAAAAAAGGTGGAGATATTGATTTATTGGTTTTGTCGGATAAACTGACATTTTCAGATTTGATTGATATTCGTTGTGATATATTTAAAAACATAGAAGAACAGAAAATAGACATTGTGCTTGCTAAGCGCCTGGATGAAAACCCTTTTATTAAAAGCATCACCAAAGATTTAATTGAATTATGACCTTATCTAAAGAAGAACATGAGCATCTACACTCTATTTTACAATTATTAAATAAAAGTTCTGAACGCCTGAAAATATCTTATGAGCATTGCAAAACTATGGATATTACCTATTGGGATACATTAAGTGACGAACAATCAATGCCTCTGGAAGCATTGGCAAGTCGATTTGCAAGAACCAGTGATATTTTTCTAAAAAAACTCTTAAAATTTCTCGCTAAAATTGAGCTATTTGATTTTCAAATCTTAAGAGATCTATTACACATAACAGAGAAAAAAGGATGGATAAGAAGCACGGACATTTGGATTAAAATACATGAAATCAGAAATTCTACTGCTTACGATTATTCATTGACAAATTTTACAGAACTGTATCAAAGCATTCTTCAATTTACACCCTTTCTTCTGGAAGATATTAAAAAAACGAAACAATATATTCATACAACTATCAACATTGACTAAACTTTAAACTATGGCACACATTGTAAAAATGCCCAAGTTAAGTGATACGATGACAGAGGGCGTTATTGTAAAATGGAATAAAAAAGTAGGAGATAAAGTAAAAAGTGGTGATATATTGGCAGAGATTGAAACCGATAAAGCCACGATGGAGTTTGAATCCTTTTACGATGGTGTTTTGTTACATATTGGTGTTCCCGAAAAAAAAGCAGTGCCGGTAGATGCAGTCATTGCCATTATCGGAAAAGAAGGAGAAGATATTACGGCATTACTAAACAATTCAAATGGTACATCCACCACTACACCTGCAACTGAAAAAAAATCCGAAACGCCTACAACATCTTCTGCTAATAATATATCCATTCCTCCAACCGTTCACATCGTTAAAATGCCCAAGTTAAGCGATACAATGACGGAAGGCGTTGTTGCTAAATGGAACAAAAAAGTAGGAGATAAAGTAAAAAGCGGGGATATATTGGCAGAGATTGAAACCGATAAAGCCACGATGGAGTTTGAATCCTTTTACGATGGCGTGTTATTACACATTGGTGTACAAGAAAAACAATCTGCTGCGGTGGATAGTTTGCTGGCTATTATTGGGAAAGGCAATGAAGATGTTAATGCCATTCTGGCGGCTATAAAAACTTCTGATAGTGTGTCTGCTGCTTCTCAATCTGTTGTAAAAACAGAAACAGCAACAGAAACAGCTGCAGGGCATACCAATATGGAAGTGAGCACTGTCTCAACCGGTTTATCCACTGGAAAAGTTAAAGCATCTCCATTGGCTAAACGATTGGCGAAGGAAAAAGGTATTGATTTAAGTTTGGTACAGGGCTCGGGAGACAATGGCAGAATCATCAGACGAGATATAGAAAACTTTAAGGCACCTTCTATTCCTGCATCGGTCAATGCAATAGGAGGAGCCGGAGTAGGGCAGCTCAAAGAAGCATTCAGAGATGAAGAACTGACGCAAATGCGTAAAACCATTGCACGCCGATTGACTGAAAGTAAAAACTCTGCACCGCATTATTACTTGACTATTGATGTGGATATGGATAATGCCATTTCTTTCAGAACTATGGCCAATGAAAATGCAGATATAAAAATATCTTTTAATGACATTATCATTAAAGCGGTGGCTGTCGCATTAAGAAATCATCCAAAAGTAAATTGTAGTTGGTTGGGCGATAAGATTCGTTATTATGACCATATTCATATTGGAGTGGCAGTAGCGATTGAAGATGGATTGATTGTGCCGGTGATTCGCTTTGCTGATCAAAAATCGATACTACAAATTTCTGCTGAAAGCAAGGAGTTGTCTAAAAAAGCAAAGGAAAGAAAATTACAACCTAAAGATTGGGAAGGTAATACATTTACGGTTTCTAACCTTGGTATGTTTGGTATTTCACAGTTTACTTCTATTATCAATAGTCCGGAGTCGTGCATTTTATCTGTTGGTGCTATTCGTTCTGTACCAGTAGTAAAAAACAATCAAGTAGTTCCCGGTAATGTAATGACACTCACCATGGCTTGTGATCACAGAACGGTAGATGGTGCTACTGGTGCTGCCTTTTTGCAAACCTTGAAGAATTATCTTGAGAATCCTGTTCGGATGTTGTTGTAATTTACCACATTTTGATATGACTGAAGAAAGTGACGAGAAAAAATTTGATTTTAAACTGATCAGTAAACGGCTATCTATAGCGTATTCAAAAAGGGATGCATCTTCCGATGTGTTATGGAGTTTGGTCATCTTGCCTTACAATGAGCGTTTAAGGAGTTTTGGATTGTTGATGTGGATTGTTTTATGGACAATCAGTGGTTTGTTGATAATAGGAAGTTACAGGTTTGTAACAAATGACAATCAACGGTTATTTATTATAGTTTTTGCTTTTTTTTGGCTTTATTATGAATGGAAAATGATAAATGTGTTTTTGTGGAGAAAGTGGGGAAAGGAAAAATTATGGATGAAAGACAAGTATTTATATTATGAGACCGTGTTTTTGAAGAAGAGAAAATTACTGAAGTGGAGATTAGAAGATATTAATGAAATAGAGGTTGAACCGTTTAATGAAAAAGTGTTTTCAGATTTTATGTCGAATAGTTTTTGGAATAAGGGAAAACCAAGAATACGAATGAATGTGTTAGGGAAAAATTATTATTTAGGGTATCAATTAAATGATGAGGAAGCGATGGCTGTATTAAAAGAATTGAAAAAGGGAATGTATCGCTACCATAAGGAATAGATTAACTGTTTACAATACATATTCAATGCTTATTGCTTAAATCCGTTTGATTAATAAAAATAAGAGTGTTTAATTAGAAATAAATAAAAATATGAAAATCTATCTAAATATTCACACTTTTCGAGGATTTTCTATTTATTGGAATATAAGATTAATAGCATATCAATTCAACGATTTTTGGGGGATATTTGGTCGATAAACCGCATCATTTCAGGATGGAGCATTTCTATTATCAAAATAGGGGAAAACATGTGCAGAAAGCGTCCCATATTATTATTCGCTACGGCTATACGACTGATGAT
>CAZNVL010000114.1:0-5089 GCA_964576565.1 uncultured Flavobacteriaceae bacterium | reverse complement strand
TTCTCCTGCAGTCACTTTTCCTACTTTGTACACTGGCACTTTCCATTTGGTGCATATATCTTCAATGGCGTCTATTACATCCGCTTTTGCACTCACCACTACTCTACCCTGTGCTTCTCCAAAATAATAAGCATCTGTCCTTATATCTATTACTTTTTTGACTTCAAATCCCAAACCATTCACAAACCCTGATTCAAACAGGGCAGTCAATAATCCACCATCACTTATATCGTGTGCACTTAATATCAATTTATTTTTGATTAATTCCTTAATGACTTGATGTAAATTGTATTCTTCTTCTAAATCAAAATAAGGCGCCGGAAAGTGTTTTATTTTTCTATAAGAGTACAAATACTCCGAAGCTGCAATATCATTCACCATTTTCCCAATCACTAATATCACATCACCCGCTTTTTGAAACGCAAGAGTGGTCTGATGTTTTTTATCTTCTAAAATTCCCAACATTCCAATAGTTGGCGTTGGAAAGACAGGCCCACTTTCAGATTGATTGTAAAAACTCACATTCCCGCCTGTAACCGGCGTATCTAATTTTTTACACGCCTTGCTCATTCCCTTGATAGCTCCGACAAATTGCCAGTAAACTTCCGGATTATACGGATTACCAAAGTTCAAACAATTCGTAATTGCTACCGGTTCTCCTCCGCTGCACACAATGTTTCTGGCGGCTTCGCATACCGCAATGGCCGTGCCTTCTTCAGGGTCTGCATAGACATAACGGCTATTACAATCTACCGTCACTGCCAAGGCCTTATTCGTATGGTGTATGTTGACAACAGCCGCATCCGAAGGATAATTCGTACTCATATTATTTATACGCACCATACTATCGTATTGTTCATACACCCAGCGTTTGGAAGCTATATTAGGATGCGATAAAATATGTTTGGCCACCTTTTCAAACTCTTCTTTGTCTGTAATATCCGGCACTTGATTCGTGTCAAATTGTTTATTCAATTTGTAATATGCTGCTTCTCTATATTCTCTGATGTATACTGGCGCTCCACCGCCTACTACTAAAGCATCTGCCGGTACTTCTGCGACTAATTCATCGTAAAAGTAATATCTCAATATCGGTTCTTTGGTCACCACGCCTATTTGAACACAGTTCAAATCCCATTTTTCAAAAATTCTTTTCACTTCTTCTTCTCTGCCTTTTTTCACCACTACCAGCATTCTTTCCTGTGATTCACTCAATAAAATTTCAAATGGTTGCATATCGGCTTGTCTCAATGGCACTTTGTTTAACCAGATGATCATACCATGATTTCCTTTGGCACTCATTTCGGAAGTAGAACAAGTAATACCGGCTGCTCCCATGTCCTGCATACCCACTACTGCGCCTGTTTCAATAATTTCCAGGGATGCTTCCAACAATAATTTTTCCTGAAAAGGATCGCCCACCTGCACGGCTGGTAAATCTTCCACAGAATTTTGTGTAATATCTTTTGAAGCAAACGCCGCTCCGTGAATACCATCTTTTCCAGTAGCAGAACCTACGATAAACACCGGATTGCCTTCACCTTCCGAAATCGCACGCACGGTTTTATTTTTTTGCACTATACCCACGCTCATCGCGTTCACTAATGGATTGGTAGAAAAGCTTTCGTCAAAAAATACTTCTCCCGCCACAGTAGGCACTCCAAAGGCATTGCCATAATCTCCGATTCCCTTCACTACTCCTTTAATCAGCCATTGTGTTTTTTTATCAGTGATATTTCCAAATCGCAGGGAATTGAGTTGTGCAATCGGCCGGGCACCCATAGTGAAAATGTCTCTATTAATACCGCCTACCCCTGTGGCTGCTCCCTGATATGGCTCAATCGCACTGGGATGGTTGTGCGATTCAATCTTAAAGGCACAGGCCAGATTGTCGCCAATATCCACCAGTCCAGCGTTTTCTTCACCGGCTTTGGCCAACAAATGTTTGCCTTCTTTTGGTAATTGTTTTAACCAATATAATGAGTTTTTGTACGAACAATGCTCGCTCCACATCACTGCAAACATGGATAGCTCTGTAAAATTAGGCACTCTACCCAATATCTCCACAATTTTATCAAATTCTTCTTCTAATAATCCTAATTGTTTGGCTACATTTTTATCGGTTAAAGGATTTTGTATTTTTGGAGTGGTAGTGGTCATATTTTTTTATTTCGCTGTAAATGTAGTGAATAGGCATTATTCACTTAAAAGAAATTTTACTTAAATTGCAAACAAAAAAATGGCTCATAAAATTTATACTAAAACAGGTGACAAAGGCACCACCGGACTCTTTGGCGGGACAAGAGTTTCAAAGGACTTTGAGCAAATTGAAGCGTATGGAAACATCGACGAATTAAATTCTTATATCGGATTATTGAGAGATCTGATAAATGAATTAACATTTGAGTCAAAAGAAAAAATCATTTCTATTTTAATAAACATTCAGGACAGATTATTCAGTATCGGTGCTCATTTAGCCACAGATATGGGGAAGTTTGAAAAAGTAAAAGACATGTTGCCGCCTTTATTTGACGAAGATATTATTCAATTAGAAAAAACTATTGATGAAATGGAAAATAGTTTAGAACCGATGAAATACTTTATTCTTCCGGGCGGGCATCAAGTTGTTTCACATTGTCATATTGCACGGTGCATTTGTAGAAGAGCAGAACGTAGTGTGGTCAGATTCTCGCATATTCAATCTGAATTAGAACCTCACATTTTACCATATCTAAACAGATTATCAGATTATTTGTTTGTATTAGCAAGATATTTGAGCAAAATTTTGAATGTAAGAGAAACGGCATGGATCCCCAAAAAATCCAGCTAATTAAAAACATTCTCCTAAATTAATTATGCAGAAATTGAAAAATTATATTACTTATTTTTTTGATATTGGTATCAAAGAACATTTTACTACACAGGAAAAATTCAGATTAAGATTTTTCAATGGGTTGCATTTTTTAATGATTGTTATTTTATTGATAGGCATTTTATTTTGGGCATTCTTTCTTAATTATACTTTTATTGCTATTAAAACCATCTGTATCCTGCTTTGCATTGCAGGATTAGTGCTCAATTATTCCCATAAATACAACGTTTCTTCATTTTTATTTTACTTATATTCTAACTTACTTATATTTTATCATATTGAATTTTATCCAATAGAATCTGCCAGTTATTTATATTACTTCCCATTTTTAATGGTCATTGGTATTAATAGTTTATCCATTTTTCGGGATGCTTTCTTCAAGTTGAATGTGTTACTATCTGTTCTTGTGTTTTTATCAATCATCCTGATAGATTTTAAAGATAATTTCCAGATTAACTCTCCAACAGAATCACAGATTATTGAATGGTTTAGAATTTACAACATATTGATTACAGCATTATGTATAGTGTTTATTGTTCTTTTTTATATTTGGTTATCCAATACCCAGATTAATGAAATTAAGAATTTACTGGAAAAAGAAAAAAAATTACAGAATCAACTTCTTTCAACACTTCAACAAAAAGAAGTATTACTCGCTGAAGTGCATCACAGAGTAAATAATAATCTTGCTATATTACATGGAATCATTAATATGAAATTATCGGGCTTGCAAGATGAAAAGCCAGAAGAGATTTTAAGTTCCCTCCAAAACAGAATACATAATATGAACTTAGTTCATAACCTGCTTTACACCCATGAAGCAATTGATAACATATCAATGGATACATTCATTAAAAAAATTATTTATACAACAATTACTAAAACCTATCAAAATAAAATTCATATCATTGAAAATATTGATAAAATCAAAACAATTAAGGCCAGCGCTATGCTTCCATTAGGTATTATTCTTCATGAAATTCTCTCTAATGCTGTTCATCACGCATTTTCAGAAATTAACAATCCTTCCCTAAAAATCAATGTGTATCATCAAGATGAACACATTGTGCTGACTATATCAGATAATGGCAAAGGAATATCCCCTAATTACAAAAAAGGATTAGGTATGGAACTGATTTATTTGCTTGTAGAACAGATGAATGGAAGAATACATCTGATTAATAATGCAGGGCTGACCATTAAAATTTGTATACCGAAGTCAGAAATTCTAACGATTTAGATAACAATTACCAATTCTCCTCTTGGCTCATTTTTATTAAAGTGTTCAAGCATTACATCTATACTTCCTCTTAAATGTTCCTCAAACTTTTTAGATATTTCTCTCGAAATACTGATTTCTGTCTCACCACCCAAAACACTTTTCAAATCCTCCAATGTTTTTAATAACTTATGTGGACTTTCATACAACACTTTTGTATAAGGACACTGTACTAATTCCTGCAACTTACTTTGTCGGCCTTTTTTGACTGGTAAAAAACCAAAAAATACAAAGTGATGAATCGGCTTGCCACTGCACACCAGCGCCGGCACAAATGCCGTTGCACCCGGCAAACATTCTACTGAAATAT
Source organism: uncultured Flavobacteriaceae bacterium (assembly GCA_964576565.1). Lineage (GTDB taxonomy): Bacteria > Bacteroidota > Bacteroidia > B-17B0 > Aurantibacillaceae > BPGX01. The sequence continues at coordinate 628 of CAZNVL010000114.1, read as the reverse complement.
CATTTTCTATACACTTTTTTACAATTAAATAGCCCGGATCAGAAATAGCCGGCGTGCCAGCATCACTTATTAATGCAATATTTTTTCCATTCAATAAATCACGAAGAATATCCTGTAATATAAAATGCTCATTATGTGCGTGATAGGACTTTAATGCAGTGGAGATATTAAAATGCTGTAATAAAGGGCGAGACGTTCGTGTGTCTTCTGCTAAAATATAATCCACTTGCTGCAAAACTTCTACCGCACGAAATGTCATATCTTTCAAATTACCAACAGGGGTTGGAACTATGTAAAGTTTTCCTTTTGTTATCATAGATGGATGGGTTCAAAGAGATTTCATTTTCTAATAGACCGCCCGAACTCCCATTTAGTTAAAAATTGCTGTAAAGTAAAAAGAGATTTTTCACAAGTCCAAATGCTCAATAAAGTTATTAAAATTATTTTCATTGACTGAAATAGTCATTTTATTGAGCGAAATAGCATGTTTATTTATTTAAAAATTTGGTCAAAACAAAATAAAAGATTTAAATTTGTAGCGAAATTTATCACTATCATGAAAAAAACATTCTTAATAATATTGAAAAAAGCCGTGTTGTTTATTTTAATCTTTTTACCACTATCTATG
>CAZNVL010000113.1:0-5183 GCA_964576565.1 uncultured Flavobacteriaceae bacterium | reverse complement strand
AGTATACTTTATGGATAGTAAAGATAATAAGTCATTAATTGATTATATTAGAAACAACTTTAACGAAATTTCAGAATTTCTTGATGAGGATTTACTTAATGACTTTTTAAGTGGCAGAAGTATTCTAGCAAAAGAAGGGGATTTAAGAACCGCATTATTTATTATATTTGCAAACACTAGCTATGCTCCATCTAATCCGGAAACGATACAATTTGTCTATCCATTTATCAACGAGTAATTTTTGCATCTGGAAAATTTTAATAGGAAGTATGAAATTCATACTTCCTATTTTTATTATTTCTTGTAACTCAAATACAAATAATAACTCTGATAACCCGCTTATTTTCAAAAAAGAAATAAAAATAAAGACATTATTTCCTGTTAATTTGATCTATCAATGTGTTATTAATTCAGAAGTGTTTTTTTATTATTACGATGAGAAAATATCAAAAAAATTGGTAATTATTGAACCAAATAGATTTACGACAAAATATCTTGTTAAATTAAATAACTTAGAACAATTATTACCAGAAGGATGTGAATCTATTGAAGTGGCTAATAAAGATACAATATTCATTTTGTCCAGTTTTACAAATAAAGTCATTCATTTAAATTTTAATGGAGATGTTGTGAAGGTGTACAGGTTTGACAGTATCATAGGTAATAATAATAATTTACGAAATTATTACTTGCGATTAAATCTATCAGACAAATTTTATGTTGATGGAACGTTTTATTTTCATTCTGAAAGGACTTCTACAACTAATGAATCAGAGAAATTAAATTTAGAATTTCTACTAAATTATTATAATGCTAAAATTAATTCAGATTATATATTTTGTTATAATGTCTATTCTCAAAAATATGGCTTTATCTTGCAAGATTGGCAAAAAAGATTCACCCCAAAAAATAGTATAACGAAGACACTTCCTAAATACGCTGTGTATAAAAATCATTTATACATTATTTCGTCAGGGACCGATACCATGTACATTTATTCATTGAGAGATAAAGTAAGTTTAAAGAATAATATTAAAGTTAAAAGTGAAATGTTTCCAGAATTATTACATACTTTTTATTTAAAGTTGAATGCCACTACTTATACAAAAATACAAAAATGGGCAGATTCAATAGAGAAAAACGCTAACTACATATCATCCATTAGCATAAACAGATTGAGAGGAAATATCTACCTAATAATCAAAAAAAAATATGATTATAGTGAAGTCAACGATTATTATAACTATCAAGAAATACTTCAGATATATGACTTATCTGGTAAAAAGAAAATAGAGTATTTATTTGATGAAAAATATAATGCAGATCACCTTTTATATAAAAGTAAAAATGAAATTTTAGTGCCTTTCAAACATAAATACAATACAAATATTTATGAAAAGAATTTTGGTTTATTTTATATTAATTAATTTCTTTACAGTATGCTCACAAAATAAAATAAAAAAAAGATATTCTCCTTTTGAAAATTTTATTAATAAATATAAGATTGATAGTACATTTCATACTATTTTTATTTTAAATGAACACGGCTGTTTGTCCTGCCTTAAAACTTATTGGAACCTTTGTAAAAAGAACTTTAACACTAACGATACATACATAATAATATCTAATCCTACTAATAAAATAAATTATTTTGATACTATTTTAACATCAAAAATTTGTTTTGATACATTTAATTATTCCGTAAAATTTAATTTAACATCTTCTTATTATATTCATCAATCCAATAACAAAATTGATACAGTTATAACCCTTAATGCCGACAGCATTGAAATTAAGATTAATAATTTGTTACAATGGAAACAGAACCATCAAAATCTTTAAACTGACAAGTGAGATTATAAACCAACCGCTATTCTTTTTCGTTTCTATATTCATTTACTTTTATTGCATCTAAAATCCACAAGCCATCTTTGATTAATTTTCCAAAACTCTTCAGATTCTAAGTTAAATGCTTTTTACTGAAAATGACGAAACACCGAAAATGGCGTCTATTACAAAACATTAAATCTTTATGAAGTGTAGTATTAGACCGTTGCAAAACTAACTTTTTTCTGAGTTTCGCAACGATTGAGTATTTCAACCTTTTCAATCTACTGATAATTCGGCAAAGATGGAGATGATAAAACGATTATGTTGCAAAACTAAAATACCGACGAGTTTTGCAAGGGTATCAATTTATTAAACCCTTCGTTTTAATTATTTAAAATCTTTAAGGCAAATAGTTTTATAGTGTCTATGATGACAAAATAAAATCTACTCTATCTCTTCTACACTCAAACTTTTCATACACTCAAAATGTAGTAATGGGCAATAAGAGTAGCCGAGTTTACTACAAGGTCTGCACCACAGAGATTTATTTTCAATGATTTTACTTTCTGGATGCGGGCTATAAGGATACATCCCAAATTCCGGAATGGTATTGCCCCACAGTGAAAATATCTTTTTCTTAAATGCGGCTGCAATGTGCATTAGCCCAGTGTCTGAACTAATCACAAAATCAGAATGCTGAACTAAATACGCACTTTCGTGAAGATTGGTCTTTCCACACCAATTCACTGCATTCGCACATTCTTTTTCTATATTTTGAGTGTCTAAATAATCCTTTTCATCACCCAATAAAATAATTTTATGCATTGAGAGTTTCTTACAAATTTCTTTTATTTTGGAATAAGGAATTTTTTTAGTGTAATAAGAGCCGCCTGAAATCAGCGTCACATAAGGCGTAGGGAAATTTTTTATGTTGTCAGAAATTTTTTTTTCATTGATAAAAAAATCCAGTCCTTTGCCATCATTGTAAACACCAAGTGGCTTTGTGGCTTCAAAATATCTGTCTACAATATGTTTTTTGGGAAGCAGTTTTTTTAGTTTAAACCAGACCACCAATAATTTTTGCCAATTGAGTTTAGGAAAAGTTTTGTTAGGCACGGCTAAGCGCCAGCAGATCCATCGGCTGTTTCGGTTGTTTTGTAAATCCACTACAAAATCAAATTGTTCTTGTTTTAATGTTTTTATAGTTTCGGATAAATGATTGAATAAATGCATTTTGTCTATGTATGGATTGTTTTCAATAACAGTCGCAAATTTTGGCTTAATCAAATAATGCACTTCATAATTATTTTGCTTCAAACATCGCACAATAGGCGAAGTCAAAACCACATCACCGATGGAACTAAATCGTATGACCAAAATTTTTTTCATGGCCAACTTACATTCTTTGCGGCACAGAAATGCCTAACATCCGCATCATTTGTTGAATTTGCAAAGCCGTTGTGTAGGATAAATGCAAACGAAAGTTTTTGATATTATCCTCTTCTTCTTTTAATATCGGGCATTCCTGATAAAAACGATTGTATTTTTTGGCTAACTCATACACTTCATTGGCTACTATTGCAGGATTGTATTGCTCTGCCGCATCTTTGTAAACATCCGGAATATACAACAAATGCTTGATAAGTTCACGCTCACTTTCATGAAGATTTATATTGATGTCAAAGGCATATTTTTTTTGTTCTGATTTACGAAGCAACGATTGTATGCGGGCATGCACATATTGAATGAAAGGACCTGTGTGCCCTTCAAAGTCAATGCTTTCCTGTGGATTAAAAAGTATTTTTTTCTTTGGATCTACTTTTAGTATAAAATATTTCAATGCCCCCATTCCAATGATTTCATACAGATGTTGTTTTTCATCTTCGCTGAGATCTTGTACCTTGCCTAATTCTTGTGTGATTTGGCGGGCAGTTTCAAACATCTCATCCATCAAATCATCGGCATCCACGACTGTTCCTTCACGACTTTTCATTTTTCCTGTAGGGAGTTCTACCATTCCATAAGATAAATGATAACACTCTTTGGCTTGTGGATAGCCCAGTTTTTCAAGTATTTTGAAGAGTACTTTGAAATGATAATCCTGTTCGCTGCCCACTACATAAATGAGTTGATGGAGATGTGGAAATTCCTGAAAACGCTGAACAGCCGTACCAATGTCTTGCGTAATGTATACCGAAGTACCATCCGAACGCAACAAAACTTTTTCATCTAATCCTTCGGAAGTCAGGTCAATACGAATGCTGCCATCATCCGATTTGTAAAAAATGCCTTTTTCAAGTCCTTGTTGAATGATTGTTTTTCCTAAAAGGTATGTTTGACTTTCGTAATAAAATTTATCAAAGTCCACGCCCATTCTTTTGTAAGTTAGTTCAAATCCCTGATATACCCAATTGTTCATCATTTTCCAGAGTTCTATCACGTCTGGTTTTCCGTTTTCCCAATCACGCAACATTTGTTGGGCTTCCAAAATAAGCGGGGCTTTTTTTTCTGCTTCTTCTTTTGACATTCCTTGTTGAATCAGTTCGTCTATTTGTTTTTTATATTCTTTATCAAATAAAACATAATACTTTCCTATGAGATGATCGCCTTTAATGCCGCTGTTTTCGGGTGTTTCGCCGTTTCCCCATTTTTTCCATGCCAGCATGCTTTTGCAAATGTGTATCCCACGATCGTTAATCAGATTGGCCTTTATGACTTTATGGCCTTGTGATTTCAGGATTTCAGCCATTGACCAACCTAAAAGATTATTCCGAATGTGACCTAAGTGCAATGGCTTATTGGTATTAGGTGAAGAGTATTCAATTAAAATTTCTTTACCGGAAGAGTGTGGCGGTAAGATGCCCCAATTTTCATTGATGTTGAGATATTGAGAGAGTAAATATTTATTTGTAACCGTAAGATTCAAAAAACCTTTGATGACTTCAAATGCAGAAAAAATATCGGGATAGTTTTTTATGAGAAAATCACCTAATTTTTGACCGAGCTCATCGGGTTTTTGTTGAAGTTGTTTCGCCAACTGAAAAAGCGTGATGGTATAATCGCCATTGAATTCTTTGCGGGTAAATTGTAAGTGGAGAGGATATACCGAAGTTTGATAAATGGATTGAAAAGCATTTTGAATACAGGAAATAAGGTAAAAATGTGCTAACATTATTTTTTGAAGGCAAATGTAGTGAATTTGAAAGAGAATAATTATTAAGTGGTATTATCTATTTATTCTACTCAATAATGATGAAATACTCTGAAAAATTGTTGATAAAACGAGTTGATTTTTTTCTCTTGAAATATAAATTAATCCAATAAAAAGCACATATTCTTTTGGAATAAGCATT
>CAZNVL010000112.1:0-5186 GCA_964576565.1 uncultured Flavobacteriaceae bacterium | reverse complement strand
TGTGAACCTGACCACAGGAAACGAAAGGAAGCAAAAACAAAATGAAATAAATTCTTAGCATACACTTATTTAGACACTTTACCGAGCATTACTATTGCAGAAAAATAACTTGTTCCCGAATTCACGTTAATTTATGTTTCCTTGAATGTTTGAAGAAGGTTTTTGTACTTCCTATACAACACAGAATTGCCTTGGTGTAAAAAGGACTGCATGGTGCTTAAAATCAATTTTTCAATAATAACAGCATGGCTACATGGTATAAAAAACTCCACATTTTGTTCAATATTAAGATGATTTAAAAATTCTTTAATATCTTCTTTTTGCAACAATGTTCCCTTGCTGAAAGGATTTATGTAAAATAATGTGGCTTCTTGTACACTGTCAGATTTTGCATCGTAAAGATTCACGGCATCGTTAATATAACAAAGAATCAAATAATCGGGGATATTCACCGCAAAGACAGGTAAGTTTAATTTTTGTGCGATGAGCAAATAAAGTATTCCTAAGGAAATGCTATTGCCTTTTTTATTTTCTAATACATAATGTAAAAAATTATTTTGAACAGCATAAAAATTGGCAATGTTAGGGGAAAATAAATGGACTTCGTATAAGATATGGTTGATAATGGTTATTTCTTCCAGAGCGGTTAAATCTTCTGCAAATTCTATCCAGATATCTTTTTTGATTTGCTCAATTTTCTGATCTAAGAATTTCAGAGAAATTTCAGGGTATTGAAAATGATTAAGCAACCAGACAGCATACATTAGATCTTCCTGTTTATGGTACTTCCATTGCAAGAGTTGTTTGGCGAGCTCATTAAATTTAATATCTTCAATAATATCTTCCACACGTTGAACAATCCAGCTATTCATGGTATTGTTCCATACCTTTTCGAGGTAAGGAAGTGCAACGGGTCCCAACAATAATAATTGCTGTTTTACTTCAGAGAATACATTATCATCAGGGTCATCGAGAAGTTTTAAAAGGGCTTCTATTTTTTTAGTAGTGTGCTTGTTGTCTGTTGAATACATCTTGCCCCAAAGATAGAGCAAAGAGGGAGTATAAACGGACTCTATTTTACTTTTTTACTAACACATTTATGTTAGTTTTTCCAAACTTGTTACAATAAGTTTTTCTACACTTTTTTCGTAATTTTTAGTGAACTGACGAATAATCCGGTTCGCAATAATTACACAAGCTGTCACACATTGATGTCCCAATGCTTTGCCAAGTCCGTATAAAGCAGAGGTTTCCATTTCAAAGTTAGTGATTTTCAAATCATTGTAATGAAAGGAAGTTAAAAGTTCGTTGAGATGAGGCATAGTCGCTTTTAGACGTAATTGTCTGCCCTGAGGTCCGTAAAAACCGGGAGCGGTAGCGGTTATCCCAAAGTGTACATTGGGGAGGCCTTTGAACCGATTGATTAATTCATCGGATCCTTTGACGCAATAGGGATAAGGGAGAGCGGATGACCAATGCGTGTATTGAATAAATGCTTGGCTGATTGGATGTTCGTAAATACTATCTTCTACTTTGTAGAAATTCAATAGTCCGTCGAATCCAAGTCCGTGTGTACTTACTACAATGTCGTTGACATTGATTTCTGGTTGAAGTGCCCCGCTTGTACCTAAGCGAATAATTTTTAATTTTCGTTTGTTAGTTTTTTCGCTTCGGGTGATGGGATCTATGTTTACGGCAGCATCTAGTTCTGTCAAAACAATATCAATATTATCAGTACCTATACCAGTTGATAAAACCGTGATACGTTTATGATTAAAATAACCGGTATGTGCAACAAACTCACGATGTTCTGAAGTGTATTCAATTTTGGAAAAATATTTGCTGATAGCAGACACTCTGTTTTGATCGCCCACAACAATCACTGTATCAGCAATCTCTTCATTTTTGAGGTTAATGTGATAGAGCCGATTTTCGGGAGTTAATATGAGTTCAGATTCTTCAAAAGATTTCATATTTTGAATTTTCAATTATTGGTGAAAGATAATGAATTTTATAAGTTAATACAATTTGATTAAATAGGATTGGTGAGATTGGATTTCAATATCTTTTTCGATCGTATAAATACTGGAACGCATAGATTTGGCACGCCATACAATTTTGTACTTACCGGGCAGAAGATAAAATTTTTGTTGCGTTTCTTTTGAAAGATTAGCAATCCATTTTATATCTTGATTTTTGACGTTCAGAAAGATACTTCCATCACCCGCTTCTAAGCTTTGAATGATAAGTTCACCGGCAGATGGAATGGTAATGCTTTGAGTTTTTGCAGGAAGAATTTCTATTGTTTTGTCGAGGCGCGGTAAAGTCAACACGTTGACTTCATAACTGTTTACAATGTATTTTTCAGCAGAGTTGAGGTTTTGTACATTATAGATTTTTTTAGTTTGAGGATTTCGGACGACTACTCTTATTTTTTCATTAAAATTAAAATTGCCTTTTTCTCTTTGAAAGTAGATAGAACCTTGAGGGGTATTTAATGGAATAATGTTGTGATGTCCTTCGTTTAGCTGAATAGTGTTGCTTTCTACAGGTGGAATGGTATGTGCAATGGCTTTATAAGTTATATGAGAAGGGATAATTAAAGTATCAGGATTGTTTAATTCATTTAAAGAATGAATAAAATTATAGAGATAGACGTTTTTTTTTGCATCGTATAATGTAATGTTGACATTGGTTTCAAGAGGTCTTCCGGCCATATCAAGAAGGTTAATTTGTACAGTGGTTTTATTTAATTTTTGTTGAGTGATTATCTCTGTGATGTTTTTGTATAATTCTTTGGAAGCTGCGTCCAGATATTGACCGACGCAGTTGAATGTTTGTGCTTGTTGGGCATTCAGTCCAATACCAATAATAAAAGGTTTGAATAGAATGCCTTGCGATTCAAGGTATTGACGGGCTTTACAAGGATCGCCTTTGCATTCTTCAATACCATCCGTGATGAGAATGATATTATTAAGGGATGTATTATCAGGAAAATCCGTAACAGATTGAATCAAAGAATATTCAATGGGCGTAATACCGGTTGGTTTTAAATTGGAAATCAGTTCTTTAATGGCTTTAGTATTATTAGATTTGAAGGGTAAGAGAAGTTTACTATCCTTGCAGTCGCCGGGGGGATATTGGACAGTAGCGCCATACACACGAAGTGCAATTTGAAGATTGGGTATACGAGAAAGCGAGTCGATAAGTTGAAAGGCAAGCGTTTTGGCAATGGAAATTTTTTCTTTTCCATTCCATTTACCACTCATACTGTTACTTGCATCAAAGATGAGGAGCACTCTTGTAAGTGGGGCAGATTGTAATGTTTTCTTTTTCTTGTCCTCGCAGGGTTTGCAATAGTTTTGAGGAATCAGATTGAAACTAAACAAACACAGATGAAGCAGTAAAATTGAAAAGAATACATCTTTTTTTTTCATGTATTCTAACAAGTAATAGGGAATCACTCTTCTTTTTTAGGTACAGGTTTGATGGATTTGCAGGACTCTAACATTTTTTCAATCGCCGATTTAGAAAAAGGAGCGCCTTCTGAATTTCTGGCATCTTCAAAAGTGTAGGCAGAGTTTCCAATTTTTTGTACTGTGATAAAGTGAAACTCCGAAGGCAAGTCGCCAATAGCCCATTCCCAAGCAATGGTGTTTGGTTCATCTACAAAAAATTGTTTGATTTTATACACATCGTCATTGCCTAAGTCGGCTTTTTTGAAAGCAATATCTTCTTCGCCTTCTTTGATAATAATATCAAATTGTTTACCAACTTTTACTTCTAATAGTCCGCCCGGTTGTTCGGATATTTCCAACTTTCCTGTAGTACTGTCTGGTGTAAACAGGATAAAAGTTTTTCCATACTTGGAGAGATCTACTGTTTGCATACCTTCTGGTGCTTTTATTTCTTCCTCTTTTTTGCTGCTACAGGATATTAAAAAAACAGATGCGATGGACAAAGAAATGAGTACTTTTAATTTCTTCATAATTTTTTATTTTAGGCAAATGTGCAAAAAAAATAACTATTCAAAAAATTTTTCACCGCGGTTTATCTTTGTCTTAAAAAGAACAGAAGGTCTGTATCTATCTTCCTGATAATACTCATGGAGTTTTTGAAGTTCATTATATATGGTAGAAAGGCCTAATTCATCTGCCCAGTGTAAAAGTCCTTTGGGATAGTTGACGCCTTTTGTCATGGCGGTTTCAATGTCTTCTTTGGAGGCGATGTTGTAATAAAGTGCATCAATGGCTTCGTTGATGAGCATGGCTAATATTCGCATAAAAATTTGTTGATGCAATTTTTCGTCTTTGATGGTAGGTTCTGTTGGGAGAGGTTGGGAATAGTCGTAAAATCCTTTGCCGGTTTTTCTTCCGAGAAGGCCGGCTTCCATCAGTCGTTTTTGGGTGATAGAGGGTTTATATTTAGGATCATAATACATTTGTGTCCAGACGGTTTCGGTGACGGTATAATTGACATCGTGCCCGATTAAGTCCATGAGTTCAAAAGGACCCATTTTAAATCCTCCAAGTTGTTTCATTGTCCAGTCAATAGTAGCAATATCTGCAATGCCTTCTTCATAAATGCGCAATGCTTCACTGTAATAAGGTCGGGCGATGCGATTGACGATAAACCCGGGTGTATCTTTGGCAAGCACGGTTGTTTTATTCCATTGATTTAGTGCGTTTAAAGTGGATTGTACTACGGTGTCTTTTGTGAGCATCGTAGGAATAACTTCTACCAATGGCATGAGCGGTGCCGGATTAAAAAAATGTATGCCAAGGAAGCGCTCGGGATGTTTTAATGCTTTAATCATGGAGTGAACAGACAAGGAGGAAGTGTTGGTGGCTATAATACATTCAGAAGACACAAGCGGTTCTATTTCTTGAAAAATCTTTTTTTTGATTTCAAGATTTTCTACTACGGCTTCTATTACTAACTCCGCATCTTTGATGGGACTAAAAGAATCAATAATAGTTAGGTTCGTTAAATAGTTTTGTTTTTGTTGTTCTGTTATTTTATTTTTTTCTACTAATTTGGATAAATTGCGTTCAATTGATTGGACGGCTTTTTGTAAAGATGCTTCAGAAATGTCGTATAAATACACTTTATAATTGTTCATCAGTGCAACTTGTGCAATGCCTGATCCCATAGTGCCAGAGCCGATAATAACTATGGTTTTCATA
>CAZNVL010000111.1:0-5413 GCA_964576565.1 uncultured Flavobacteriaceae bacterium | reverse complement strand
AGAACCTCTACTTCATTGGGATTAAAAACAGATGCTTCTTTTCGCTTTGAACGTTATACAGATCCTGAAATGGTCCTTTATGCTCTCAACAGAGCATGCTCTCTCATCCTTGAAATAGCAGGTGGTTCATTGAGTATGACGGTAAAAGATATTTACCCAAACCCCATTGAACCTCACAAAGTCGGTTATTCTATTAAACACGTTAATGATTTGTTTGGACAAGAAATTCCTTTTGAAATAACTAAAAAAATCATTCAGGAATTGGACATTCAAATAGAATCCGAAAGCCACGAAGGCATGCTTCTGCTCGTCCCACCAAGAAAATCGGACGTTACCAGAGAAGTAGATGTCGCAGAAGAAGTGCTTCGCATCTATGGATACAACAAAATCCAAAGCAAAAAGAAAATATCTTTTCAAATTCCTGAATATTCTGATTACAATCAATCCCTTTGGGCACAATTCACCCATAAACTTTCTGAATACCTTGTAGATAAAGGTTTTTATGAAACTCAAGGGCTTTCTTTTCATCATCATTCCTTTTATCCGGAAACTATTCAAGAGAAACTTGTAAAAATAAAAAATCCGGTGAATGTGGAATTAGATGTTTTACGACATACTCTCCTCTTTAATGCTTTACAAACTATTGCATTAAACGAACGACATCAACAAAAAAATGTATTGGGTTTTGAAATAGGGAAAGTTTATTGGAAAGAAAATACGACTCTACAAGAAGAATATCGCTTGTCTGTTTTTTCATCTGGAAAAATTCCTCAAACAGAAAGTTTCTACCACTCTCATAAAGAGTTTTATTTTGTCAAAGAAGTGCTTGAAAACATTCTTAATTTTTGTAACGTTTCCTTTCAAATAAAAGAAGAACAACAATCACCATTTATTAAAAACATAAAATACTTTTCTGCTAATCAACAGGAATTCGCATCTGTTGGGTTTATTGACCCTGCTTTTCTGAAAGCATTTGAGATAGAAACTTTTCCTGTCATTTATTCAGAAATTCATTTACCTCTCATTTTTGAAAATTTCAAAACCAAACAAACTACTTATCAGGAAATTATTAAATTCCCCATTGTAGAAAGAGATTTATCTTTGTTATTAGATAAAGAAATATCTTATGCAGAATTAAAAAAATGCATTCAACAATCGGCGAAACCTTATTTGAAAGAATTAAAAATTTTTGATTATTACAAGGGAAAAAACATTCCGGAAAATAAAAAGTCCTATGCGGTGCGGCTTTTCTTGCAGGATAGTTCCAAAACCCTTACAGATAAAGAAATTGATGCCATCATGCACAAAACTATTCAGGAATTAAAGAAACAATTAAACGCGGACTTACGATGAAGAAACCTTTTATCTTAGTTACCAATGACGATGGAATTACTGCTCCCGGTATTTTGTTTTTAAGCCAGATTGCAAAAGATTTTGGCGAAGTAGCCGTTATTGCACCTGATAAACCACAATCAGGCAGCGGACACGCTATTACCATTCATACCACACTAAGAATTCAATCTTCTCATTATCACAATACTTCTATTGAATATTCTGTGAATGGCACACCAGTAGATTGTGTGAAGTTAGCCGTCAACAAAATTCTTCCACAAAAACCAGATTTAATTTTATCCGGCATCAATCACGGCAGCAATAGTTCTATTAATGTTATTTATTCTGGAACAATGTCTGCTGCTATTGAGGGCTATTTAGAAGGTATTCCTTCCATTGGTTTTTCACTTTGTAATTATAGTATAGAAGCTGATTTTACCCCTTCCATAAAGTATATTAAACAACTCATTGAATGGGTCTTAAATCAAAATAATGAACTCATTTGCTTAAATGTCAACATTCCGGCTGTGCCTTCCGACGCTATTAAAGGCATAAAAATATGCCGACAAGCCAAAGGTAATTGGATAGAAGAATTTGAAGAACGATTAGACCCTTATGACAAACCTTATTATTGGATGACCGGAAAATTTACCAACTTTGAACCCAACGCCGAAGATACTGATGAATGGGCACTTGCTCACGATTATATTTCTGTAGTTCCTATTCAAACGGATTTAACCTGCTACGCTACTATTTCAAAAATGAAAAAACATTTTAATTTATAATTCACTTCATTAAAAACTTAAAATTATGAGAACCGACAACTATCAACATCACGATTATTATCTCGTAGATGAACTCCTTACAGAAGAACACAAACTCATTCGTGATACGGTCAGAGCGTGGGTTAAAAAAGAAGTTACACCCATCATTGAAGAAGTATGTCAAAAAGCCACTTTTCATAAACCATGGATAAAAGGATTGGCCGAGATTGGAGCGTTTGGGCCTTTTATTCCGCAAGAATATGGTGGTGCAGGATTGGATTATATTTCTTACGGAATCATGATGCAGGAATTAGAAAGAGGTGATAGTGGTGTTCGTTCTACCGCTTCTGTTCAAGGATCATTAGTGATGTATCCCATTTATGCTTTTGGCAGCGAAGAACAAAAAAGAAAATACTTACCACGATTAGCAAAAGGGGAATTGATGGGCTGTTTTGGTTTGACCGAACCCGATTATGGCTCCAATCCCGGCGGCATGATTACCCGCATTGAAGATAAAGGAAATTATTATTTATTAAATGGGGCTAAAATGTGGATTTCGAATGCTCCATTTGCAGATATTGCAGTGGTATGGGCAAAGGATGATAACGGAGAAATTCGTGGTATAATTGTGGAAAGAGGCATGGAAGGGTTTAGCACGCCCGAAACTCACGGTAAATGGAGTTTAAGAGCCAGTGCCACTGGTGAACTTGTATTTGACAATGTAAAAGTTCCCAAAGAAAATTTATTACCCAATGTAAAAGGGCTTAAAGGACCTTTGAGTTGCTTAAACAGCGCCCGTTATGGTATTGCCTGGGGGGCTATTGGTGCTGCCTTGGATTGTTACGACAGTGCTTTAAGATATTCCAAGGAAAGAATACAGTTTGGTAAGCCCATTGGTGCATTTCAATTGCAACAAAAGAAATTAGCCGAAATGATAACCGAAATCACCAAGGCACAATTACTCGCATGGCGTTTAGGTGTATTGAAAAATGAAAACAGAGCCACGCCGGCACAAATTTCAATGGCCAAACGAAACAACGTTTACATGGCTTTAAACATCGCCAGAGAAGCACGGCAAATCCACGGCGGAATGGGCATCACAGGTGAATATCCTATCATGCGTCACATGATGAACTTAGAATCTGTTATCACTTACGAAGGCACACACGATATTCATTTACTCATTACGGGGCTGGACATCACCGGCTTCAATGCATTTAACTAACACTATGGCACTGCTGGCACCATCCTTATTATCGGCCGATTTTCTGAACTTGTCTTATGCTATAGATGTAGTTAATCAAAGTCCGGCCGATTGGCTTCATCTGGATATAATGGACGGCGTGTTTGTACCAAATATATCCTTCGGTTTTCCGATATTATCAGCCGTTCAAAAACGTTGTCAAAAACCCATGGATGTGCATTTAATGATCGTAGATCCTGATCGTTATATTGAACGATTTGTAAAACACGGAGCGCAAGTAATATCTGTTCATTACGAAGCTTGTATTCATCTGCATCGCACCGTTCAAACCATTCATGCTTTTAATATAAAAGCCGGAGTAGCCATCAATCCACATACATCTGTCCATTTATTAGAAGATATCATTCAGGATGTTGATGTAATATGTTTAATGTCAGTTAATCCCGGATTTGGAGGACAAAAATTTATTGAACAAAGCTATTCTAAAATTGATAAACTCAAAAATTTAATTATTCAGAAAAATTCCAAAGCGTTAATTGAAGTAGATGGGGGCGTTGATACATTGAATGCTCAAAAATTAGTTCAGGCAGGTGCAGATGTGCTGGTAGCCGGCAATAGTGTTTTTGGTCAATCGGATATACTGCAATCTATCAAAGATTTGAAAGCACTTATCCAATGAACGATTTAGTGGAACAGCAAATAAATTATTTAAAAGAGTTCATCACACAAAAACGATTAGATAGATTTTTAGAAGTTTTAAATAATAGAACACGTTACCTTACAATCGTATTGGAAGATGTTTTTCAAGGGCATAATGCTGCGGCTATACTGAGAAGTTGCGATTGTTTTGGTATTCAGGATATTCATTTAATTGAAAACAGAAATGAATTTAAACCCAATGAAGAAATTTCATTAGGGGCTACACAATGGTTGACGTTGTATAAATACAATGAAAAAAATCATAACAACACAGAAAAATGCTATCAGGACTTAAGACAAAAAGGATATAAAATCATAACTACTTCGCCTCATTCAAAATCTAAAGAAATCAGTGAATTGTCTTTAGAAAAACCGATTGCTTTGGTTTTTGGTGCTGAAAAAGAAGGATTAAGTGAATATGCACTCTATAAAGCCGATGAATCGGTTTTTATTCCCATGTATGGTTTTACCGAAAGTTTTAATATCAGTGTGAGTGTGGCATTATGCTTATATGAACTCAATAAAAAACTGAGAAATTCATCTATAAACTACACTTTATCGGATATAGAAAAAAACAAAATTTTATTACAATGGTTAAAGAATAGCATTAAAGACGCTGATAAAATTTTAGAAAGATATTTTTTGTCAGCTTAATTATTTCCCGCCTATTTCAACAAGTAAATTTTAATTACTTATAAAAACAAGAAAGCCCCCAATAAAGAGGGCTTTCTTGTAACTTCTATTTCTATAAATTCTACTCTTTCACCACATTAATTCTATCTATTCCTTTATCGCTTTCTACTTCAATTACATAAATTCCTCTTGCATAATTCGTAATGTTCATTTCTACTTCTTTTTCATTGGATTGGGTATGCATCATTACTCTTCCTGTTACATCCATCACACGAATTGTTTTCATTGTTGTGCTATTCGTGCTAATCACAAATGTACCGTTATTAGGATTGGGATATACTGCTATACCACTATTCGCACTAATGCTTGCAATGGATGTTACACAATCTACTGTAAAGCTTTGTGAAGTTGAACAGCCATTCGCATCGGTTACTACTACCGTATAAGATGTACCACTACCAGATGTGCCATTCAGGTTGGTAGCCACATTTGTTGTAGAAGTTGCGGGTGCTGTCCATGAATAGGTATAGCCACCAACACCACCACTCACCGTCACGGTTGCAGACCCATTATTACAACCCGGTGAAACCGCATCTGTAACTGCAATTGTACTTGTTGGGGTTGGGTTTACCACCACTTGGGCTGTAGCAGTGTTTGTACATCCTAAATCTTCGCCGGTTACTGTGTAAGTTGTTGTAGTAGTTGGATTGTCTGTGATGCTATTGGTTGTTGCACCCGTATTCCATGTGTAAGAAGTAGCACCATTTGCAGTGAGTGTAGC
>CAZNVL010000110.1:0-5464 GCA_964576565.1 uncultured Flavobacteriaceae bacterium | reverse complement strand
TTAATGTTTAAAATGCCGGTATCCTGTAAATACCATGCTCATGCTGTATTTATTGCAAGTATCAATACTGTCTTTATCTTTTATAGACCCACCGGGTTGGATAATAGCGGTAATCCCAACTGCATGCGATAATTCCACACTATCTGGAAATGGGAAAAAAGCATCACTGGCTAATACAGCACCTTTTGTATCAAACTTAAAATGACGGGCTTTTTCAATAGCATGACGCACGGCATCTACCCGGGAGGTCTGACCAGTTCCGCTTCCTATGAGTTGTTTGTTTTTCACAATTACAATAGCATTACTTTTGGTGTGTTTTACTATTTTATTAGCGAATAATAAATCACTTATTTCTGCATCAGTAGGCGTTTTCTCTGTCACCACTTTTAATTCATTGGATGTTTCTATTTTAGCATCTCTTTCTTGTTTAAGAACACCATTGAAAATACTTCGGAAAGGATACTTTGGAAGTTGTTGGATTTTATTAACTAAAATGATTCTGTTGGGTTTGGATTTAAGTATTTCCAATGCTTCTGCATCATAATTGGGCGCTATGATTACTTCAAAAAATAATGTATGGATTTCTTTGGCGGTTTGAGTATCAATAGATCTATTTGCAATTAAAATACCGCCAAATGCTGAAAGTGGGTCAGAGGAAAGAGCGGTCAAGTAGGCCTCATAAATAGTATCTCTGCTGGCTACGCCACAGGCATTATTGTGTTTAATGATAGCAAAGGTCGGTTCATCAAAATCAGCGATGAGTTGTACTGCAGCTTCTATATCCAAAAGGTTATTGTATGAAATTTCTTTACCGTTTAATTTTTCTAATTGTGATTCAAAGTTACCAAAATACCATGCTTTTTGATGGGGATTTTCGCCATAGCGAAGGATCTGAGCGTCCAAATAACTTTCTTTAAAATAGGGGAGTTGTGCAAATTGATTAAAGTAATGAAAAATCATTGTGTCGTAATGAGAGGATATGGCAAAAGCATAGGTAGCAAATTTTTTTCTGTCTTGAATATGGCTAATGCCTTGTTGATTTTCAAGTAATTCTAAAAATTCTTTGTAATATCTTCTGTCCGGTACGATAATGGTGTCTTTAAAATTTTTAGCGGCTGCTCTGATGAGGGCAATACCGCCAATGTCAATTTTTTCAATGATAGCGGTTTCATCTTTTGTAGATTTTACTGTTTCTTCAAAAGGGTATAAATCTACTATAACACAATCAATGAAAGGAATTTGATGGTCATTTATTTGTTGAATGTCGGTTTCGTTTTCTCTTCTGGCCAATATCCCGCCAAAAATTTTGGGATGCAAAGTTTTTACACGACCACCTAAAATTTCTGGAAATTGAGTGATGCTGTCTACTGATGTGACTGGTATTCCAAGTTTTTTAATAAAATCATACGTTCCGCCGGTAGAAATCATTTGTACATTGAGTTGATGTAATTTTTTCACGATGGGTTCAAGTCCATCTTTATTAAATACAGAAATGAGAGCAGATTGAATTTTGCGTTGCATAATTTAGTTGGTTTTTAATTTTGAATGAGCAATTTGTATGGCTTTATGAAATTTTGCGGCTAATAACTTTTTGGATGGAAGTTGGGTGATATATTCTGAAACTTTGATTCTATCATTGTCCAAAAACAAAAGTTCTACTTGTTCTTTGCTTTTTTCTGTACATAGTATAATTCCAATAGGTGGGTTTTCATCCTTCTCAGTTTCATATTTTTCCATGTATCGTAAATATAATTCCATTTGTCCTTTGTATTCTGCCCGAAATTTGTCGAGTTTTAAATCAATCAAAATAAAACATTTGAGTTTTCGGTGATAAAAAACAAGGTCAATATAATAATCAATATTGTCCACTGTAAATCTTTTTTGTCTTTCAACAAAATAAAAATCTTTTCCTAATTCTAATATAAATTTTTCAAGTGTTTGCAAAATAGCATTTTCCAAATCCTTTTCTGTAAATGCGTCTGAAAGTTCTAAAAAGTCAAGGACGTAAGGGTCTCGGAAAACTAACTCTGGCGTCATTTTATCTTTTTCTTTTAATTCTTTAAGTTGAAGGTTTATCGTTTTTTCAGGGAATTTGGATAAGGCGGTACGTTCATAAAGCATGCTTTTAATTCTATCCTGCAATGTTCTGGTACTCCACTTTTCTTTTTGACAAAGAATAGCGTAAAACTTTCGTTTCAGAGGATCTTTTATGGGTAATAATTCTCTTATGTGTGTCCAACTGAGTCCTTCTAATTCTCCACGCACTGAGTGGAGAATTGGATAGGTTTCATAAAATTGAAGCATATACCATAAATTTTGAGGAGAGTATCCTTTCCCGTATTTTTCAGTAAGTTTCTGACTAAGAAATTGTATAGTTTGTTGTCCATATTCTGCTCTATTGGATTGAATAATATTATCTTTAATGATTTTACCAATATTCCAATAAAGTAAAATCATTTCCATGTTAATAGTATAAGCAATTTTGTTACGAGCATTTTCAATTAGTATAGAAACTTTGTTGAAAAGATGGGTGGGGGAAGTAGTTGGTTTAGATTTTTTCATTTAAGGTTGATTATTTGGTATAACGAAATATTCTAAAAAAAACTAAGAACTATCGGTGTGAAATGTAATTGGTCGAAAATAAAAAGGGAGGATGATGGGACTCGAACCCATGACCTTCAGAGCCACAATCTGACGCTCTAACCAACTGAGCTACACCCTCCGTAAACAAACGCTGCAAATGTAGGATAAGCAATATTTTTTTGCAAGAATATTTTATGAAACAATGGATTTTTCAAGTACAGGTCCAGCTGAAATTATTTCTGGGCTTGCTAAGTCCTCAAATTCTTTAAAATTTTCAATGAATTTTTTAGATAATTCCAATGCTGTTTGATCGTATTCTTGGGCGTTATCCCATGATGCTTTGGGGTTCAGCACATTGTAAGGGATGTCTCTGCATGTTTTTGGAAATTCTAAATTAAAGAAAGGTATTTTTTCGTATTCAACAGTGTTTAATTCTCCATTCAAAGCGGCGTGAATCATCGCTCTTGTATAAGAAAGCTTCATACGCTTGCTTTTCTTAGCACCGCCGGCAATCCATCCAGTATTGATAAGCCAGACATTAATTTTATTTGATTTTAGTTTTTCACCTAACAATTGAGCATATTTAGCTGGATGTAATGGAAGGAATGCTTTTCCGAAACAAGCAGAGAAAGTCGCTGTGGGTTCTGTAATGCCCATTTCTGTACCAGCTACTTTTGCAGTATATCCAGAAATGAAATAATACATGGCTTGAGGAATGGTTAATCTTGAAATGGGTGGGAAAATTCCATACGCATCACAAGTTAAAAAGAAAATGTTTTTAGGCGCATCACCAATGGCAGGAAATACAGCATTTTCAATATAATGAGCGGGATAACTTACTCTCGTATTTTCTGTGACAGAAATGTCTTCGTAATTCACAGTAGAAGTGCCGGGGTAAAATCTGGTATTTTCCAACAAAGCACCAAATTTTATAGCATTGAAAATTTGAGGTTCATTTTCTTTAGAAAGATTGACACATTTGGCATAACATCCTCCTTCAAAATTGAATACTTTATCATTACTCCAGCCGTGTTCATCATCGCCAATGAGTTTTCTTTCAGGGTCCGAAGAGAGCGTTGTTTTACCAGTACCGGATAAACCAAAAAATATAGCTGTATCGCCCTTTTTACCGATATTGGCTGAGCAGTGCATAGAAAGCACATTTTTTTCTTGCGGAAGTAGATAATTTAGGATTGTGAATACAGATTTTTTGATTTCACCTGTATATCCCGTTCCGCCGATGAGAATAATTTTTTTGGTAAAGTTGATAATGGCAAAATTATGTTGTCGGGTTCCATCTTCCTTTGCGTTGGCATGAAAACCGGATGCATTGATGATAAGCCAATCGTGTTTGAAGTTTTGAATCTCTTCCTTAGTCGGTCTTAAAAATAAATTGTAACTAAACAAGTTGGCCCAGGGTGTTTCGGTAATTACTCTTAAATTTAAGCGGTAGTCCGGATGCGCACAGGCGTAAGCGTCTCTGATAAATACATCTTTTCCTTCAAAATAGTTTAAAACTTTTTGATGTAATTTATCAAATTTTTCTGGGTCAAAAGGGATATTAATATCGCCCCACCAAACGGTGTTTTCTGTGATGGAATCTTTTACAATAAATTTATCTTTGGGGGAACGGCCAGTAAATTCGCCGGTATCTACCATTAATGCTCCTGTATCTGTCAGCACGGCTTGTTGACGTATTAAACTTTCTGTCACTAAGTGCGGAACATCTAAGTTCCAGTAAGCTGTTTTGTAATTTTTCAAACCTATTTCGTTCAAAACACTGTCACTTGAACGAAGTCCAATTTGTTGACTCATTTCTGAAAATTTTGGGCAAATGTACAAAATAATTTAGTAGTGAAGTAAATGATAAAAATCAAGAAAGAATTTCAAAGGCGTCAGCATCTAAGTGTGCCGGGAATTTGTTGCGAAATTGTTCTAAATCTGATTTATTTAGTTCAACATAAGCAATGGCATTTTGATTGTCAAGATTGCATACTATTTCTCCTTTAAAGTTTATGGCTATG
The DNA here is from genome assembly GCA_964576565.1 of uncultured Flavobacteriaceae bacterium. Lineage (GTDB taxonomy): Bacteria > Bacteroidota > Bacteroidia > B-17B0 > Aurantibacillaceae > BPGX01. The sequence continues at coordinate 857 of CAZNVL010000110.1, read as the reverse complement.
CTTTGTCCATTGTATTCTTTTTGTGTACCGTCGGTGCCAATTCTATTCACGCCAATGCAATATGAAAGGTTTTCAATAGCCCGGGCAAAAAGTAGTTTTTTCCAGGCATCCATTCTCACGGCAGGCCAATTGGCAACATAAATCAACGCATCGTATTCGTATTCTGTGCTAAATTGATTTCTGCTCCAAACCGGGAAACGCAGGTCGTAGCAGATCAGCGGCATAAAACGAAAACCTTTGTATGCACATATTATTTTGTGTTGACCGGGAGAATAATGTTGATTTTCTTCGGCCATTCTGAATAAATGCTTTTTGTGATAAAATTGAAAGTTCCCATTCGGATACGCCCATATCAAGGTGTTGTGGTACTGGGAATGTTCTTTGGTAATAATACTTCCAACGAGGCACGCATGTTTAGAGGCGGCTTTTTGCAGCATCCATTGAGTGGTATTGCCATCAATGGGTTCAGCGAGTTCATTACTATTCATTGTAAAGCCGGTGGTAAACATTTCCGGGAAGATGTAAACATCGGCGGATTGAGCATTATCAATGATTTCTGAAAAATGTTGAAGATTTTTTTCTTTATTTTCCCAGTGCAGATGAGTTTGAACTAAAGCCAGTTTCATTTTTTTGACAAATATAGTTTTTAATAAGTTTAGTTTTGAAGAAAATTTAGTATTAGCAGGATATTTTAGATTAAATGATGAGAAATAAGTAAATTGAGACCTTACAGCATGAGTAATAAATTTTCTCTCATTTTAATAAATTCTTTTGTATATTTGTAGAAAAAAAGAAAGCATGGGTGTAGCATTGAAGATAAAACATATAGTCAAAGAGCATTCTGGTGAGATTAAGAA
>CAZNVL010000109.1:0-5689 GCA_964576565.1 uncultured Flavobacteriaceae bacterium | reverse complement strand
TATCCCTATACTTGCTTTGTTGTGGAAGATCCGGTGCCGCGTGAGATCTTAGCGCCGCATTTTCGGGATAGGATAGTACATCGCTGGATAGTAGATAAGATGGAACCCTATGTAGAACCTCGTTTTTTAGCTTGCTCGTATGCGAACCGGCCCGGGAAAGGGCACCATGCCGCGATGCAGCAATTGTACCATTGGTTAAATAATCCCGAATTACACTGGTATTTGAAAATGGATATTGCTTCTTTTTTTAATAGCATTGATCATACGATTTTGTTGAATGTATTAGATAGGTGGATAGGTCGTTTGTTATGTAGTGAGAAGGAAAAGGAAATTTTAAGACATCTCTGCACGGTGATTGTGCGGCACAATCCTACGAAACATTGCATTTTTACAGGAGATAAGAAGAAGCACCTGCTGATTCCCAAACATAAATCGTATTTTCATAATCCGGAAGGTCTTGGCTTGCCACTCGGAAATTTGACGAGTCAGTTTTTTGCGAATATCTATTTACACGAATTAGATTGGTATGTGAAGCATCGGTTGAGCGTTCGGTATTATATTCGTTATGTGGATGATATGGTGTTGTTGTGTGAAGACAAAGAGCAGTTAAAGGACTGGCGGGATAGGATAGAGGAATTTTTGTGGGAGGGTTTGCACTTGCATCTACATCCGCAAAAACAAAGGATACAAAGGGTAGTAAATGGGATTGATTTTGTAGGATATTATGTAAAGCCGACGCATATTTTGGTAAGACAGCGTGTGGTGCATCAAAGCAAACAGAAGATAGAAAAATGGATCAAAGGATTGAAGAGTAAAGATGGGATGGAACAAAAGCGGGCATTGAGTTCGGTGAATGCGTATTATGGTATTTTTCGTTGGGCAGAGGCCTATCGGCTGGGATTAAAGTTATTTGAAGAGATAAAGAAAGCAGTGGGTTATAGAATAGAGAGGCGATTGGAGGGATCAAAGATGAAAGTGGTTTTGCGGAAGTATCGGTATCGGGATTATAGGAGTAGGCGGTTGGTATGGGGTGTACGAGAGGAATATGTAAAAAGTAAAATTTAGCATGGCTAAAACAAGTAGATAGTTGTGTTTTTTTGTGACTATTCATCTTATGAGTTATGAGTGGTTAGTTATGAGCTGGTAGCAAAAAGCAGAATTATTTTTTAATCCTTGTTCTTTTGACACGGGGTAGAGACAAATTATCTATCTCTCATTAAATACTCTCCTTAATTAAAGGTGGTAAGCAATTGCACTATTTCATCTACAATTTTTTCGGCCAGCAGGTATTTTTTATGTTTACCTAAATTTTTTACTTTTTTGTTTTTGTAAACTACTATTAGTTCATTTTCATCTACATTAAACGCCGGATTTTCATCTGAGCAGTGATTAGCAAAAATCACATCGGCATTTTTAGAAGTTAATTTTTTAATAGCATTGTCTATCACATGGTTTGTTTCTAGTGCAAAGCCCGCCAGAAGTTGATTTTGTTTTTTTTGAGCTCCTAATGTTTTCAGAATGTCCTTTGTTTTCTGAAGGGTAAGTTGAAACGTATCTTCCGTTTTTTTAATTTTCTCGTTAGCCATTGCAACAGGCGTATAGTCCGCTACAGCGGCTGCTAATATAGCACCGTGCATTTCCGGAAAAAATTTTACGCATTCATTAAACATTTCGTTTGCTGTTTCTGTATGGATAGTGCGTATAGATGTATTAACGGGTAAGGGTGCTTGTATATTTCCGTGTACCAAAACAACTTCTGCACCGCGAAGGGCTAATTCTTCTGCAATTGCGATGCCGGTTTTTCCGGAGCTTCTGTTTCCAATAAAACGTACAGGATCGATGGGTTCATAAGTTGCACCTGCAGTGACCAATATTTTTTTGCCGATTAACTCTTCTGATTTATACAAAATTTTTTGGATGTGGTGAAAAATGTCCTGTGGTTCTAACATTCTGCCCCATCCTGTGATACCACTGGCTAACGCACCGTATTCTACGGGCAGGACAAGGTGGTGTTTTCTGTGTTGTAATTGGTACAAATTATTTTGTGTGGTTGGATGTAACCACATTTCTGCATCCATGGCGGGTGCAATTATTACTCTTTTGGTAAAAGATAAATAAGTAGCCATTAAAAGATTATCGCAATAGCCATTGGCCATTTTGGCTATAGTATTGGCCGTGGCGGGTGCTATCACCATAATATCTGCCCAATCAGCCAAATGCACGTGATTGTTCCATTCTCTTTTTTCATTAAAAAACGAAGTATATACAGGATTTTTAGATAATACTGATAATGTTTCTTTTGTAACAAAATTTTCTGCGGATTCTGTCAAAATAATTTTTACATTATGTCCTTCCTGAACCAGCAAACGAACTAATAAAGGAATTTTATAGGCGGCAATACCACCTGTAATTCCAATTAAGACATTCAACTTTTTTTTAGTCATTTCTTAATTGTTTTCCAGATCATCCAGACAATTCCTGCTAAGATGAGATAAATCAATGCAGAACCTACATAAGCAATGCTATTACCAATTTTATATGAAGTCGGTTCAAATTTAAATTCAATCACGTGTGTGCCTTTTGGAATTATCATACCACGCAATACATAATTCACACAGGTGTGAGGTTGTAATTGTCCATCTACATAAGCATTCCATCCTTTAGGATAATAAATATCTGAAAATACAGCAAATTGTTCGTCGTCCGATACGGAAGTATATTTGAGTTCATTGGGAGCATAGTGGGTCAGATAAATTTTACCTTTTCCGGAATAGCTGTTTTTAAGTTGTGGCAATTTGTTTTTTTCCTGAATAACGGCCTGCGTTTTAGTGTGGAGAGAATAAAGTTTGACAATTTCACTATCCGCATTGGCTACGGAAATAATTTGTTGTACAAACCATGCGTTACCATTGGCAGAATTATTGGGCATTGGAATGGAGCCCGATTTCACTGGTAATAAAATATACTTTGTATTCAACATATTGATGACCTGAAGTGAAGGAAGTAGTTGTGTTTCCAATAAACTATCAGCACCGGCTATTTTGTTGAGTTGTTGATAAAACCATTGGATTTCTTTGCTTAAATGAAAATCAATGAGTTCCTGGTATTTTTTTAGTTTAGCACCGTGATAGCCCCCTACTGATTTATGAAAGTAAGAGGTATTGGCATCGTTGAATGTATTGGTAGCAAGATTTAAAACTCTGTAATATTTTGTTGTATCTTGTAAAATCATTTGATCGGCTTCCGAAGGCGTAAACATTTGTTGGATACTGTTTTTGGGCACAAAGGCGGTATTCCCAAAATATCTTTTATCGGCGGTGTATAGATCAATAGCAGAAAACGTTCCGAATGCTAAAAATAGCATCGTTGTATTTATTTTTTTTCTGAAATGTGCCCACAAGAAGAAGTAAAATAAAGCAATGAATATAAAAGATCGGAGTGCATCGGATTGAACGATATTTTTACGCGCTGTTTCTAAATGCGGCATCATTTGCTGAATGTATTTACTCACTTCTTCTTTGGGATAACCTGCTTTCATATATTCACTCATTAAAATCATTTCTTCTTCTTTGGATTTAAATGAATTAAACAGAGAGGGGGCTAGATAGTTTATTAAACAGAACCCCCCTACTACTACAAATGTCCAGAGAGTTAACTTTTTAGTATCTATTTCTTTATTGCCTAACTTAATTTTTTGATACTCTGGCAAAGTAAGATAATATAAACAAAGAGCGGCAAGCAGGGGGATTGTAAATTCTGCCAAAATTAAAATCATAGACACTGCACGAAATTTGTTATATCCCGGTACATAATCCATAAAAATGTCTGTGAGTAGCATAAAATTTTTTCCCCATGCCAGAAAAACAGATAAAAGTGTTACAATGATTAACGGTATTTTCCATTCTTTTGGAAGGATGAAGAGTCCTACTACCATCAAAAATACCACAATAGCACCAAGATAAACAGGCCCACTTGTAAAGGGCTGTGGTCCAAAGTAAGCCGATTGTCCGGCGACTATTTCACGCATTTCGGAAGGGATATTTTTTAGTGCATTGGGATCAGCGGCTGCAATAGATTGGGAAGCGCCGCCTTTAAAGTCCGGTATCAAAAATGTCAATGTTTCTCCTATTCCATAACTCCATTGTGTGGCATAATCTTTATCAAGTCCGCTTGTTTTAATATCTTTATTGGGTTTCAGATCTTCCTTTATGGTTAATTCACTTTTACCACGTGTAGAATACTTGCTATATTCGTAAGTAGTGAGTAAATTGCCCATATTGGGCAAAACGGCAATACCTAATGCTATCCCTAATAACGCCGATCTTTTTATGAAATCAGAAATAACTTTTTTAATAAACGCTTCATACAACCAATAACACCAAAAAATCCCTACCATCAAAACTAAATAATACGTAATTTGTAAGTGATTAGCGTTGATTTCTAATGCCCAAAATAAAGCCGATAAAAGCGCTCCTAACCATTGATTTTGTCGGAACAGCATGATTAAAGCGGCTATTACCAAAGGAATGTAACCAATCGCATTCGCTTTAGAATTGTGTCCTGCTTCAATAATTATTAAAAAATAAGAAGACAAAGCGTAAGCAATAGCTGCTGAAATCCCCAAAAGATAAGGCACCCGAAGCACCAGCATTAAAATAAAAAAACTTATTCCGTATAAAAACAAATAACCCGACGGATGTGGTAAAAACAACTTAAATGCTTTATCCATAAACGAAAGCCAGTTACCGCTATATTCGGTTGAAATTTGATAGGCCGGCATACCGCCAAACATAGAATTGGTCCATAAAGGTTCTTGATGATACTTTTCCCGATAGTCCGTTATTTCTTTACTCATTGCTTTATGACGAATGATATCACCTTGATTCAGTACCTTGTCTTCAAAGTACATTGGCTTAAAATACACTACTGTTATCAAAATAAACACGAGAATACAAAACACTGTAGCCCACTTCCAGTTGGAATTAATTTTTTCAAACATTTTAATTTTTTGAGCAAAGAAAAGGATTTTAATGGAAAAATAGAAAAAAGAAACAGATACTAAAATACCTGGACATGCTAATTTAATGGATATTCTTTCATTCACTGAACCTGAGAACAAAGTAATTGTTTAAAATGAGTGAGAAGATATTGAAGTGTAGATGGAGATTTTTTTTCTAAAAAAATCATTACTGCTCAAGTAATAAAAGATTAAAAAATAATTCCGATTTATCGGAGTTTTTTGGTGTCTTTCTTTAAAAAAGTAATATAACCGCTATAAAGGATAAGAAAGCCTATCTTAGTATTAACGATCTTTTCTATTTGATGAAATGTTTTTTATTCATCTATGTGATCTATGTGTTATTCAAAAATTTCATTACCTTTGCAATTGCAATAATAAATTGAAAGTGAACATGAGAAGAGCAGAAAAAGCAAACGAATTAAGTTTTGAAAAAGTATGGTTACTGTTTCAAGAAACAGATAAAAAAATACAAGAAACAGATCGGATCCTTACCGAGAAATTTCAGGAAACGGATAAAAAAATACAAGAGGTAACTCAGCAAATTAAAGAAACAGAAAGAATCATTGCTGAGTTATCAAAAGAAACCGAAAGAAAATTTCAGGAAACAGATAGAAAAATTCGCCAAACAGAAGGATTGTTTACCGGACAATGGGGAAAACTTGTAGAATC
>CAZNVL010000108.1:0-5713 GCA_964576565.1 uncultured Flavobacteriaceae bacterium | reverse complement strand
GAAATTGGAGGAAGAAATTTTTCCTAAACTGTCAAACTTAAAAGTTGAATCTGCACATTATTATTATATTATTATGTGGGCGCAAAATTCGGTAAAACAATAATCATATTTTGCACATTCGAATAATAAATAAACCACTCAAATAAATTTTGAGCAGTGTAAAATGAAGGGTCAGAAAATTAACATTTCTTCTTTAATTGGCCCGCTTATCTTAATTATGGGTTTTCATTCTTGTTTACCACCCTAAGACCCATGCAAATATCAATGGTGCCACAATAGTAGCATCCGATTCAATAATATATTTTGGGGTATCAATTCCCAATTTTCCCCAAGTAATTTTTTCATTTGGTATAGCACCACTGTAAGAACCATACGAGGTTGTACTGTCAGAAATCTGACAAAAATAGCTCCAAAATGGCACATCATGCCACCCCAGATCCTGATACATCATAGGTACTACACATATCGGGAAATCGCCGGCGATACCTCCACCAATCTGAAAAAATCCTACTCCTTTTCCGGCAGAATTATTTCTATACCAATCGGCCAGTTGAACCATATATTCAATACCGCTTTTCATCGTAGATGCTTTTAGGTCTCCTTTGATAACATAAGAAGCAAAGATATTTCCAAGTGTAGAATCTTCCCATCCTCCAACTACTATTGGCAGATTTTTCTCGGCAGCAGCCACCATCCAGCTATCTTTCGGGTCAATTTCATAATATTGTTCTAACACACCGCTTTTAATCAGTTGATACATATATTCGTGGGGAAAATATCTTTCATTGGCGTTTTCGGCTTTTTTCCACAATTCAAAAATATGTTTTTGAAGACGACGAAAGGCCTCTTCTTCCGGGATACACGTATCGGTTACTCTGTTTAATCCTTGCTCTAATAGTTCCCATTCCTGCTGTGGAGTCAGATCGCGGTAATTGGGCAACCTTTTATAATGATTATGTGCCACCAGATTCATCAAATCTTCTTCCAAATTGGCGCCTGTACAGGAAATAATGTGTACTTTATCCTGACGAATCATTTCTGCCAAAGAAACGCCTAATTCTGCGGTACTCATAGCGCCTGCCAGGGCAATCAGCATTTTTCCACCTTCTTTTAAGTGTGTTTCATAGCCCTTTGCAGCATCTTTAAGAGCCGCTGCATTAAAGTGTCTATAATGATGTTCAATAAATTGTGAAATAGGACCTCGGTTCATATTTTTTGTTTTAGAGCCGCAATAATACTAATAATAATAAAATGTTTTTGAATTAAGCATCTTGATGGGTTCTGAAAGCTATTGCATACATAAGAAGAGAAAGGGTAGGGATATAAATATAATTTCAAGCAGAATGGATAAATCTTTTTATCTTTGCACCCCAAAAAATTATGTACACTTTTACTATGATTAAGCCCGATGCGGTTCGCAACAATTACATCGGCCCTATTTTAGCAAGGATTAATCAGGCGGGGTTTAGAATTGTGGCTATGAAGTATTTAAAGATAAGCAAAGAGCAGGCCGCTCAATTCTATATTGTGCATAAAGAAAGGCCTTTTTACAATGAGTTGATTGAATATATGAGTAGTGGTCCTATTGTAGCGGCTATTTTAGAAAAGGAAAATGCTGTGGAAGATTTCAGAAAACTCATTGGGGCCACAGATCCTGCCAAAGCTGAACCGGGCACTATTCGGAAAGAATTTGCTAAATCTATTGCCGAAAATGCCATTCATGGTTCGGATAGTGATGAGAACGCAAGAATTGAGGCCAATTTTTTCTTTTCTCAGCTGGAAAGATTTTAATTAAACATTTTACTAATTTATTAAATTCTTTTATTATGGAAACATTAAGCAAAGTTCAACCTAATTATGAAAAGCAATTAAAAGAATGGATCAGCCATGAAAAGGCCGCTATTGATTTAATTAATTTTGTTGGAAAATTATGGTTTGATAAGTCCGTTGAATTAGTATTATTCAGGAATCAATTGGTAGATAAAAGTTCTTCTGAAATTATGCAGTTGCACTTATATGCAAAAGATTTTGTCAAAAAGTCCATCACTGTAGAAGATACGGCTCAATTAGCAAAAGCTATTTATGAATCAGATATTTGTCCATCAAGAATAGATATTGGTCGTTTGGCTTATGAATGGCATCAGGAAAGTGAACAATTTACATCGTATAAGGATTTTATTCACAAAAAATTGTCTGATTTGATTGGAAAAAAACAGAGCATTGTGCCGAGAGATGTGGTTTTGTTTGGTTTTGGAAGAATCGGTCGTTTGGCTGCGAGGGATTTAATTTCATTAGCCGGAAAGGGCGAACAACTTCGTCTTAAAGCGATTGTGGTGAGAGGCAATATAAAAGAAGAACTCACCAAAAGAGCCGATTTGCTAAGAAACGATTCTATTCATGGTCCTTTCCCCGGAACAGTGATTGAAGATCACGATAACAATGCCTTGATCATTAATGGGCATACGGTATATTTGATTGCTGCTGATAAACCGGATCAAATAGATTATACGCAATATGGTATTCAAAATGCTTTGTTAATAGATAATACAGGAATTTACAGAGACAGGGAGAAATTGTCTTTACATTTAAAGAGTAAAGGTATCTCAAAAGTGTTACTAACTGCTCCCGGTAAAGGCGATATTCCAAATGTGGTGTATGGTATAAATCATGAAGGTTTGGATTTAAAGAAGGAGCAAATTTTCTCCGCTGCTTCCTGTACTACCAACGCTATTATGCCTATTTTATACATTTTAGATAAAGAATTTAAGATTGAAAAAGGCCATATTGAAACCATTCACTCCTACACTAACGACCAAAACTTATTGGATAATTTTCATAAAAAATACAGAAGAGGTCGTTCTGCTCCGTTAAACATGGTGATTACAGAAACTGGTGCAGACAGCGCTCTAAAAAAAGTACTCCCGCACCTGGCTGGAAAATTTACTGCTAATGCAGTGCGTGTACCCACTCCCGACGGTTCATTGGCAATTATAAATGTTCAGCTGGGGTGTACAGTAGATAAGGAAACCGTTAACAATACTGTAAAACAGTACGCTTTATCCGGAAATCTGGTGGAACAAATTAAATATGAATTTTCAAACGAGCTTGTTTCAACAGATATTATCGGTAATTCATGCCCGGCTGTATTTGATAGTCAAGCCACACAGGTAGCACCCGACAAACGTAGTGCAGTGGTTTATGTGTGGTACGATAATGAGTTTGGTTATACGCGTCAGGTTATTCGTCTTGCAAAACATTTGTGCGAAGTAAGAAGGCCTGTGTATTATTAGGGTTTTGTTACTACTCATGGCATTCTATTTTTTACAATTTTTTAAGTGCTGAATAGTAGTGTTTTGGTATTCAGACGCTGGCATAAACACTCTTGTCCTGATAAAAAAAGGGTAGGATTATGTGTTTTTAGTTTTCGATAATTTGTAAAAACTGTACTCCTGTTACTTAATGATTCTATATAAAACCGGATTGGAAGGACTGGCGTCGTTGTGAATAGGCGCAATCTGAAGATTTAAAAAATACCAGTCATCTAAAATATAATTGGGGATAAACGCGAGTTCTGTTATGGTTCTGATAGAGTGTTTTTCATGTGGATAGTTCCAGAATGTTTTGTGTCCTTCTAATTGGCCGTTGTCTTTTTCTTTGTCAATGCTTGGAAGATCCAAAATTAAATGTTGTACGTTTTTTTGCAGAATGTATTCTACAGATTCTTTATTCAAATAGATAGGATTCGTGTTGGAATAATTGGTTATTCGTTTTGTTTCACTATTTGGAAGGGTGCGAATAATTAATGCCTCTATTTGCTTTTCGTGTTCTAAATGGGCTTGCAAGGATGGTTTGGTAATGATGCGGTCTTTGTCAATACATTCCGGTAATATGGTAATGAGTTTGGCTTTAAAGAAGTAATTCGGTAAAGTTTGAAAAACGGATATATCTTCTGGTGTAATATGTCCGACACATTCTGTATGTGTACAATGACCGTGTGGATTAAAGAAAATGTTTTTAAAGTTGACGCTACCACCTTGTTTGACTTCACCTGTCCAATCGCCCATTTTCACTGGTTCTATAGAAGGGAAGTCCACATACCATGCCCGTACGCCTTGTTGGTGCTGAACAGGAATGGCAATGCTCATTGGATGGGATAAATCGACTTTATAGGTTTCTCCTTTGTGAAAAATACTTGCAATCATGTGTAAGTTGTTTAGAGATACGGTTTTATTTTTTCTAATTGCATGCCTCGGGATGCTTTGATAAGAATTAGATTTCCAGATAACACTATTTGTTTATGATGAAGTTGGTCTATAAACAGTTCTGTTGTCTCAAAATGTTGGCAGTTAGATGGGATTGGGTATTTTTTTAGAGCGTTGCCAAATGCCTTTCCGATTAAAAAAACTTTCCCTTCTTTGAAGTTGTTGGTAATCCATTGAACAATAGCGGTATGTTCTTTTTCTGAATGTTCTCCTAATTCAAACATGTCTCCTAAAATCAAAACTTTTTCATGTGAAGTAAAGGTATTGGTTAGTTCAATGGACTGTGGATGATGGTACACGACATTCTTTTCTTTGCATGTGGTTTTTTCTTTAAAAAATTCTAACGCGGCCAGCATACTGGTAGGATTCGCATTGTAGGCGTCTAAAATAAGGATGTTTTTTGAAGTGTGAATAAGTTGCATCCGGTTTTTATCTGGCAAATAGTGCGCCAGAGCTGTGTTCATCTGTTCTGGATTTACGCCAAAGTAATTTCCAATGGCTACCGCTGATAGAGCGTTGATAAAGTTATGTTGGGCTAATAATTGAGTTTTTATGAAATGTTTGTCAGAATACCCTGATTTTTTTGAATACGACTGCCAATTAAACTGTACAAAAATATCGGATGGTGTGTCAATATATTCACCCAGTACGATATTTTCTATAGATTTATAGAACTCAACGTACTCTTTGAAAAATTGTTCTGTACAATATAGAATAAATTGTTCCTGATGTTGTAATACATGGAGGGGTTCTACTTTGTAAAGGGCTAAAGTGTTCATCAGATCTTTATTATCTAATTGTACTATTATTTTTCCATTATGACGAAGTAAATAATCGTAGAGTTCTCCATTGGTTTTCATTACATTTTCAATACTTCCAAAGCCTTCCAGATGTTCTTTGCCAATGCTCGTAATAATGCCAAAGTTGGGTTGAACAATATCGCAGAGTTCTTGAATTTCGCCGGGATGATTGGCGCCTAATTCTATGATTCCTATTTGATGTTCTCTGGTCATCTGTAAAAGTGTGAGTGGTGTGCCGATGTGGTTATTGAGGTTTCCGGGCGTGCTGTGTGTGTTATATTTTTGAGACAATACGGCTGTGATGAGTTCTTTGGTGGTTGTTTTTCCGTTACTACCGGCAATAGCAAGGACAGGAGTATTTAATTGCTGTCGGTGATAACGGGCAAGATCTTGTAGTGTTTTCAGAACATTTTCTACAAAAATACATTTGGAGTGTTGTTGAGCAAGTTCAGTATCATCCACGATAGCATAAGCACATCCGTTTTCAATGGCGTTTAAAGCAAAATGGTTCCCATCAAAATTTTTTCCTTTTAAAGCAAAAAAGATACTGTCTGGGATAATTTTACGTGTATCGGTACAGATTTTCTGCTGGTAAGAAAGGAATATAGCATAGAGATTTTCAATAGTCATAATTCAAGAGTTTTTTAATTT
>CAZNVL010000107.1:0-5810 GCA_964576565.1 uncultured Flavobacteriaceae bacterium | reverse complement strand
ACGATTATTATTATTGTCTTTTAATTCTCTAATTTTGCTCCACTTAACAATTATATCATCTTTTTTGAATAAATTAAACACTGAAATTTCACCTAAAACTGTCAAACCTTCCCATTCCTTCTATTTGTGTAAGAAATTGGAAGGTTGAATCTGCATAAGATTTTCCAGAAAAAGTCAATCACATCAGATTTTTGTTAAATTTTATGGTTGGTAATAAATAATGATAGGTGATAAGAAAAACAGAGCATTAATCTGTATCTTTGCAACAAAAAAAGATATGAAAAAGAATTTATTTCAAAGAAAGTTATTCAAATTAGTGGGGGGATTAATTTTCACTCTATTAGCTCAATGTCTTTTGGGACAAGAAAGTTGGATAAAATTAAGAGAAGAAGGGGCGAATTTTTACCAGATAAAAGCGGCATTTGAAGCGGAGCATAAGGATAAAAAAGAAAAAACACCTAAACATAAAATCAAACTTGAAAAAGAAGAAGGGGGTGAAAACCTGTTTAAAAGATGGGCATGGTATGCAGAACCAAGAGTGTATCCAAGTGGGGAATTAAAATATGCTTCTTTTAGTTATGCTTTGGAAGAATACAACAAATGGCTGAATGAACATGCTGTATTTAAGACCACTAATGGCGGTGCGGCCATTCCTACTGCTACTACTGCCAATTGGGTACCATTAGGACCATTTGGAGATCCAATAGGCAGTAACGCCGGAAGAATGGTCTGCGTGCGGTTTCATCCGACTAACTCCAATATTATTTATGTAGGTGCTGCTGCAGGTGGCATGTGGATGAGCAATGATGGTGGCAATACCTGGACCACGACAACAGACAATTTAGGTTCTTTGGGTGTTTCTGATATTGCAGTAGATCCATCTAACCCAAATATTATTTACATCGCCACAGGTGACAATGATGCGGGAGATACGTATTCAATTGGAGTATATAAATCTACAGATGGGGGACTAACATGGAACGCAACAGGTCTGGTTTATACCACTAACCAGCAAAGGCGAATAGGCCGTTTACTCATCAATCCTTTAAATCCAACCACTGTTTTTGCCTTTACATCTTCTGGCATTTATAGAACAAGAAATGGGGGAACTTCGTGGACATTAGTTCAGGCAGGAAATTTTAAAGATGGTGAATATAAACCCAATGACACGACTATTATTTATGGTGTTACCAGTTCTGGTTTTTATCGCTCTACCAATGGGGGGAATTCTTTTACAGCCATCTCTTATGGGGCAGTAGGAAGTGTTATTCGTTTGTCAGTTGCCGTTACGCCCGCTAATCCTAATTATGTTTACTTATTAGCAAGTGCCAGTGATTATAGTTATGGCGGTGTATATCGCTCTACGTCTTCCGGCGCTGCTGGAACATGGTCAGTAATGAGCACTACTCCTAACATCTTTGATTGGAGTACCAATGGGAGTGGAACTGGCGGACAGGGATGGTATGATATTGCTATCGGTGTATCACCTACGAATCCTAATGAAATTGTTTGTGGTGGAGTAAATAGCTGGAAATCCACCAATGGAGGAGCATCATGGACACTTTACACACACTGGTATGGTGGCGGTGGAAAGCCCTACGTGCATGCCGACTTACACGATGTACAGTACACCTCTTCTAATACAGTTTATCTTGCGACGGATGGCGGCTTATTTAGAACAACAAACGGCGGCACATCATTTACAGCGATCAATGGCTTAATGAATATCGCTCAGATTTATAAACTGGGTTTGTCTGCCACATCCTCTTCTCTCATCGTTACAGGGCATCAAGATAATGGCACCAATAAATGGAATGGTACTTCATGGACAGAGATTTACGGCGGTGATGGCGCAGATTGCTTTATCAGCTGGAATAATAACAATACTATTGTGGCCTCTTATGTATATGGAGATTTTCAACGTTCTACAAATGGAGGTTTATCATGGACATCAATAGCACCATCAACTTCTGAAAATGCAGCATGGGTCGCACCTATTATTCAACATCCATCCAATCCTAACACATTTTTATGTGGATATGAAAATGTATGGGTATCGACTAACCAAGGCACTTCCTGGACAAAGCCAGGAACAATTGGCGGCGGAACAGGGGAAATTTTAGGTGTAAAAGTAGCCCCCTCTAATACAAACGTGATATATGCTTTTAGATCAAACGCTTTATACAGAACCTCTAATGGTGGCACTTCGTGGACAAGCATTTCATCCGGGTTACCAGTTGGTTCTGCAGCTATTACAGATATTGCGATTGATAATACCAATGAGAATAATATCTATGTAACATTTTCAGGATATTCTTCTGGCAACAAGGTATTTCATTCTACTAATGGCGGGGCCTCATGGACAAATTATTCTACCGGACTCCCAAATATCCCTGTAAATTGTATTGTTTATACCAAAAACTCTTCTGATGCTATTTATGTAGGAACGGATGTGGGCGTGTATTACAGAGAAATTACGATGAGTTCGTGGTTACCATACTCTCAGGGATTGCCTAATGTAATTGTCAGTGATATGGAAATTGATTATTTAAGCAATAAACTTCGTGCGGCTACTTATGGCAGAGGCGTATGGGAAACGGACTTGTACAGTAATCCTACGGCTGTTCCAAATAGTTTCTTTACCACCTCATATTCCGTTGCTTGTATCAATACACCACTCCAATTTAATGATGCTTCTTCCAATAATCCAACTTCTTGGAATTGGAGTTTCCCCGGCGGAAATCCATCTTCTTCTACCTCTCAAAATCCTTCTGTGACTTATACTGCTACGGGCACTTATACCGTCTCTCTTACTGCTTCTAATGCAAATGGGACAGGAACTACGTATACTTCTACAATCACAGTAGCTCCTACACCAACAGCGGCGTCCTCTTCTACCACAATATGTTCAGGATACGGCACCTATATTTATGCTAATACCAATGCGTATTCTGTAAATTGGGATAATGGTGCTACCACCTCTTCAGTTTATGTGAGCCCACCCGTTACAACAGTATATACTTATACTGCAGCAAATGGTTCTTGTCAATCTATAGCTAATGTTACGGTGAATGTATCGCCCACACCAGCTCAGCCCACTGTAAGTGCAAACGGCGCAACATTAACCTGCAATCCTTCAGCAACGAGTTATCAATGGTACTTAAATGGCTCTCCTATTTCTGGTGCGACCTCACAAACGTATGTGGCTACTCAGAATGGTTGGTATAGTGTGTGGATAAGCAATAGCAGCGGGTGTCAAAGCTCTTCAAGCTCAGTTTATGTAGTTGTAACAGGAATTCAAACAAGTGCTTCTCAAAATGGTGTTTACATTTCTCCAATACCGGCTACAAACTATATTGAGATTAAAACATCACAATATAATCATTTGCAAATCCGGTTATTGGATGTTAATGGACGAGAAATTATGAATAAGCACATTACATTTGAAAATAACAATTCAACTATTGATATTTCCAATTTCCAAAGCGGTGTTTATTTCTTAGAAATTATTGGTGATAATTTTAAATCAGTAGAAAAGATTATTAAGAATTAAGTAAAAATATTATTTGTATTGGGTTTTGAAGCATCTTATAGTGGGGAGATGAAATGTTTTGAAATTAGTTAAAGATAAATAATTATAATCGAACTGTAGTAGAATAAAGTTGTGAATAAGTAGATTTTCCTGAATGTGCAATAAATAATGTACAACATCGTTTAGAATGTTTAAAAATCTTAATAAATTAGTAATTTACTTAAGGTTTTAAGTAGATTTGCCTAAAAATAACATTTATGAATAAATATAAAATTCTCTGGACAGATGATGAAATTGAAATTTTGAAACCGCATATCTTATTTTTACAAAATAAAAATTATGAAGTTATTACTGCTGTCAGTGGGGATGAAGCATTGGAAATTATTTATAACGATAAACAAATTGACGTGATATTATTGGATGAAAATATGCCCGGTTTAAGCGGATTAGACACTTTACAAAAAATCAAACAAATCAATGCGTCGATTCCTGTCATAATGATTACTAAAAGTGAAGAAGAACATATTATGGATACGGCCATTGGAAGGCAGATTGCAGATTATTTAATCAAACCAATTAATCCCAATCAGGTATTATTATCCCTAAAAAAAGTTTTAGAAAATAAAAAGTTAATCACTGAAACAACCACACAATCGTATCGTCAGGAGTTTATAGAGATAATGAATAGTATTCAATCGGCTGACAGTTGGCAAATGTGGATAGATGTTTACAAAAAAATTGTATTTTGGGATATTCAGATGGATGCGGCAGAAGATAAAAGTATGTCCGATGTATTACAATCTCAAAAACAGGATGCGAATAAAGAATTTGCCCGATTTATAGAAAAAAATTATTCCTCTTGGTTACATAAAAAAACACAGAATGTTCCGGTAATGAGCCATACGTTAATTAAAACAAAATTCGTTTCTCAAATTGTTTCAGATACTTCAGTTTTTTTTATCTTAATTGACAATTTAAGATTTGATCAGTGGAAAATTATCGAACCCGTTTTAGCTGAGTATTATAAAGTAGAAGAAGAAAGTTTGTATTATAGTATTTTACCAACAACAACTCAATATGCTCGAAATGCTTTATTTGCAGGGCTTTTGCCATCAGAAATTGAAAAGACCTTTCCACAATGGTGGAGTAATGATGAGGATGAAGGTGGAAAAAATCTTTATGAAGAAAATTTATTTCAGGCACAATTAAAACGATTGACTGGAAAAGATATTAAGTTTTCATTTAATAAAGTAACCAGCCATCAGGCAGCCAAAAAACTTATTGAAACAATCCCACAATTGCTGCAAAATCCATTGAATGTGATTGTATACAATTTTGTTGATATGTTGAGTCATGCCCGAACGGAAATGGAAATTATTAAAGAATTGGCAGAGGATGAACCCGCTTACAGAAGCATTACTAAATCCTGGTTTATACACTCACCACTGTTTGAAATCATCAAGTTATTACAAGAGAAAAAAGTCCCACTAGTAATTACAACCGATCATGGCACCGTACATGTAAAAGAACCGGTAAGGGTTTTAGGAGACAGAAATGTAAACACCAATCTCAGATATAAACAAGGGAAAGCATTAGAGTATAATGCTAAAGAAGTAATAGAGTATAAAAATCCTTCGGATCTATTTTTACCCAAATTGCATCCTAGTTCCAGATTTATTTTTGCCAAAGAGTATGGCTTCTTTGTATATCCTAATAATTACGGACAATACGTCAATCTATATAAAAATACTTTTCAGCATGGTGGAATTAGTTTAGAAGAAATAATTATTCCCTATATTCGTTTAATGCCAAGATAAAATGATGCGCTACATAATTCGTGAGAAAAAAGATTGGGAACAGTTTGTACAATTTGTACTCAAACATTTCAAAGAAAAAAAAATCTTTTTATTACATGGTCATTTAGGAGCCGGAAAAACAACTTTTGTGCAAACATTTTGCAAAGAATTGAATTGTAAAGAACAAGTTACAAGTCCCACTTTTTCAATACTTAATATCTATCATGATAATGAAAAAAATCCTATTTATCATTTTGACTTGTATCGTATAAAAAATTTAAACGAATTAAAAGAAATAGGGTTTGAGGATTATCTGTACTCTGATAATTATTGTTTTATCGAATGGCCGGATAGTGCTGTAGATTTATTAACCTCAGATTCGCTTATTACAGACAAGTCCATTCATATTAGCATTGAACACTCCTCAACCAGCCATGCTGTTTTTCGTGAAGTAATTATTCAGGAATAAATTGCTACGTTAA
>CAZNVL010000106.1:0-5943 GCA_964576565.1 uncultured Flavobacteriaceae bacterium | reverse complement strand
TCTGGTGTCAATGATGAACACCTGACCGTCAGAAATGCCGTCGGGATATTTGATGTATCGCACATGGGTGAATTTGTCATTAGAGGTAAACAAGCATTGGATTTAATACAACTTATTACCACTAACGACGCTTCTAAATTAACGAACAAAAAAGTACAGTACTCCTGTATGACCAATGATAAAGGAGGTATTGTAGATGATTTGCTTGTTTATCGCTGGTCCGAAACAGAGTATTATCTGGTGGTCAATGCTTCCAATATAGAAAAAGATTGGAACTGGATACAACAACACAATACCTTTGATGCCGAAATGCAAAACATCAGCGATGAGTTGAGTTTGCTGGCAGTGCAAGGCCCAAAAGCCGTTCAGGCGCTTCAAAAATTAACTACTATTGAATTGTCTAAAATACCGTATTATTGTTTTGAAGCCGGTGAAATGGCAGGTATTAAAGATGTTATTATCTCTAATACCGGCTACACAGGAGCGGGTGGATTTGAAATTTATGTGTGGAATAAAGATGCGGAATATATGTGGGATGCTATTTTAGAGGCCGGAAAAGAATTTGGCATTAAACCCTGTGGATTAGGGGCTCGCGATACACTGCGTTTAGAAATGGGTTTTTGTTTGTATGGCAATGACATCAACGACTCCACTACACCAATAGAAGCGGGATTGGGCTGGATTACAAAATTTGCTAAAAATTTTATTGCCAAAGATATTTTATTGCAGCAAAAAGAAAAAGGAGTACAAAAAAAACTAGTGGGTTTTGAAATGGTGGAACGTGGCATACCCCGTCAACATTATGTTATTCAAGATGCCAATGGACAAATTATTGGCGAAGTAACATCTGGTACGCAATCGCCTTTGCTGAATAAAGCCATTGGAATGGGGTATGTCAAAACGGAATTTGCACAACCGGATACAGAACTATTCATTCTTATTCGTGAAAAACCAGTAAAAGCAAAGATTACTACTCTTCCGTTCCTGAAGAAATAGTTTATATGCCTTGTGTCAATATCATTCTCACACCTGCTGAATTTGAATTTTATGGAATTCATCAGTGCGATAATATTATTGTTATTATTGACATTTTCAGAGCCACTTCTACTATTGTAACCGCGCTTGCAAATGGTGCTGCCTCCATTATACCGGTTGCAAGTATTGAAGAAGCACAATTCTACAAGTCAAAAAATTATTTAGTAGCCGGCGAAAAAAATGGAGTACCGGTAGAGGGGTTTGACTTTGGAAACAGTCCGCTTGAATTTTTAGATAAGTCCATTCAGGGCAAAGAGATTGTGATTACAACAACGAATGGCACGCAAGCTATTCAGATTGCGAAAAATAAAGGTGAAATAATCATAGGATCTTTCTTAAACTTAAATGCAGTGGTAGAGTATATTATTGCTCAAAATAAAAATGTAATACTATTGTGTGCTGGCTGGAAGAACAAGTTTAATTTAGAAGATTTTGTATTTGCTGGTTCTGTAACACATTTTTTGTATGTACAACATCATTATGCATTAGATTCTGATTCAGCTTTACTGGGTTATCTTACATTTGACAGGTCCAGAAGGAAACTAAAGGAATTTCTGAATATGGCTTCGCATAAAAAGCGATTGGAAAATCTGAATCTGGACAGTGATGTTGATTTTTGTTTAAGTTTAAATAAATATGCGATTGTCCCGAAATTGATAGAGGATAAAATTGTAGTGTAGAATATGGATGTAACAGTAGTGAAAGTAATTGTAAAACCCAATGCGCGTGCCGGAAAATACCAATGGCTGGACGCTTCTACTCTAAAAGTGGATGTACCGGCGCCACCAGAAAAAAATAAAGCAAATGAATGGCTGATTCAATATCTTTCTCAAAAATTATCTTTAAAGGAGCAGGATATTGTTATTAAAGGTGGTAAAACATCCAGATATAAATTTCTTTATATTAAAATGAACCTGGATAAAATCAGATCTATATTAAAATAACAAGTGTTCACATTCAAACATTCGTAAATTATTGAATAAATTAAACACTGAAATTTTACCTAAACTGTCAAACCTTCCCATTCCTTCTATTTGTGTAAGAAATTGGAAGGTTGAATCTGCACTTATGTTTTGTTCTATTTAAAATGTAAAGATTGTAAGTTGAACTTACATTTATTTCTTTACTTTATTTCTGATGATGTTCAAGGCGCCGCCCGCTTTGAACCATTCAATCTGTTGTTCATTGTAGGAATGATTGGCCTGAATGGTATCTGTACTTCCATCTTTGTGATGAAGCACTATTGTTAACGGTTTGCCGGGAGTAAATGTTGTTAATCCTATAATATCTAAGGTGTCATCTTCCTGAATTTTATCATAGTCCGCTTTGTTTGCAAATGTTAGTGCTAACATGCCTTGTTTTTTCAGGTTTGTTTCATGGATACGGGCAAACGATTTGACAAGTACGGCTTTTACACCAAGAAAGCGTGGTTCCATAGCTGCGTGTTCACGGGAAGAACCTTCGCCATAATTTTCATCACCAACAATGACAGAACCTATTCCTGCCGCTTTGTATGCCCTTTGAACTTTGGCTACTTCCTCATATTGACCAGTCAATTGATTTTTGGTTTTTCCTGCTTCACCGGTATAGGCATTGGTTGCACCTAACAGCAGATTGTTTGAAATGTTATCTAAGTGTCCTCTGTATTGTAGCCATTTACCTGCCGGCGAAATGTGATCGGTGGTGCATTTGCCTTTTGCTTTAATAAGTAGTTTTAAATGGTACCAATCAGTCCCTTCCCAGGCCGGAAAAGGTTCCAATAATTGTAAACGCTGGCTATCGGGCTTTACTCTGACCTCTATGTTACTACCATCTTGGGCGGGGGGCTGATAACCCGGATCTTCTACTCTAAAGCCATTGGGCGGTAACTCAAAACCAGTAGGAGGATCTAGTTTTACTTCTTTACCTTCTTCGTTCTTAAGTGTATCTTTAAAAGGATTAAAATCTAAACGACCGGCAATGGCTAAGGCAGTTACCAATTCAGGGGATGCTACAAAGGCATGTGTATTAGGATTTCCATCCTGACGGGCAGAAAAATTCCGATTGAAAGAATGCACAATGGTATTTTTTTCTTTTTTTTCTGCGCCTGCTCTGTCCCACATTCCAATACAAGGGCCACACGCATTGGCAAATACTTTAGCCCCGATTTTATTGAAAATGTCAATCAATCCATCTTTTTCAATAGTGTATCGTACTTGTTCAGAACCCGGAGTGATAGAAAATTCGGCTTTGGTTTTAAGTTTCTTCTCTACTGCCTGTTTAGCTACAGATGCTGCACGGGAAATGTCTTCGTAGGAAGAGTTGGTGCAGGAACCTATTAATCCTGCACTTACTTCTAATGGCCAGCCGTTTTTTTCTGCGACTTCTTTAATTTTGCTGATGGGTGTTGCTAAATCAGGAGTAAAAGGTCCGTTTAGATGAGGTTCTAATTCAGACAAATTAATTTCAATGACTTGATCAAAATATTTTTCAGGTTGTGCATATACTTCCGGGTCAGCGGTTAAATGTTCTTTTATAGAATTGGCCAATTCAGCAACTTCTTTTCTGCCAGTGGCTATAAGGTAACGATACATGGATTCATCGTAAGAAAAAATAGAAGTGGTGGCACCTACTTCTGCCCCCATGTTACAAATAGTGCCTTTACCGGTTGCACTAATCGACTGGACACCTTCACCAAAGTATTCAATAATTTTATCCGTACCGCCTTTTACGGTCAAAATACCGGCTACTTTCAAAATAATATCTTTTGCAGAAGTCCAGCCATTTAATTTTCCTGTAAGTTTCACTCCAATTAATTGTGGCCATTTTAATTCCCAGGGTAATCCTGCCATGACATCGCAAGCATCGGCGCCGCCTACTCCAATAGCAATCATTCCCAGTCCGCCGGCATTGACAGTATGGCTATCTGTTCCTATCATCATGCCGCCGGGGAAAGCATAGTTCTCTAAAATAACCTGATGAATAATACCAGCACCCGGCTTCCAAAAGCCAATGCCATATTTTGCTGAAACAGAAGAAAGAAAATCATAAACTTCCTGATTGATTTTTACAGCCCTTTCAAGGTCTTCTTTAGAATTGGATTTTGCAACAATTAAATGATCGCAATGAACGGTAGAGGGAACTGCCACTTTGGGTCTGCCGGCCTGCATAAATTGTAACAAGGCCATTTGAGCTGTGGCGTCTTGCATGGCTACTCTGTCAGGCGCAAATTCAACATACGATTGTCCCCTTTTGAAGTCCTCTAATTTTTGAGAAGGATGCAGGTGAACCAATAAAACTTTTTCAGCAAAGGTCAAAGGACGTTGAATGTGTTTTTTTACGGTGTTAATTTTTTCCGGAAAATGTTTGTAAACATTTTTAATCATTTCAAAATCAAATAACATAGATGTTCTTTTAGGCACGCAAATGTAAGAATTTTTATCTTAATTGATTTTGGTATAATTCAAATTAAAAATTTTTGTTACTACTCAGCACCCTCTTTCGCTCTTTCATATACGGAATGGTGGAAAGATGTTTTTGAAATAATGGTAAAGATAACTGTTTTTTGATTTAGTGGGGGGCAAGCGAGCATTTTACTACAAAGTGCACAAGTTTTTTCACAAAGCAGATGTGTTTTTTGTTTCCGTTTTCTTCGTGTGCTTTGTGGTTCATTTGTCTTTTCTGCATAAGTTCTACAAATAACAATTCCAACTGCTGATTGGGAAGCGTTTTTTTATTTTTTAGACAAAATAATACTACAAACCGTTCATCTTATTTTTTCCCCGCTCCTAAAATTTAACAATAATAACAATCCAGATACAAGTGATTCATTAAAAAATTATACTTACTTTTGTAAGCAAATTTTAAGATTATGAGAAAATTGTATTTAATTGTAGCCGCCGGTATCAGTGCAGGAGTAATGTTTGCACAGTCCGGCAGAAAAGCCAGCTTTACAAAAGTGGCGAACGTAATGCAAAATCAAACCGTAGAACAACCTATTAAAAGAACCTGCGGTACAATTGCACCACCCAAAGAATGGGAAGAGCAATTCCAAAAACTCATTGAGCAGTATGTAAAAGATCATCCCGAATTACAAAATGGGAAGGTAGCTGCTAATTATGTTATTCCTGTTGTATTCCATGTTGTGCATGGTGGGCAGCCAGTTGGTACTTATCCCAATTTAGCACAAGGGCAAATTAATTCTCAAGTACAAGTGCTCAATGCCGATTATTCAGGAACCGGATTGAATGTGAGCAGTTATCCTGCCAATGCTTTCGTGAACTATGCAGCATCTTTACCAGCTGCTAATAAAGATGGCAATGGTCGTGTAAAAATTGCTAACACCGGTGTTCAGTTTTGTTTGGCTACTAAGGACCCGAGCGGGAATACATTGGCTGAGCCCGGTATTGATAGAATTAATTATGTAAGCAAAGGATGGAGCAATCCGGCTTCCTTTACTTCTTCGAGTTCTTTCATGAGTTTTATTGATGGCACAGTAAAACCTCAGTCCATTTGGGATCCTACCCGTTATTTCAATGTATGGGTTACGGATGTATCTACATCCGTAGGTTTATTAGGATATGCTACTTTCCCGGCAGGAACAGGACTAAGTGGTTTATCCGGTTTTGGAACTGCTTCTACAGATGGCGTTTGGATTTGGGCAAAAGCATGCGGTTCTAATTCTATTTATCCGGGCGGAACGTATGTAGCTCCATACAATAAAGGTAGAACTTTGACTCACGAAGCAGGGCACTGGCTTGGTTTAAGACACATTTGGGGCGATGGGACCTGTGCTACGGACTATTGCGCAGATACTCCTCCTGCTCAAACGGCCAATTATGGGACTATAACAACTTATCCTTATCATGCTGGTACTTGCTCCGGAAACTCTCCGGATGGGGGAAATGTATATGAATTTTATGGATTATA
>CAZNVL010000105.1:0-5960 GCA_964576565.1 uncultured Flavobacteriaceae bacterium | reverse complement strand
TCACTCAATAAAATTGCCGTTTGAATAAATTTTGCCGAAATTTCCGCTCAATGAAAACTGTTTTAATTACTGGTGGTACTGGTTTAGTTGGGACTTATCTCTCTAATTACCTTATTAGCAAAGGTTTTCAGGTGCATTGTCTGAGTAGAAAACGTTTGGTTTCTGACAAAAAAGAATTAAAATATTTTTACTGGAGTGTAAAAGATTTTGAAATTGATATAAATGCTTTTGAAAATGTGGAGTATGTAGTGCATTTGGCGGGTGAAAATATCGCAGACCAAAAATGGTATGAACACTATAAATTGATGCTGGAGCATTCTCGTTTGATGAGCACTTATTGGATAATACATAATATATTGAAGTACAAGTTCCCAATTAAAAAGTTTATAGGAGCAAGTGCCGTTGGGTTTTATGGAATGCAAATAAGTGATAAAGTATTTACAGAGCAGGATTTTGGTAATAATGATTTCTTGTCAAAATTGTGTGAAAAATGGGAAACAGCGTATTTTCCACTGATTGATAATGATATTAGTACTGCTATTGTAAGAATTGGTTTAGTGCTAAGTAAAGAAGGAGGATTATATGCAAAAATAAAACCTTTATTCAAATGGGGATTGGGCAGTGCATTGGGTTCTGGCAAACAAAATATGCCATGGATTCACATTCACGATTTGTGCAGAATGTTTGAATTTTTGATAGAACATCCTGAATATACCGGCATATACAATGCTGTCAGTGATGAGCAAGTCAGTAATTATGAATTTAGCAAACAATTAGCCCAATCATTAAAGTCGCCCTTTTTCCTTCCCAATGTTCCTGAGTGGGTATTAAAATGGACGCTGGGTGAAATGTATAAAATGTTAATTACAGGAGTAAAAGTGAGTAATGAAAAAATTAAAAGCAAAGGATTTCAATTTCAATTTAGCAAATTAGAAGAGGTACTCAAAGATTTAAGTCAATGAAGAAAGTTTTTGGTTTGATAGGTCAATCATTATCGCATTCGTTTTCAAAAGAATATTTTACAAAAAAATTTACTGCTTTACACTTATCTGAGTATGTTTATGAATTGTGGGAATTGAGGGATTTACAGAATATTCGGGGTTTCATTGAAAGCAAAGAAAATGTTGCAGGATTTAATATTACTATTCCATATAAAACGGAGATAATAAAATACCTGGATATTATTTCTGAAGAGGTGCAAGAAATAAATGCTTGTAATTGTGTACATATCAAAAATAATCAATGGATAGGATATAATACCGATTGGTGGGGATTTTATAAGATGATTGAAAATAAATTGGAAAAACATCATTTATCGGCAATGATACTGGGCACAGGCGGCGCTGCCAAAGCCGTGGCGTATGCACTGGAAAAATCAGGCATTTCGTATGTGTATGTGTCCAGACAAAAAAAAATATTTTCAAATGTTGCAGTACTAACTTATGATGAATTGGTATTGGAGCATTTTATTGAGCATACTTTGATAGTAAATACAACGCCAGTAGGAATGTATCCCAATGTTAATGAATTACCATCAATTCCAATAGATTTTATCAATGAAAAACATTTTGTGATAGATTTAATTTATAATCCAGAAAAAACACGATTATTGAAGGAAGCCCAAAAAAGAGGAGCAAGAATTTTAAATGGACTGGAAATGCTTTATTTACAGGCAGAAAAATCTTGGTATATTTGGCAAGAATTAAATGAAAAAGAATGAAAGAGAAAAAGATATTAAGTAAAACCATTCATTTGAAAGTTTACGAAGTTAGCCGTCTTTCAGAAGATATTAAACAATTGTGTAAGGTAGCCAAAGACATGGCTTCTCAGGCGTATGCTATTTATTCAAAATTTAGAGTAGGAGCAGCCGTCTTGTTAGAAGATGGAAAAATAATTGGAGGCAATAATCAGGAAAATGTGGCATTTCCAAGCGGTTTGTGTGCTGAACGTACAGTGCTATTTTATGCACATGCTCAATATCCAGATAAAAAAATAAAAGCCCTTGCCATTTATTCTCCCGATGCTAAAAATTTGCTAACGCCCTGTGGGGCTTGCAGACAGGTGATGTTAGAATATGAAAACTTACAAAATGAAAATATACAAACGATTATTGTAACCAATGAAGAAGTTTATATTATGGATGCAGTAAAAGATTGGTTGCCGTTTGAATTTTCTGAAAATCTAATAAAATAAATATCTGTATTTTTGTCTTTTGATTATTCAATCTTATGTTGTCTGTAAGTGTTAAACAAATTGCTGAACTGCTGAATGCAGAAGTTGAAGGGAACATAGATATTCAAATTAATAATATCTGTAAAATTGAAGAAGGAGTACCAAATGCCATTACTTTTTTGGCCAATCCTCAATACGAGCACTATATTTATGAAACACGTGCTTCGGCTGTGATTGTTTCAAAAACATTTCAACCACAAAAGGAACTTAAATATAAACCTACTTTAATTCGTGTGGACCAACCTTATCAGGCCTTTGCTCAATTGTTGCAATTTTATCAGCAGTATGTTCAACAATCTGAAAAAGGTGTGGAAAGCCCTGTGTTTATTGGTGAAAATTCTGAATATGGAAAGGATTGTTACATCGGTGCATTTGTGTATATTGGTAAGAAGGTGAAAATTGGTAATCATTGCAAAATTTATCCCAACACGACGATTGGCAATAATGTTATCATTGGAGACAATACGATCATTTATGCTGGTGTGAAAATTTATCACGATTGTAAAATTGGAAACAATGTAACGATTCACGCTGGCACGGTGATTGGGAGCGATGGATTTGGTTTTGCGCCCAATCAGGAAAATGTCTACAATAAAATTCCACAATTAGGTAATGTGGTGATAGAAGATGGTGTAGAAATTGGAGCAAACTGTACCATTGATAGAGCCACGATAGGTTCAACTATTATTCGTAAAGGTGTGAAGTTAGATAATTTGATTCAGGTCGCACATAATGTAGAAATCGGAGAAAATACGGTAATTGCTTCACAAAGCGGCATTGCGGGCTCTACAAAAATTGGAAAAAATTGTATGATTGGCGGGCAGGTAGGAATCATTGGACATTTGAAGATTGCCGATGGTACGAAAATTGCCGCCCAATCCGGGATTGGAAATAATGTAGAAGAACCCAATTCTGTATTACAAGGATCGCCTGCTTTTAATGTTGGTGAGTATAAAAGAAGTTATGTGTTATTTAAGAAACTTCCGGAGTTGTATCAAAAAATACAAGAGTTGTCAAAAAAGTTGTAACACATGTTTACTCGTGGAAGGTTGATATTTGTGATAGTGTTTATTGTCATTTTTCTTATTGGAATGCTATATGCTTATCGTAAAGATTTAAAAGAAATTCGTCAGCAGTATTCTGGAATTTACTTGGTCTTTTTTGTATTAGTGTTGTTTTTATTGATATTATATTTACTTGTAAAATTTGGAAATAGGTTTTAATTCACAATTTTTTTTAATGCAATAAAGAATGAGAGATTTTTCAACGATATTTGCTAAAAATTTTATGAGAAATAGAATTGTTATTTTGTTTCTATTGATTATGTCAACTCAAGGTTTTTCACAAAATAATAAATCTTCTGAAGAAAAATTTATTCAAATATCTGGTGTAGTAGTGGATGCAGATAGTTTAAAGCCCGTACCTTTTGTATCAATTATCATCAAAGGATCTAAAAGGGGAACAATTACCGATTATTATGGTTTTTTCACGCTTGTTGCATCCCCGGGCGATGAATTACAATTCTTCTCTTTAAATCATAAAAATGGTGTATATAAGTTAGACGATACTTTAAAATTAAATCATTATTACATCATTCATTCGTTAGTAAAAGATACTGTTGTATTACCTTCTGTAGCCGTTTATCCGTGGCCATCCAAAGAAGAATTTAAAAAAGCATTTTTAAACTTAGATCTCAGTGAAACGGATTATGATAGAGCGGCTAAAAATCTGGACAGAAAAGAATTGAGTTACAATGAACGTAACTTAAAAATGGATGCACAGGCCAATTATCAATACGCTCTACAACAGCAGTTGACAAAAATGTATTCTCTCGGTCAATATCCAACCATCAATTTGCTTAATCCCATTGCTTGGGCACAATTTATTGAAGCGTGGCGAAAAGGGAAGTTTAAAGGTCAAAACAAGAAATAGTCAATCTAATTAATTATTCGCACTCTTTTGCTTTGTAATAATTTGACTCAATTCATTTTCTGAAATATGCATTAAATCAAAATCTAAAATAATAAAATCCGCTGTTTTACCTACTTCCAAACTTCCAATTTCATTTTCCATAAAACCAGCGTAAGCCGCGTCAAATGTCATTCCCCTTAATGTTTGTAATCTGCTTAATTTTTCTTGTGCTTGAAAAGTGGTAGTATCTTTTAAGTCATAATTTTTACGAAACACAGCCGCAAAAAATGTTTTAAGTGGCGAAATATCTTCTACTGGGAAATCCGTACCAAGTGGTAAAATTTTATTTTGTTCCCACAAAGTTTGATAACAATAAGCAAAGCGAATACGCTGATTGCCAATTCTTTCAATAGCCCAGTTTTTGTCTGAAACAGCGTGTGTGGGCTGCACAGAAGGCAATAGGCGATATTTCTGAAAATATCTAATATCCTGACTATCTACTATTTGTGCGTGTTCTATTCTCCAGCGACGATTATTTTGAGAAGGTAAAATTTCAGCGTATGCTTGAAGTACTAATTTATTAGCCGAATCACCAATGGCATGTGTGCAGGCCTGAAAACCTTTGTCGTACAATATTTTCAACACTTTTTTCAAACTATCATAAGAAATAAGAGATAAGCCAAAATACGATTTATCTTTCCAATCGCTGTACGCTTGTTTGAGCAATGCCCCTCTGGACCCTAATGCACCATCTGCATAAATCTTGAATGCTTTAACTTTGAAACTCGGCTTATCAATAAAGCCATGTTGTGAAAAATAATTCAAGTTTTCGGAGTTTAGAATAGCCATTGCGTAAATCTTTATTTTCAAGTAACCTGAATCAATTAATGAGTCCAGTAATTGTATTTGCCATAATTCTAATCCGGCATCATGTATCGTATGAACATTGTGCTTAAAACAAACTTCTTCGGCTTTTTTTAAGAGTTGAATAATTTCTTTTCTGGATGTTTTTGGAATGTATTTTTCTATTAAACTAGTTGCGTTATCAATAAAAACTCCAGAAGCTTGCCCCTTTTCATTCAATAAAATTTTGCCACCATCTACTTTTGTGTGAGTTGTAACACCAGCGATTTCAATGGCTTTTGAATTTACCCAGATAGCATGACCATCTACTCGTTTCAAACAAACAGGAATATCTGCAAAAATGCTATCTAATGCTTCTTTGGTGGGAAACTGCTTATTATCCAACAAGTTTTGATCCCAACCTCTGCCTATCAACCATTTTTTCTCAGGATTATTTTTTCTGAATATTTTTAATTTCTGTATAATTTCCTGAATAGATTTTGTTCCATACAAGTTGCATTCACCCAAAAAATCTGCAAGTCCAAAGAAATGAGCATGCGCATCAATAAAAGCAGGATATACAAATTTCCCTTTTAATGAAAGGATACTATCAGAAAGATAATGACCTAACACCTCATCATTACTACCAATCGCAACAATTGAATTGTTCACCACTGCCAAGCATTGCACAATATCATTGTTTTTATTCAAAGTGTAGATAGCAGCATCTTTTAAGATAAAATCCACTTTCATCTTTTGTTGGCAGGAAACAAATAAAACAGCATTGAAAACCATGACAAATCTTAAAAAGCAAGAAAATTTCATATTCTAATTTTTTGTAAAAATTTAGATAAAATATTTTTCGCTGGAAATTAAACAAACAAATTCAAATGAGAGGAAACCACTTATTACAACCAACGTCGGGGTGGCCGGACTCGAACCGACGACCTTCCCGATGTCCAAACATCGGGACA
>CAZNVL010000104.1:0-6735 GCA_964576565.1 uncultured Flavobacteriaceae bacterium | reverse complement strand
TTCATATTTTTTTCACAAAGATATTAAATAAGCATTAAAGAGAAAACAAAGAATCAATTAAAAAATCATTATCTGTTCTTGTTGTGTTAATTTTGAATTACATCTTGTATAAATACATATTCATCTAAAACCAAATAACCTTTAAAACATCCGTTAGTATAATACTTCAATACCATACGCCTACTTACAATTATTATTGCCGCATGAGCACGCGATCTGACACTATAGCCATTGTTACTTCTGATTTGGAGTATTTTAACGCCAGCGTATGTGCAGGATTATACAATACTTTTTTTTCTGAGGGATACAAGGTAGTTATATACCTAACCCACGAACAGGAGAATCTTGAAAAAGAAATAGTTTCAAAACTACTGAGCCAATCTTCCATTAAAGGAATGGTTATTTTTTCCTCTTGCTCTACTGCTTTTTATTATCAGGAAAACCTGAAAGATAAGACAGTACCTTGTGTATTTGTAGATAGATTATTACCTTATTTGTCGTGCAATTTTGTTACGGTAGATAATTATGGAGGAGGGCTTAACCTTGGAAAATTATTGATTGAAAAAGGATGTAAGAAAATCGCTTGTATCAGTATGTTGAAGGGTAATAAATTAACAACGATAGAAGATAGATTAAATGGTTTTAGAGATAGTCATCTTGAAATGCATCATGTATCTTGTTTCAGAGAAGAAGTAGATTATTTTAATTTACTTCAGAGCACAAAAAACTTACTGGAAAAATGGCTCAATAATAAAGACATTCCGAATGGTATTTTTGCCGTCAATCACTTGATATTAAAAGCATTTTTAGACAACATTCTCAAGGATAAAGAATTGGAAAAATCTTTTGAACATACCATCCTCTCTTGTTTTGATGACCTGCCTTATTTTGACTGGATAAAAAAGCCCATTATCAGTATAGAGCAGCCCATTAACGAGATAATTTTTTACACTGCTAACATACTTCTAAAGCGTATAGAACACCCTTCTTTAGCCAACCAATTTGCTAATATGATTCTTCCTGTGAAAATAAAAGACAGAACAGAAAGTGCTAAGTATTCATTTTAATAGTAGGTATAAATTCAGGTATTTGCAATGCTTCGTAGATGTATTGGAAAGTGGAGAGAAGTTCTGCTTTCCCATTCACGATAGCAATATCGTGTTCAAAGTGGGCACTAGGTTTCCTGTCTGCCGTTACGATTGTCCAACCATCTTTCATCTGCTGGACTTTATACTTGCCGAGGTTAATCATAGGTTCAATAGCTAAGACCATTCCGTTTTTAAGAGGATGACCATTTCCCGGACGACCAAAATTGGGGACTTCAGGTTCCTCGTGCATATTCTTGCCTAATCCATGGCCTACCAAATCTCTAACAACACCAAAGCCATTCTTCTCTGCGTGTTGCTGAATAGCAAAACCAATATCGCCTATTCTATTTCCGACGATGGCTTGCTGAATACCTAACAATAAACATTCATGAGTTACATCCACCAGTTTTTTCACTTCGGGTAAAACCGGTTCAATGGTAAATGTAAAAGCGTGATCCCCATAAAACCCATTCTTTTTTACGCCGCAGTCAATAGAAACTATATCGCCTTCTTTGAATGCCGTATTATTAGGTATTCCATGAACCACCGTTTCATTGACAGAAACGCACAAGCTAGCCGGGTAGCCATGATATCCCTTAAATGCTGGTATTCCACCATTATCACGAATAAATTCTTCTGCTAATTTATCCAGTTGTTTCCCAGTGGTGCCGGGTTTTACAAAAGGAGCAAGATAACCCAGTGTTTTGGAAACTAACTGAGCCGATTCACGAATAAGTTCAATTTCTTCCAGTGTTTTAAGATATATCATGAAAAGAGTTTATTTTTTACCAAACAATTTTTGAAAAAAAGATTTTTTCTTGTAATTAAAATGTGCTTCTGGATTTTGTAAAATGTGCTGAAAATCTCCGCCTTCCGGATGAAGCATTTGCCAAACCCTGCTCCATCCCATAAACCCCCCAATATTCCTATCATCAATGAATATATCGGCATTCAATTTACGTGGTGTATCCGGCGCCCATTCTTCGTCCGGAAAATTTTTATTAACGGCGTAAAATTCCACGCCATTTTGCCGGCAAAATTCTACTGCTTCGTCCAATAAGTGCCCCGTACGAATCGTCCATAAAATAAGTTTATGGCCTTTTGCCTGAAGGGCTTTTAAGGTAGCAAATGCAAATAGCATTTCCTTACCAATTTTAGGGTAAGCATGCTCCACAATGGTGCCATCAAAATCAACAGCAATAATTTTGGGAGAGGATGTTTTATTCGCATCCATACACTATAAATTTTGCACAGAGCGTATATTTAATTGTGGCTCTATGTCATATACTCTTGGAACGGCCGTTCCTAATTCAAAATGGAGTATTTCTTCCGGAGTCATTTTTTCTAAATACATAATCAGTGCACGCAAACTGTTCCCGTGTGCTACAATGATACAATTTTTATTTTGTTGGATGTATGGTAAAATATGTGTTTCAAAAAAAGGCAGGACACGGGCGGCGGTATCTTTTAAACTTTCTCCGTTGGGCGGGGCTATATCATAACTTCGTCTCCATAATTTTACTTGCTCTTCTCCAAATTTTTGCCGTGCTTCGTCTTTATTCATACCTTGCAAGTCACCATACATTCGTTCATTGAGTGCTTGATTGGAAATCACCGGAACCTGTTGCTGCCCGTTTCTTTCTAAAATAATAGCAAGGGTTTTTTGTGCTCTCTGAAGGGCTGAGGTGAAAGCAATATCAAATTTAAATTCAGATAATTTTTGAGCAGCGTTTTCTGCTTCTTTAATTCCGTTCTCGGATAAGGGGACATCTATCCATCCTGTGAAACGGTTTTCTAAGTTCCATACGCTTTGACCGTGTCGTAACAATACAAGTTGACTCATTGTTTTTGTGGCAAAGATAATAAACCTTACAGTTCTTGTGCATAGAAAAATTTATTGTGTTGATGGAAATTTTAAAAGAATAATACTTGAGTGGTAATGGTAAAGGTGCCGATTGGTTGTTAAGAGAAGATTAAGCATCCCACCTATTTATTTCATCCCCCAACAGAATGATTTATCCAATAACATTCCTCCGCTGAGTAGTAACATAATTTCTATCTTTGCAGCAAAGTAAATTAGGAATGGCTAAATCAGGTTTTCGTATCAAAAGCAAGGAAAAAGACGAGATACCAAAGGCAGCACTTTCATGGACTAATCTGAAAAAATCCTTGTATCTGTTTAAGTACATGGGTGAAGAAAAATGGAAGTTTGTGGTAGGTTTATTGTTTTTATTTGGAACAGCATCGGTGGGTTTGATTTTTCCTTTAGTGTCTGGTAAAATGATTGGTTATTTTGGTGAAACAGGAATGCCGGCCGAAATTATGCGACAGCATCTTTTTGACATTGGAAAACTACTTCTCATCATTTTAGTAGTACAGGGCTTTTTTTCATTTATGCGGGTGTATTTTTTCTCACAGGTTACAGAGAGTATATTAAAAAAATTGCGGGACGAAGCGTTTAGTAGAATCCTCCGAATGCCAATGGATTTTTTTTACACGAATCAAAGTGCAGAGTTGAGCAGCCGGATCGCTACTGACATTAATGTTATTTCGGACGCATTTACAATTAATATCGCAGAGTTCATTCGCCAATCTATTGTGGCAGTAGGCGGAACTATCTTGTTGTTTTATTATACATCCTGGGAAATTATTAAGTGGTTTTTATTGATGATACCTTTGCTGATTTTAATTACAATGATTTTTGGAAGGAGGATAAGAGCGTTTTCTAAGTATTTTCAGGATTTGATAGCAGAGAGCAATGTGATTGTTGGAGAAGCATTTACAGGTATTTTAAGTGTAAAGGCCTATAGTAACGAGTGGTATGAAATTAAACGATACAGAGATAAAACCAGCGAAGTAAAAAGACAAGGTATAAAGTATGGTATTCTGCGTGGGATATTTTTTGCGTTTATTATTTCTGTGATATTTGGTACGGTGTTTTTTATCTTATGGAAAATGTTGTTGTTAAAAAATGAAGGTATTATTACTGCCGAGCAATTTGGGAAATTTATGATGCTTTCTATTTTTGTGGCGGGTTCTTTGGGCGGATTGCCAGAACAAATAGCATCCATTCAGAGAGCGCTGGGTGCTAACGATCGTTTACTACAATTGATGCAGCAACCAATTGAAAATGTTGATATTCAGATAAAGAACCATTTTTCTTATCCTAAAATATTAAAAGGGAATATTGAATTTCAAGAGGTGTGTTTTTCTTACCCGTCCCGAAAGACATTTCCGGTATTAAAAAATGTTTCATTTCAAATAGAGGCAGGTCAAAAAATTGCCCTGGTAGGGAGCAGCGGCAGTGGTAAAAGTACCATTGCTCAATTGCTTTTAAGATTTTACGAACCAGACAGAGGAAATATACTCGTAGATGGGAAAAATTACAGGGAATATGAACTTAGTTTTTATAGACAACATATTGCAATTGTACCACAGGATACGCTTCTTTTTGGAGGAACAATATACGATAATATCCGGTATGGCAATGTTTTTGCATCGGAAGAGGCAATTATTGAAGCCGCCAAAAAAGCAAATGCTTATGAATTTATTATGCAGTTTCCGGATAAGTTTCAAACAATTGTAGGAGATAGAGGTATTCAACTATCCGGCGGACAAAGACAACGAATATCTATTGCACGGGCATTATTGCGCAATCCGGCTATTTTAATTTTAGACGAAGCAACATCAAATTTAGATGCGGAAAGTGAGAAACTGGTGCAGGAGGCACTGGAAACTTTGATGTACAACAGAACATCAATTATTA
Source organism: uncultured Flavobacteriaceae bacterium (assembly GCA_964576565.1). Taxonomy (GTDB): domain Bacteria; phylum Bacteroidota; class Bacteroidia; order B-17B0; family Aurantibacillaceae; genus BPGX01. The sequence goes on along the minus strand of CAZNVL010000104.1, from coordinate 1,881 downwards.
TAGCCCATCGTTTATCTACCATACGAAATGTGGATAAGATATTAGTACTAAAACAGGCCACACTCGTTCAGCAAGGCACCTATAATGAACTAATGTCTGATACTTCAGGTTTCTTTTACAATTTAAATAAAATACAGATTGAAACAAAAGAAATAGTAGAATAAATGATTTAATAGTGTTGATAATGTACCCAAAAGTATATTTAAAAAAATTAGATTTCATCCAGAGAAAACATCCTTGGATTTTCTCTGGTGCATTAGTAAAAACAGAGGATAATTTGCATAATCAACTGGTGTATGTGTGTGATAAAAATGGGAACATACAGGCAACCGGTTATTATCAGAAAAGCAGTATTGCTGTAAAAGTACTGAGTTTTTCTAAAATCGTTGTGGATGATTTTTTTTGGAAAGAAAAAATTAAAAATGCGTATGAATACCGAAAAAGATGGAGTGTTTTTAATGATTCAACCAATGCTTACCGATTAGTATTCGGAGAAGCAGATGGATTACCAGGATTAATTATTGATAATTATAATGGCTATTTTGTGATACAAGCACATACCGAATTTATGCATAGGCAAATTAGACACATAATAACAGCACTTAAAGAAGTCGTTCATTCTAATTTCAAAGGAGTATATTATCAATCCGATTTTTCAAAAGAATGTTTTTCGGAAGGGCTTTCAGACAATAGTACCATTATACTTGAAAATAATTTAAAGTTCTTCGTGGACTGGAAGGAAGGGCAAAAGACAGGATTTTTCTTAGACCAAAAAAACAATCGTTTATTACTCAAAGAATATGTCGCAGATAAAGTGGTATTGAATACTTTTGCCTATTCGGGTGGTTTTTCTGTTTATGCAGCAGCAGGAAATTGTAAGACGGTTCATTCGGTAGATAGTTCGGCCAAAGCCATTGAGTGGTGTAATGAAAATATGATTTTAAACAAATATGCGGAGAAACACCAATCTTTTGTGGCGGATGTGTTTGATTTTCTTAAATTAGTAGATAGGAATAGGTATGATGTAATTGTTTTAGATCCCCCTGCTTTTGCAAAAAGTATTTCCCATAAACACGCTGCTGTACAGGCGTATAAGCGTCTTAATGTTCTGGCATTGAATAAAATTAAATCAGGAGGTATTTTGTTTACATTTTCCTGTTCAGGTGTAATAGACAAATTTTTGTTTTATAATACCATTGTTGCGGCTTCTTTTGAAAGTAATAGGAAAGTCAAAATTTTAAGGTATTTGCAGTTGCCCTTGGATCACCCAGTTATTCCGAATTTTCCGGAGGGAGAGTATCTGAAAGGATTGTTAGTATATGTAGAATGAAAAGAAGTTACCGTTTTTAGAATTGAAAAAATGAAGAAAATGAAGAAGATGACAAATGGTGGGCGATTAGATGTATGTTAAGACATCCAAATGATAATTTTCAATTTTGTAGAAACACGAATTCTGGCAACCAATTATGTGAAAAAGTTTATTGACAAATTTGGAAAGACCAATAAACCCTCACATAGTTTGTAAGAAAGTATTGGTTAAGTGGAATAAACCCTTGTAGTTCAATTTACAACTTTTACACTTCAAATGCCGATAACCCTTCTCTTCCACGGAAGTGGAAGGGTAGTTTTTTCAAATAAGGAAGGTCCTTCCACTTTTGTGGAAGGATTTCCCTTACAAGTTGCCTGAAAATTTTCCCTATGATAAATTTCTGTAACACGATTTATCGGGATATTTTTCGAATGTGTCAACCCTTCCCATTCCTCCCACAAATGAAAGGAATGGGAAGGGTGAATCTGCAATTCTTTTGAGATAATATATTATGCAAGATAAACCCAATAATTCCTCAATTTTTTACTGATATATTCTTGTGGTAAAAAAAT
>CAZNVL010000103.1:3843-6779 GCA_964576565.1 uncultured Flavobacteriaceae bacterium | reverse complement strand
TGCACTGTATTTTCCACCACCAAATGCTACTAACACAAAGAGCATTATCATATAATAGAATGGTATTTCAAATCCATTATCTGCAGCAGCAAAGCCATTTTCCCAATGCACCGTTTTAATAGCTACTATCATAATAACAATTAACGGAATACTAATCATTCGTGTCAGCAATCCGAATAGAAGTAGAAAAACACCCAGCATTTCAAACGATGCAGAAAGGTACGCATTCACATAAGGCATTGGTATTCCCATTCCTTCAAACCATTCTCCTACGCTATGAATATCTTGCCATTTTGTTTTGGCGGGCTCGTAGAAACCATAAGCAAGTATGCCTCTTACGATTAAGAGTGCCATGTTTTGCAATTGGTTTAATACAAATCTGAGTTTATTGTAGATTTTTTTCATAAAAATTATTTTTGAAAACCAATGATGATTTGACTATTCAAGCACTCTCTGACAAATTGTTTTATTTGGTCTTTTAATTTAAGAGATGGATGTTGTGCTATTTTTTCTTCCATTTCATTTATACTCAAAGATTCTTCATTTAAATGCAAAATGATTTTTACACTCAAAGCATTTAGATTGGTAAAAACAACTTCTTTACTGTTAGGATGTCGATGGACTAAAACAAAATACTGCCCTTTTTCTTTTTCAGAAATTTTGGAAGGATGTAATAAGTGAACAGGATACTGTAAGGCCAATATTTTAATTTCTGGATTTAAGACCAATTTATCTTTTAAGATATTTCCGTTTTTATGATGTGGAGGAAATGTTTCATCTGGCATCATAAATACTTCTATTTCTATCCATTCAAAGTGCAATAAATCAGGGATAAAAGGGTATTTTTCAATAAGCGCTGTTTCATTTTGAATGACAAAATCTTTAAATTCTTCGGGCATTCGCCATACCTGATAAGTTTGACAACGATGCTGCGTATAAAAATTATTTACTAATGTTTGCACTGGTTCATTCCCTAAAAAATCTGTAAGAATAGGATACGCATTGGTGATGGTGTCGTACGCGATATTGAATATCAATTCTCTGTAATACCGAATGCCTTTTTCTTTTATGTTTTGTAATTTTTGTAAGAGTTTCTCGTTGCCAGTTCTGGTGTATTCAGCCAATATAGATTGTTGTGTTTGATACGATGTATTTAGCATACACTTGATTTTTCAAATATCTTATTGTAAATATATCGCAATTGGTTGATTTCGCTTTGTAATTCATGTAATTCGGGGATATTAAAATCCCGCTCTAATAAAACGGGCACTGGTTTTTGTAACCAATTCAAGGTATATTCAAAAAGTTCATATACCGGATCAATGATTGGTTCGCCGTGCGTGTCAATGATTAAATCCTCGTCCACTTTTAGATGCCCGGCCATGTGCAGATAGGCCACTCGCTCTTTTGGTAATTGCTGAATAAACGTTTTGGGATCGTATTGATGATTAAAGCCATTGACATAAATGTTATTCACATCTAATAATAACAAGCAATTACTTTCTTCTAACACGGCATTGATAAAATCAATTTCCTTCATTTCTGCAGCGATGGGTGAATAATAACTCACAATTTCTAATACTAATGGACGTTCTAAAAAATCCTGTACTTGCTTTACACGCCTTGCTATGTGCTTTACAGCCGCTTCTGTAAAGGGAATGGGTAGTAAGTCATAAACGTGGGCATTATCACATTTAGCAAAACTTAAATGTTCAGAATAAAATTTAGCATTCGTTTGATTTAAAAATTCTTTTAGTTGCTTTAAAAAGTTTTGGTCTAACTCATCCGGGCTTCCGATAGATAAAGACAAGCCGTGAACAAACAAAGGATAGTGTTGTAATTTTTTATCCAATAATTGTTTCCAGTATCCCCCCACATTTATCCAATTTTCAGGGGCTACTTCAATGAAATCTACCTCTAATGTATTATGGTGTTCATCCCATTCTTCTGCAAAATCCTTTCTGTATCCAATGCCTATCATAACTTTAATTTTTGTAATAATTCTTGTTTATATTGTTCTATTTCATTGTCATTAAAAAATTGCAATTCCGATAATTTATGTTTTAAATAATCATTCAACCACTCGTTTTCTTGTGTATATTTTCTGCACCATTTGCAAGTGTAGTAGTGAAATTGCATCAATACTTTTTCGTACCACTTGAGCGGTTTTATTTCTAATTTGTGTAGATATTGAGTATATTTTTTACAGTTTACCATTCTTTTAGTTTATTTGCAACAATTTTTTAGTTTTTAATTTTTGTTTGTACGCATACTTTGAGTTGTAATTTACTTCGGTGGATAATTTGCCACACATTATCTTCACTAACATTACATTCTTCACAAATTTCTTTGGTGTTTTTATTGAAATAAAATTTAAATAAAACAACTTTCTTGTGCTGTTCTTTCAAAGCATTCAAACAATCCATCAAAAATTTCCATAATTTATTTTTTTCCTGCTCTGCTTCTTTTTGTTCAATATCTAATAATGACTCGTTCATCCATTCTTTTTTCCAACTTCCATTTTTATTAAACAACAATTTTTCAGTGTCTATCTCCAAATGTCTTTGTTCTTTTTGTTTAGAACGAAAATGTTGAAGAATTTTATTATTTAATATCGCAAATATCCATGTTTCTAAAGATGATTTGCCTTGAAATTGATGTAGTTTTTCATAAGCAGTTAATATACTTTCTTGCACAATGTCTTTGGCCGTTTCTTTACATCCTAATTGAATATAGGTATGTGTATAAAACTTTCTGTAAGAATTTACCACAACATTTTTGAAGTCCGACTTTATATTAATTTCCTGACTCGTATTTTTATCTTGTGAAGAATTGTTTGTCATACCAATGATTTTAAAAAACAATCCCGATGCCGTTTAGCACCGGGATTGAATTTTAAGGTCTGATTACTTCGGTTGTTTTTTCTCACCACATTT
>CAZNVL010000103.1:0-3743 GCA_964576565.1 uncultured Flavobacteriaceae bacterium | reverse complement strand
TTTTTTCTCACCACATTTGCCTTCGCCGCATTTACCTTCTTTGCCTTTGGTTTTGTCGGTTTTAGCGTCCGATTTGTTTTCTCCACATTTCAAGTCGTTGAGCATTTTAGAAATACTGTGGTGGTTCAGGATTTCAGAACGTACTTCAGCCCCTGAGCCGAGAACATTCATTTCAATGTTAGCGTTGTTGGCATTTAAGTTGCCTAATGCTGCGATTGCAGCGGCCGTGATGGTACCTGCTAATAGGTTTTTGCTTTTCTTTTCCATAGTTTTGGATTTTGATGGTTTATGATTTAGATGCAAAAATAGTTTTTTCCTGACAAAATTTAATTACTGCTACACATCTAATTGAAAATCAAATAGATAAAAATGATTATTCTTTCAAATAGCATTTAATTAAATTTTTGAGTTTATCAATTATTCATTACATTTGCAGTAAAATACTTTGTATAAAAACAAATTTATGAAAACAGGAGATGTATTTACCCATGAATTCCAATTTTCACAAAAAGATGTAGAAGAGTTTGCAAGAGTAACAGGAGATAATAATCCTGTTCATATTGATCCGGAATATGCCGCCAAAACAATGTTTAAGCGACCTATTATGCATGGCATGTTAGGTGCAGCATTGTTTAGTAAAGTGTTTGGAACAATGTTTCCCGGTGAAGGAACGATTTATTTAAAGCAATCTTTAAACTTTTTGAAACCAATGTATGTGGATACGCCGTATATTGCGGAGTTTACGGTAAAAGAAATTCTTGCTGAAAAAAATCGGGCTATAGTCGAAACGCTGATTAAAGATAAAGCAACGGGAAATGTTTGTACATCAGGCGAAGCGTTGATTATGAATGTAAACAAAATCAAATAAAAACTAATCATTAACCTTTAAAATTACAACTATGAAAGGAAGAGTTGCATTAGTTACAGGCGCTACGGGTGGTTTGGGAACCGCCATGTGTAAAAAATTATATCAGGATGGATTCAAAGTGGTAGGGAATTATCATACGAAGGAAAAGGCCGAGAAATGGATGCAACAGATGAAAAACGAAGGGTTTGATATTCGGCTATTCTACGGTGATGTCAGCGATTTCAATTCTGCGAAGACGATGATTGAACAGATTGAAAAAGAAGTGGGACCCATTGATGTATTGGTAAATAATGCAGGAATTACAAGAGATACGCGATTGATTAAGATGACTTATGAACAATGGGACGCTGTACTTAAAACCAATTTGTATAGCGTTTTCAATTGTACTCGTAATGTAATTGAAAAAATGATTGAAAGAAAATTTGGAAGAATTATTAATATCTCATCCGTGAATGGTCAACGTGGCCAGATAGGACAATGTAATTACAGCGCTGCAAAAGCCGGCATGCACGGATTTACCAAGTCATTGGCATTAGAAGTCGCTAAATACGGCATTACAGTGAATACTATTTCTCCGGGCTATGTAGCAACGGATATGGTCATGGCCGTACGTGAAGATATATTGGCAAAAATTATTGAACAAATTCCTGTAGGCAGATTAGGTGGTACGCATGAAATTGCCTTTTTAGTAAGTTTCCTGGCAAGTGATGAGGCAAGTTTTATTACCGGAGCTAATTATAGTATTAATGGCGGTCAACACATGTACTAATTTGCATTCATTAATCAATATTAATGATAAATAGCCGTGTCAAAAAATTTGATACGGCTTTTTTATTTTCTTTGTGGCTCATTTTTCAATTGTGAATACATCTAAGAAACATATCTGGATCATTAATGAATATGCTGGAAGCCCATATCACGGAATGGAATTCAGACATTATTATTTGTCAAAAAAGTTAATTAAACTTGGATATACCGTAAGCATTATTAGTTCTACTTATTCTCATTTATTCAAGAAATTTCCACCTCATCAAAAATGGTTTAATTTTGAACAAATTGATAGTATACAGTATGTATGGATTAAAGTTCCGAAGTATTCGTCTGCACATTCTATAAAAAGAGTTTTAAAGTGGTTTTGGTATACATTTTCCTTATTTTTTTTACCAATAAAAAAAATTGGTAAGCCCGATTATATTATTGTATCACCTATGCAGACGATGCCTATATGGCCAGCTTATAAATGGGCAAAGAAATTCAATGCCAAGTTGATTTTTGAAGTAAAAGATATTTGGCCATTGTCTATTCAAGAGTTAGGCGGATATTCAAACAAACATCCTTTTATTCAATTGTTGAAATTTTTTGAACGTTTTGCTATCACAAAGAGCGATGCAATTGTGTCTGTATTACCTAATTATCAGCAGTATTTGAAAGATGAAGGTTTTGAGAGAACCTTTGAATACATTCCAAATGGCATTGACATCGAAGAAGTAAACACATCCGAGCCATTATCAAATGAAACGGAAAAAATAATTCCTAAAAATAAATTTATTGTAGGATATGCAGGAACACTTGGCATAGCTAATGCACTGCACTATCTAATTGAAGCAGCCAATATTCTAAAAGATAAAGGCGAAATTGTTTTTTTGATTGTGGGGGATGGAGGTGAAAAAGAAAAACTATTACAATTAGGACAAAAATATAATCTCAAGAATGTACAGTTTATTAATCCAATTCCTAAAAAACAAATTCAGAGTTTATTAAAATTTTTTGATGTATGTTATATAGGTTTAGAAAATAAAAATTTATTCAAATATGGCGTATCTCCTAATAAATTGTTTGACTATTTATATGCTGCAAAGCCCATTATATTCGCTATTCACTCGCCCAATAACATTGTAGAACAGGCAAAATGTGGCATAAGTATATATTTCCAGGATCCACAGGAAATAGCAAATGCTATTATTCGTCTATATAGTATGCCTGATGAGGAAAGAAAAATAATGGGTAACAGAGCAAAAGATTTTGTATTGAAAAATCATACAATGGAAGCATTAGCTCAAAAATACAAGATGCTCATCGAAAAATTAGATAGTAATTGACTTTAATTATTTTTCTATCTATAATTATTTCTCTACTTTTGTCAGCAAATCTTTGAAAAATTATGGCTATTAAAATAACAGACGAATGTATAAATTGTGGTGCGTGTGAACCAGAATGTCCTAATAACGCCATTTATGAAGGGGGGGCAGAATGGAGATTTTCAGATGGCACCAAATTAGCTGGAATAGTACAAGGTAAAAATTCTGGCGTTGAAGTGGATGCCGATGCCCCACAAGCCCCTAAAAGTATGGATGTGTATTATATTGTGACAGATAAATGTACGGAGTGTGTGGGCTTTTTTGATGAACCGCAATGTGCGGCTGTGTGTCCTGTGGACTGCTGCATTAAAGATGAAGACAATGTAGAATCGCCTGAAGAACTATTAGATAAGAAAAAATATCTTCATGGAGAGTAACTAAATTATTAGAGTTTTTTAATTCTTGATTGTTTTCTGCAAATGTGAAAAATTATTACTGCGTATAGTTTTTCACGTGCAGATTCACCCTTCCCATTTCTTCCATTTGTGGAAGGAATGGGAGGGTTGACATATTAGAAAAACATCCCGATAAATCGTGATTACAAAAATTTATCATAGGGAAAAATTTTTAGGCAACTTGTCCCGAGAAGCAAAGCGAATCGGAAAGGTAACCCTTCCAATTTATTGGAAGAGTTAACGATGTTCCCGATAAATCGGGACAAGTTCTGTTGTAATAAAGTGTAAAACTTGTAAATTGAATCTACAATAAAATTTATCTCACTGAAGTACAGAGTATTA
>CAZNVL010000102.1:0-6803 GCA_964576565.1 uncultured Flavobacteriaceae bacterium | reverse complement strand
CTTTTATTATTTAGAAGACAGATAAAATGAAGTGTTAATAATCATTCTGTTACGGCTCGTAAATTAAGAAAATGAACAAAAAATTTTATTTAGTTAATGTATTAATACTACAACGAAAAGTTTTTTATTAATAAAAATAATTTACTTATACTTGCACCAAAAGTAAAAGAACTATGAATTTTAATGAAAACAACCATGAGTTTGAAAATGGTAATGCTAATGCTAGAGTAATTAAGGCCGGCAAAAGGACCTATTACATTGATATTAAAGAAACACGTTCTACCAATCAATCCTACATTACCATTACTGAAAAGAAAAAAATAATGGATGATTTAGGAAATTTCAAATTTGAAAAGCATAAAATTTTCTTATATCCGGAAGATTTTGATAAATTTTTGTCCGCTTTACAAGATGCGGTAGCAGAAATTCAAGCCAAATAATAATTTTCAGTGTAAAGGCATGGCTCCCCCTAAAGGCGAGCCATTTTTTATTTATTAACACTTATTGACGATTAGGGAATCAGTTTGGAACAAAATTTTATTTTAGTATAAAAATAATGTTATGAAAAAGCAAGTCATTACGTTTTTAGGGTTATCTTGTTTTAATATAGCTCTTGCACAATCGTTAGAGAGTGCTATAAAAAAATCTAATAACGAGCAATTAGATGCCGCTACGTCAGAATTTCTTACGCTCTTAAAATCAACACCCGATAAAGGTGAAATATATTATTATTTAGGTGAAAATTATTTTAAAAAAGACGCATCGGATAGTGCACTTTATTATTTTCAGAAAGGAATTGAAAAAAATCCTACCTATCCATTAAACTATGTTGGAACTGGTAAGGTACTTTGGTATGATGGTAAAACAGAAGACGCAAAAGCACAGTTTTTCAAAGCTAACAGTATTGCTCAGAATAAAAACGCAGATGTTCTCAGAAAAATAGCAGAAGTGTACATTCACGCCCCACAAAAAAACATTGATGAAGCCATTGATTTAATCAATAAAGCCATCAAACTGGATCCTAAAAATGCTTACAACTATATTTTAATGGGCGATGCTTTGCTAGAAAAAAATCCTACCGACGGATCACCCGCTATTAAGCAATACAACGAAGCCATTAAGTTAAATCCACAATCCGCCAAAGGTATATTGAGAATCGGAAAATTATATGAAAGAGCCCGAAACTATCAACTAGCATTAGAGAACTATAAAAAAGCCATTGAAATAGAACCAAATTTTGCACCTGCTTACCGTGAAATGGCAGAATTATATCACAAAGCCAATATGGACTCCAAAGCCATTGAAATGTATCAAAAATATCTGCAACTCAATAATAGCAACGAAGCAAGATATCGATATGCTTCTTTTCTATTTGAAAAAAGGAACTATGAAGAAGCCATTCGTGAAATGGAAAACCTCAAAAACCAAGGATTTGACAATGCTTATGTCAATAGAATTTTGGCCTATTCATATTATGAACTAGGTGATAAAAAAGACAAAGATGCTTATTCAAAAGGATTGAACTATATAAACGTCTTTTTTGAAAAAGGTGGCACTCACTTTAAATACTTGGCCTCTGATTATAAATACAAAGGACTGCTGATGATGAAAAACGGCAATGATTCATTAGGCATATTAGAAGTTAATAAAGCCATTACAATGGATTCTAGTGTGGCTAATGACTTGTATAAAGAAATTGCCCGTACTTATTTGAAAAATAAAAAATACGATTTGGCTTCGGTTTATTTTGATAAAATACACACCGATGCTATGAATTCGCAAGATTGGTTTGAAGCAGGACGCACCTATTATTTTGCCAAACAATTTGAAAAAGCCGATACGGCCTTTGGCAATGTTATCAGCCGATTGCCTAACTTTGATGTAACTTATGTTTGGAAAGCCCGCACCAAAGCCAACTTAGACCCTAAAAACGAAAAATGGCTTGCTTTACCCTATTACGATAAATATTTATCATTAGTCAAACCAGAAGAAAGAAGTTTACCAGCGAAAAAAAACAATGTGATAGAAGCGTGTGAGTATTTAGGTTATTATTATATGACGCAAAAAAACAAAGAAAAAGCAACCGAATATTTTACTACTATCAAAGAATTAGACCCCAATAATGCCAAAGCACAGGCCTTTTTTAAGCAAGGCACTAAAAAATAATTCCTAATTTTAATTATTGTATCGGCCTATTCATTGATACATTAGATTACAGCCCCTAATGTCCGAAAAGTCAGATCTACCCAATATCTCAAAACTGCCATCTACATTTATTTTTCCAACATCGGCTGTAGAGATGAATGAACAGGTGTAAACATTTGCTAAATCAATAATAGAAATTAAACCCTGTTTTTTATGTTGCGTATAAATAGCCAAAGGATCATCCGGATCGCGAACCAATACTTTCATCCATGGCGGAGTTAAAAATTTTTCATTACCCTTAGAATAGGCCTGTGAGAACAATTCTGTCATTCCATATTCACTATAAATTTCTGATAGATTCATTCGTTGTTTTAATAAACCATGAAAGATATATTTAGGCAATTCTTCACGCCTTCCTTTCATTCCGCCCGTTTCCATTAAAATAACAGCAGCACTCTCATTAAAATTTATTCCGGTTTCTGAAAGATCTAATATAGCATAACTTAGACCTAAAATAAAAAGTTTCGTATTCAGAGAAAGATGTTCTTTTATTAAATCAAGTGCTTTATTAAAATGATTCAAATAAAATCCACTTTCTTCATATTTTGAAAAACGCTTTAAATAATTAGCCATATAAATAAGCGAAGAATGCGGACGTTCATTAGCATCAGGAAGTAAAAAAATAAAAAGATAATCTTGGGGATCTCCGAAAAAAAGCCGAAATCCATTCAATACAGAGGTTTGATAAATTTTTTCGTCAAAAATAAAATGTCTGGAATATCGTTGTCCTGTTGTACCACTGCTTTGAAAATAATTCGTATCCTTTTCAACTTCAAAACACACTACATTTTGCGTCTTAAATAATTCTATTGGCAAAAATGGAATTTGCGTATAATGCTGTATCTGGTTTATTTTATCTATGCTTTTATGAAATAAATTATCTACAAACTTTTGATAAACCGAGTTATATTGATATTGAAAACGAAAAATTCGCAGAGCCAGTTGATTGAATGTTTCTTCATTTTTAATCGTAAATATATCTGAATAAGGAAAATACACAGGGATACATTAAATACAATGATCTTTAAAGTGGTCCCACCAGGAATCGAACCTGGATCAAAGGTTTAGGAAACCTCTATTCTATCCGTTGAACTATGGGACCATTGCAAAACAATTTTTGCCCGCAATGTTACTAAATTATTCAGAAACTTTTGTGCACAGAAAAATAAACGCATTTCTATATTCACCTGATAAATCAATTATATTCTATAACTTTCTATCCCATAAAACACAACAACAATTCTTACCTTTGCCCCACTCACACAAAATGTCCAACTCCTGCTTTCAAGAATATCTGACTTTACTTCAACAGAAGTATAGATTGAATTTATCTAAAAATCATCGCTTAGAGTGCTTCAATGCAAGTTTTGTTGCTATATTGATTCTTGCCCATCAAAAAAATAAAAACAATATCTTACACTTATTACCAGATGAAGAACAAGCACTAGCAAGTTTTAATGAACTATATTCTTTTTTACCCAACAATGTATTTTACTTTCCCGCTCTCCACTACAAAAGTGGTGAAAAACACAAATACTATGATTTTAATTTGCAACAACGAACCTCTGCACTAAAAACATTATCACAAACTGAGCAAAACAGCACCATTATTATTTCCTATCTGGATGCCATAAAAGAGCCCGTCCCCAATCCAAAAGAATTTAATGCCCACCAATTTCAATTACATAAAAACGAACTTGTATCCTATAATTTTTTATTAGAGTTCTTAAAAGAATACCACTTTAATAAATGTGAATTGGTCTTATTCCCCGGACAATATGCTGTAAGAGGAAACATTATAGATGTATTTTCTTATTCAGCAGAATATCCCGTTCGTATAGAATTCAACAACAATTCTGTTGAGAGATTGTCTTTATTCCAGCCCTCTACTCAAATATCCTTCCAAAACTTAGACCAAATCAGCATTATACCTAAAATAGATGTCGCACATTCAGAACCGTCAAACATTTTTCAATACTTTAATGAAAAAGATAAAATTTTTCTGAAAGATAGTGCTTTATTTTACGAAGAACCTGAATCAGAAATAAATCCCGCTTCACTAACAAAAGAAAGTATCTTAAAAACACTTCAACAATTAACTACCATTGAATACGGACTTTCCAACACCCCATCCACACCGACCATTACTACCAGTATTACACCACAAACTTTATTTGGCAAAAAATACGATGCTTTAACAGAACATCTTATTCAACAACATCAACAAGGATTCAAAATTTTTTTTGTAACCAAAAATAAAAATCAATACAAACGGCTTCTTCAAATCATTCAGGACATTGCAGCACAAAAAAACATTTCTATTGAACAACCCATCATTCAACTACTTGACGCTGAAATCAACGAAGGATTCATAGATCAAAACAATCAATATGCATTTTACACCGAACACCAGTTATTTGAAAAATACCACCCTATCAAAAGAAAAGACAAAGCAGAAGAAAGCAACCAGACACTGATATTAAAAGATTTAATTCAATTAAAACCCGGTGATTATGTAGTGCACATAGACCACGGCATTGGACGATTTGCAGGGCTTCATACCATTGAAACCAATGGAAAAAAACAAGAAGTTATCAAATTACTCTATAAAAATAACGATACACTTTTTGTCAACATTCATAATTTGTACCGTCTAAGCAAATATTCTTCAAAAGACGGACACGAACCCAAAATAGACCAATTAGGCAGCCAACGATGGCAAAACTTAAAACAAAAAATTAAAAACTCTGTAAAAGAATTGGCCTACGATCTTGTTCGCCTTTATGCCGAAAGAAAAGCATCCGAAGGGTTTGCATTCAATAAAGACAATTATCTGCAACACGAATTAGAAGCATCGTTTCCTTTTGAAGATACACCCGATCAAATAAAAGTTACCAGAGAAGTTAAAAGAGATATGGAAAAACCCTATCCGATGGATCGACTGGTATGTGGTGATGTGGGCTTTGGAAAAACAGAAATTGCCATTCGGGCCGCTTTCAAAGCCGTTTGCGATGCTAAACAAGTAGCCGTTTTAGTGCCAACCACTATTTTAGCATTTCAACACTTCCGAACTTTTACAGAACGATTAAAAAACTTTCCGGTTACAATAGATTATTTAAATCGCTTCAGGAGTCCAAAAGAACAAAAAGCAATTATTCAGAAAATAAAAGAGGGGAAAATTGACATTTTAATTGGTACACATAAACTATTAAATAAAGAACTTGAATTTAAAGACCTTGGATTACTTATTATTGACGAAGAACATAAATTTGGAGTAGCAGACAAAGACAAAATCAAATTAATAAAAAAGAACGTAGATACTCTAACTTTAACCGCTACACCCATTCCGCGCACATTACAGTTCAGTTTAATAGGTGCCCGCGACCTTTCTGTAATACAAACGCCTCCACCCAATCGTTATCCTGTAAAAACAGAACTGCATTCTTTTTCGGATGAAATTATCCAAACAGCCATTCAAAAAGAAATTGAAAGAGGAGGACAAGTATTCTTTGTACACAATAAAGTACAAGATATTTATGAACTTGGACAATATATTCAAAATTTATTGCCATTCGTAAAAATTTCTATCGCACACGGACAGATGAAAAGCCACGAACTGGAAGACGCCGTGATGAACTTTGTTTATGGCGAAACACAAGTACTCCTATCCACCAATATCATAGAATCCGGAATTGACATCAGCAATGCTAATACCATTATTATCAACAACGCTCAAAATTTTGGCTTAAGCGATTTACATCAACTCAGAGGACGAGTAGGCAGAAGCAACCGACAGGCCTATTGTTATCTGCTCGTCCCTTCTTTACACATTCTGACAAGCGATGCGAAAAAACGACTGAATGTAATTCTGGAATTTTCTGACTTAGGCAGCGGCTTTCAGATTGCTATGAAAGATCTGGATATTCGCGGGGCAGGAAATTTATTAGGTGCAGAACAAAGTGGCTTCATCAATGAAATAGGCCTTGATGCCTATATGAAAATTCTAAACGAAACAATTGCTGAAATCAAACAAGTATCCAATGAACAAAGCGAATCAAACAGCGCCTTTACCAAACATTTGTTGATAGACACAGTTCTGGATACGGACTTACCGCTGTTTATTCCAGACAATTATGTGGAAAATTCTACAGAACGATTAAATCTATACCGCCAATTAAACAGTTGTACCAATTATCAGCAGTTAGAAGCATTTCAAACAATGCTAAGCGACCGCTTTGGTCCCATTCCAAAAGAAACAACGGAACTTATCAATTCCATTAAACTCAGATGGAAAGCAGCACAACTTGGCTTTGAAAAAATCATCATTAAGAACAACAAAATGTTTTTAAACTTTATCAGCAATCCATCGCATCCTTATTATCAAACAAACACATTTGAAAAAATACTGCATTTTATATCTTTACAAAAAAATTTCTGTACATTAAAGGAACAAAATAACAAATTACAATTATTGTTTGAAAGTGTAACAGGCATTCATCAGGCACAAGCCATCCTTCAAACAATTTATTCTAACACTTTAATATCCAATGAAACAGCACTGAACTAAAATGTTAGCTAAATTAAGTCCATAATTTTTT
>CAZNVL010000101.1:0-6844 GCA_964576565.1 uncultured Flavobacteriaceae bacterium | reverse complement strand
ATTTTAAAGGTGGAGAACTGGTAGAAGAAGTCAGCAAACCAGAGAAAAAAACAAGCACCCCAAAAGCAGCCGCTTCGGTTACTAAAAAAACAAGTACTAAACCCAGAAAAAAATAATACGGTATGCCACAATACTGGCTGATAAAATCCGAACCATTGAAATATAGTTGGGAACAATTATTAAACGACGGCAAAACCTTTTGGGACGGAGTAAGAAATTTTCAGGCCAGAAAAAACCTGATGAGCATGCAAAAAGGAGATAAATGCTTGTTTTATCATAGTAATGAAGGGCTTGCTATTGTAGGCATTGCAGAAGTAATTAAAGAGCACTATCCGGACCCGACAGATCCTACCGGCAAATGGGTATGTGTAGATATAAAGCCCTATAAAAGTTTGAAAAAACCTGTACGTTTAGAAGAAATAAAATCACATCCGGTGCTTCAATCAATGCAATTGGTTAAGCAGCAGCGATTATCTGTAAGTAAAGTAACAGAAGAGGAATATAAAATTATATGCGAGCTGGGCGGTGTGAGATATTGATGAGAAGCTTATTCTCAATAAGCATGCTGATTTTTATTCAGTGTTCAAAAAAATCAGAGAAGACATCCTTTTCTTCCAGTTGTGGAACGCTGGAAAAATGGGTAGAAGCAGAAGTGTTGAGTCAAAAATTAACGGCCGAACAAAAGTGGAACGACACTTTACAATGTTTGACTGTAGAAGATAATTTAAGCCCATCACAAAGAGATAGCTTATTAAATTACTTTTCACACCACCCGGAATTATTGAAAAATCAAATAGATAGCTTGATAAATAAAAAGTGAACTACATTTTATTTTGCAAACTCAATTTTTTAGATGAACTTCTACTGAATAGCTGAGTTTAGAATAAGTTTTTTGGATGCCATATTTTTGTAGCATCTTTGCAAAAACTATTTTATGAATCTTATCCATGAAACATTCCAATTGTATTCGTATACAGTTGTAGACAGGTTTATTAAATATGTACAAATTGACACTCAATCTGACCCCAATAGCACTTCATTCCCAAGTACTGAAAAACAAAAAAATTTAGCCCGTGTGCTGGTAGAAGAATTAAACACAATGGGTATGCAAAACGTTGAAATGGATGAAAATGGCTATGTATATGCCGAATTACCTGCCAATACAAGCAAACACGTGCCCACTATCTTTTTTTGTGCACACATGGACACTTCACCGGATTGTTCCGGAAAAAATGTAAAGCCCATTATTCACAAGAATTATCAGGGACAGAACATCGTTTTGCCGGAGGATACCACGCAAGTTTTGACGACCGAAAATCATCCCGAATTAAAACATCAAATCGGAAATGATATTATCACAGCCAGTGGTACTACTTTGTTAGGTGCGGATAATAAAGCCGGCGTGGCAGAAATCATGGACGCGATGCACTTTCTGATTCAACATCCTGAAATTAAACACGGGACGATTAAAGTCGTATTTACACCCGATGAGGAAGTGGGCAGAGGGACAGAAAAAATTAATCTTCAAAAATTAAATGCACACTACGGTTACACTATTGACGGCGAAACATTAGGACATATTGAAAATGAAACGTTTAGTGCCGATATGGCCATTGTTGAAATTCAAGGATATTCAACGCATCCGGGACTTGCCAAAAATAAAATGGAAAATGCCTTGAAAATTGCTGCTGAAATAATTGCTCTGCTCCCCAAAGACAAAGCCCCGGAAACAACAGAAAAAAAAGAACCTTTTATTCATCCCACCAGTATTCAAGGAAATATTGATAAAGTGGAAATACATTTTATTCTGCGGGCATTTGAAGAAAACACCTTACAATCCATGGGAGATATTCTTAAAACTATTGTTCATCAAGTCATTCAAAACTATCCTAAATCGTCTGCCCATGTTATCATAAAAGAGCAATACCGAAACATGAAATTAATTTTAGATCAACATCCTTTTGTGGTAGATTATGCTATTGAGGCAATAAAACGTACCGGCATTGAACCGATCTTATCTTCTGTAAGAGGCGGCACAGATGGTTCACGATTATCGTTCATGGGATTGCCGTGTCCGAACATATTTGCCGGCGAACACGCTTTTCACAGCAAGCAGGAATGGGTGAGTGTTCAGGATATGCAAAAAGCCGTACAAACCATTGTCCATTTAGCCAATATCTGGGAAGAAAAGAGTGCTTGAAAAACAGAAAAATTTAAATAATCTCTATTGACTTTTCATCTATCCAACCTTCAGCGCCGTTTTCAAGACGAATTAAATAAAAATTATCTACTTTTTGTAGCAATTTTACTTTTGTTCCTTCGTGTAAATTAAACTTAATCACGGCATTCGGAATAGGTTCGTTACTCACTTTTACTTGTTTTTCAGTAATAACAGCAAAATGGCTTGTCTGTTGGGATTTTTGAGAGGAATAGGCAAGGAGGTAAAGAGCAAGGTTTGCAAACACCAATAAAATCAATAAGGTAGCATATAATTTTCTATAAAGTATGTGATACAAAAATAAAATAAATACGAATAGCGTCAGAAATGCAATGGCAATGGTTACATAAGCGAGAAAATTTAGATTGAATTGATTCAAAAAATTGTTTTTAGTTATTTCTATAAAAAAATTTTCTTTAGTGTCCATTTTATCAATCGTTTTATTGTAAGCAATGGATAAATTATGCTTCAAATCAGGGTCAGAGGAATTTAATCTTTTGG
This sequence comes from uncultured Flavobacteriaceae bacterium, assembly GCA_964576565.1. GTDB lineage: Bacteria > Bacteroidota > Bacteroidia > B-17B0 > Aurantibacillaceae > BPGX01. Next base: position 4,125 of record CAZNVL010000101.1, on the reverse strand, counting down.
CTTTTTCATAATATAAAATGGCTTTGCCTAACTGATTGTTCTTAAAATAAGCATTCCCAAGATTGTAATAAATTTCAAAACTTTCATAATGTTGATTTAAAATTTTTTGATATAGTTCAATGGACCTGGAATAATTTTTTTGTTTATACGCTTCTTCTGCAGATTTAATGATAGATGAAATATCAGATATATTTTCTGCTATAAGTGAAAAATTAAAAAACACGAGCACAAAGCAAATAATAAGTCGTTGACAAAGTTTTTTCATCTTCATAATAGTAAAATTAAGCAGAGTGACGATGTTGTTCAATTTGAGTAATGATTTGTTGGGCTTTGGTGTATACTTCATTCAGAGATGTCCTTGTTTGAATCGGTGAATATTTGGCCATTTCACAGGTATCTAAAATTTCAAAATAATGATTTTGAATGGATTCAGGAATTTGTTGTTGATGGAAGATATTTTTGATTTTATCTTTTGACAATTCTGATTTTGGCACTTTGAATTTGAAAATAAAATAATTTTCTAATGCTTGTAAGATGGCGGTATAAAACTCAGTTGTTTGGTTTTTCTGAAGTGCTTGTTCTGCCGTACGCAAATACTGATGTGCCATTTTGGAAGCACGTTTTTGCTGATAACTGGCCCAATCCTGACGAAGATTTTTTTGATATGAATAATAACCAAAAACTACTAACATTGCCACATAAGGGAAAAATAAAGTAAGGAGATGGGTGGGTGAATTAAAAAATGTTTCATCTTTTTTTGTAATGATATAGGGATAAGTTTTAATAAAATGAATGTCGTTGTCATTAGCATTGACTTCTTGTTTGAATTGTTGATACACTTGTGCGACGTTATTATTAGGATGAGTTGAAGGCGTTACTTCAATGACAATTTCAGGAGAAGGAATAGTAAGATACGATTTTGAATTTAGATTGAAGTAAGAAAATTGAATGTTGTTTAATTTGTAGGTGCCTTCTTGTCTTGGAATGATAAGGTATTCAAAGGTTTTTGTTCCGCTTATACCATTGGCAGTAGAAATGTTTTCGGTGATTTTAGGGTCATAGGTTTCAAATTCTGAAGGAAAATTAATTTTGGGAGCATCAATGAGCGGTATATTGCCATTTCCAGAGATTGTAACTTTCAGGTTAATGGCGTCATTGGCAGCGACTTTGTTTTTATTGATTTCTACTTTGAATGAAAAGTTAGTTCCCACCGCACCAGAGAAATTAGCGGGTTTGTTTTGTGTTGGTAAATCGTCTACTTGAATAGTAATGGGCTGGCTTTTGAGGGTTACAACTTTGTCTTCATAAGCATTGACGCCAAAAAATTGTTCAAAAATATCACGAGGCGGGCGGTTGCTTCTTTTTCTTACCACACATTCAATTTCTAATGGCGGAATGGTCAATTTTCCACTTCTTTGAGGAAAAATATATTGGGTGCTGATTTCACCTACATAATAATTGATACCATCCAAGTTTTCAATGTGTAATTGGATATTATTATTTTTATCTTGATTTTTTGCCCAGAATCCTTCAAGAGAAGGGAATTTGATATTTTGAATACCACGTAATTCTAAACGAGTGTAGATTTTTTGTGTTAATGTAATTTGTTCACCTAAATAGCATTGCTTTTTGTTCACAAATGTTCTCACAAAAATGTCTTCATTGTCTATTTTTACTGAAGAGGGATTGTTGTTATTTGTATTACTTTTATTTTGTTGAGCCGAATAATTGCTGTTTCCTTTTTGGACATCCAGAGTAATGGGGGAACTGTATACAGATTTTCCGTTGAATATGGCTTTGGCAGCACCTATGACTACTGCGCCTTCTTTTTTGGGTATGAGGACATAAGAAATGGAAAACGATTGAGATAAATTACCGTTGATGAACTGAATGTTCTGGCTTTGATTGGGTCCTGAGATGACTTGAAAATCTTTGAATGATGGCGGTGTAAAATCCTGAGGGGCTGCGTTCATGTGAAAGGCAATTTCAAAAGGCACGCCCACAGAGGGTTTGGTCGTACTCACTTGTACGTCTAACTTTTGAGCAAAGGTTGAAATGCTCCACGCTAATAACAAAATTAGTCGCTTTAGAGGTTTCATATTTACCAATCTTTTTCAGGTTTTACGGGATGTCCAGCGGGTTGTTGTTCTTTTTTATTTTGTAGTTCTTTTTCTTTTTGGATGAGTGTTTGAAGCAGCCGTTCTGCTTGTTCTTTATTGATTTGTGGTGACTGTTGTTGGTTTTGTTGATTTTGTTGTTGATTTTTATTATTGCTACCACCACCGCCGCCGTTATTCTTTTTTTGTTTGAGTGCAAAGGCAAGATTGTAGCGGGTATCTTCGTCGTTAGGATTTATTTTCAAAGCTTTTTTGTAGGCATCAATGGCTTCGTTGTATTTTTTTTGGAAAAGATAAGCGTTTCCAAGATTGTGGTATACCTTTTGGAGCGTGTCTTTATTTTGATACAATTGTGCAGCAGCAGAGTATAAATCAGCAGAACGTTGTAACATTAAGTTGGCAATAGAATCTTTGTTATTGATATTAAATGCCGTGTTGTTGGAAAACTTTAATGTAAGTGCTTCTTTGTATAAAGCATTGCCAAGGTTATAGAGTGCTTTTTTATGATTGGGTTTCATTTTCAATGCTTCGTTATATTTATTGATGGCGGATTGCATGTTGTTTTTGTGAAATGCTTTATTCCCTTCGTAGACCAATTGATTCGGATTTTGAGAATAAAATCTCCATGATATTGCAAAGATAAATAAGAATAGAAGCAGTTGAGTTTTAAACATTGTTAATAAAAAAATTTTCATAGTGGTGTTATTAAATATTCAGCCATTTGCCAAATACATTTAACCATTTTGGTTTGGTTTCAGAGATTAAAAATTCTATTAAAAGTAAGAATAAGGAAGCTCCTAAAAACCATTGGTATTGGCTTTCATAATCTTTAAATTGTATCGTATCGGTTTCTGCTTTGTTTAATTTTTTAATTTCTTTTAATAAAGTGTTCAAGCCAAAATCACTATTGGAAGCAATTACCACAATTCCTTGTGTTTCTGACGCCAACTCATTCAGAAAGTTTTTATTAAGTTTAGTAATGACGGTATTGCCTTCTTTGTCTTTTTTATATCCTATCATTCGTCCATTTTCATAAACAGGAATTGGGGCGCCTTGTTCAGAGCCAATGCCGATGCAATGAATGGGGATATTTTTTTCGGCCAATTTTTTAGCTATTTCAACAGCATTTCCATCGTGGTCTTCGCCATCGGTTATTAAAATAACGGCTTTATTATTGGCAAGGTGATTGGAGTTTTCAAAAGATTCCAGAGCTTTTTGAAGAGCACTCCCTACATTCGTCCCTTGAATCGAAATCATATCGGTATTGATGGATTGTATAAATATCTTTGCTGCATTGTAATCTACTGTCAGGGGTAATAAAACGTAAGAATCGCCTGCAAAGACGATGATTGCAATTTTATCGCCTTGTAAGTTATCCACCATTTTTTGTAAAGCCATTTTTGCTCTTTCTAATCTATTGGGTGAAAGATCTTGTGCCAGCATACTGTTGGAAATATCCAAGCACACCATAATATCCGAACCTTTTACTTTTACTTCATGACTTCCGGTAAAAATTTGAAAGTTAGCTAATGCTACAATTAACGCTGCTATAGAGAAACTAAATAGTATAAATTTTATCCATTTTGAAAAAATGTATAACTGTGGAATGTGTTGCAGCACAAGGGTTGGATTGCCTAATAATTTTCTTTTGCTTTTTCCATGAATTAATGAGATGATGAAAACTATCAACAATACAATAAGAAGCAATAACCAATATAGGTATTCTTTGTGTTCAAAACGATACATTGAATTTTAAGTTTTGCGTTGATCTTTTTGATATAGTTAGATGCAGAATGAAAAGTTCTTTGATATTTTTATGTAATTGTTTTGAAGTAGGTATGCTTTAATAAAAATTCTGCCAGTAGTAAAATCAATGCCAGTAGAGCAAAAGGATAATACAAGTCCTTGCGGTTGGTGTAATTTTTTTCAAGAATAATGTTTTTTTCCATTTTGTCAATTTCCTGATAAATTTGTTCTAAACTTTTGTTATTCGTTGCTCTGAAATATC
>CAZNVL010000100.1:3276-6949 GCA_964576565.1 uncultured Flavobacteriaceae bacterium | reverse complement strand
TAATAAAATCGTAGGAAAATAGGAAGGAAAAACTGTACTACATTGTTGAACTATGGTAAAATTCCGTATTATTGTCCCGCTATGGCAAGGATATTAACGGGTATTCAAAGCACCAACATTCCGCATCTTGGAAACATCTTAGGCGCTATCATTCCAGCAATTGAACTGAGTAATGTTCAGGGAAATGAAGCGTTTTATTTTATCGCAGATTTGCATTCTCTGACTACGATTAAAGATTCCGAATTTATTCGTCAAAGCACGTATGCTGTAGCGGCCACGTGGATTGCATTTGGTTTAGATTATAATAAACATTGCTTTTATAGACAAAGTAGAATCCCAGAAGTGTGTGAACTCACCTGGTATTTAAATTGCTTTACGCCTTTTCCAATGTTAGCTAATGCACATTCCTTCAAAGACAAGAGCAATCGGCTGAGTGATGTAAATGCCGGGCTGTTTACCTATCCTGTTTTGATGGCAGCTGATATTCTGTTATACGATGGTGAGATTGTTCCCGTAGGAAAAGATCAGATTCAACATCTTGAAATGACGCGTGATATTGCCGCTACATTCAATAGAATTACTCAACAAGAAATTTTTATACTTCCACAAGCAAAAATTAAAGAAGAAGTAATGATTGTCCCGGGCATTGATGGCCAAAAGATGAGCAAGACCTATAAAAATTTTATCAATATCTTTTTACCTGAAAAAGAATTGAAAAAAGTTATACTATCTATTGTAACGGATAGCACACCACTTGAAGCCCCTAAAAATCCTGATACCTGCAATGTTTTTAAATTGTATAAATTATTGGCAGAACCTAATGATGTAGAAACTATGCGTGCCAATTATCTGAAAGGGGGCTATGGATACGGACATGCTAAAACCGCTTTGTTTGAATTGATATTAGAGAAATTTAAAGAACAAAGAAAAATTTATCAGGATCTTATGCAAAATACCTCTCAAATAGAAGCAATACTTCAGATTGGTGAAAACAAGGCCCGAAAAATTGCACAAGAAAAATTAGAGATAGTAAGAAAAACATTAGGATACAGATAGTCAATTTTCTTTTTCAAACTTATATCTGTAATAGCATTCTAAAACTCTTGAATACAAATCGTAGCCATCGTGATTTAAAATGTAATAATCACTTAAATAAAAGCCACAAAATTTTCGCAATGCTTCAAGGTCAATGTTGGCATCACCGGTCAATTGATACAATATCTGCGGATTGAGTTTTTTTTCTACTTGCTCTTTTATAAATATCTCTTCAAAAATTTTAGAAAGTCTCTGTAATTCCCTTCCTTTCTTGCTAAACTGCATATAGAGTGCTGTAATTGGACTTGAAATGACATCTATCACAGGCATTTGAGATTTTTCGATGACTCGTTTCATATAGTCCTTTTCATAATTTTCATACTTCAATACCTGAACATTCACTTGCTTTAATAAAAAAGTATTTTTTTTGAGAACAACTTTTTTTTGTTTATTGAAAAAAGTTACTGGAATATATTGTTTGACATAACCTGTATAAGAAAATATCAATGTATCTTCCTGATGGGCTTTTATAGAAAAAAAACCATTGACATCCGTTACAGTACCAAAACTTGTATTTTTATTAATAACATAAGCAAATGGTAAAACTTTGGTAGTGTCTTCATCCAACACATGTCCTTGCACTATTATCTGACACTTTAAGGATTCGTAAAATATAAAAAAAATGAATAATAATTTCTTCCGCATTGCCGTAAAAATAGATATTAAAAGGCATTTGTGGATAATTGTCTTTTCTTAATCTTTTCTAATTGTAGTAATTTTGCTGCAAAAATTAAATTATGGCGAAAGAAAATGTTGGGCAATATACCGAAGAGTCCATCAAATCACTGGATTGGCGAGAACACATTCGGATGCGTCCCGGAATGTATATCGGAAAATTAGGCGACGGATCTTCTTTTGACGATGGTATTTATGTATTACTAAAAGAAATTATTGACAACTCTATTGATGAATTTATGATGGGCTTTGGAAAAAAAATTGAAGTCAAAATTCATCAAGGAACGGTTTCGGTCAGAGATTACGGGCGTGGTATTCCCCTTGGAAAAGTAGTAGATGCTGTTTCAAAAATCAATACCGGTGGAAAATACGACAGCGAAGCATTCAAAAAATCTATCGGATTAAATGGTGTCGGTACAAAAGCCGTGAATGCACTTTCTACACATTTCAGAGTAGTAGCATACAGAGATGGACAATACAAAGAAGCCATCTTTAGCAAAGGCGTCTTGATAAAAGAAGAACCGGTTAAAAAAACATCAGAACCCAATGGTACGCTGATTGAGTTCACACCGGACGATGGTATTTTTCCCAAATATCATTATATCCATGAATATGTTGATAAAATGTTGTGGAACTATGCTTACTTAAACACAGGTTTGACACTTATATTAAATGATACGCATATTTACAAATCTGAAAATGGTTTAAAAGATTTATTAGAAAAAAACATCAGTGGAGAAATTTTGTATCCTATCATTCATTTGCGTGGAGAAGATATTGAAGTAGCGTTTACACACAGCAACGAGCATTTTACAGAAGAATATTATTCTTATGTGAATGGCCAATACACTACTCAGGGCGGTACGCATTTGTCTGCCTTCAAAGAAGCGGTAGTCAAAGTCATTCGGGATTTTTTCAAAAAAAATTACGAAGCCGTGGATATTCGCAAGTCCATCATTGCGGCTATTTCTGTAAAAATTCAGGAACCGGTTTTTGAGTCCCAAACAAAAACAAAATTAGGTTCGCAGGAAATAGCGCCCGGTGGACAGAGCATTCGCAGTTTTGTCGGAGATTTTTTATCAAAAGAATTAGATAATTTTTTGCATAAAAATCCGGAAATAGCCAAAGCCATTGAAAATAAAATACAAGTCAATGAAAAAGAGCGTAAAGAGTTAGCCGGTATTCAAAAGTTAGCCCGAGAGAGAGCCAAAAAAGTTTCTTTACATAATAAAAAACTGCGGGATTGTAAAATTCATTTGACGGATGAAAAAAATCCACGACGTTTTGAATCTACCTTATTTATTTGTGAAGGAGATTCTGCGAGCGGTTCTATCACAAAAGTAAGAGATGTACAAACACAAGCCGTATTTAGTTTGAAAGGAAAACCTTTGAATTGCTTTGGGCTTACCAAAAAAGTGGTGTACGAAAACGAAGAGTTTAATCTATTGCAAGCCGCCTTGGATATTGAAGACGGATTAGAAACATTACGATATAATAATGTTGTGATTGCAACCGATGCCGATGTAGATGGCATGCATATTCGGTTGTTATTATTGACTTTCTTTTTACAATTTTTCCCGGAACTGGTAAAGAATAATCATTTGTATATTTTACAAACGCCCTTGTTTAGAGTAAGAAATAAAAAAGAAACCATTTATTGTTATTCTGAAGAAGAAAAAAGACAAGCCATTGAAAAATTAGGCGGGAAGCCGGAAATAACGCGATTTAAGGGATTAGGAGAAATTTCTCCCGACGAATTTCGTCATTTTATTGGAAAAGATATACGGCTTGAACCAGTGTTGCTTGACCAAAAAGCATCTATACAAGAGTTGTTAAGTTATTATATGGGCAAAAACACCCCCGAACGACAAGATTTTATCATTGAAAACTTAAAAGTAGAAAA
>CAZNVL010000100.1:0-3176 GCA_964576565.1 uncultured Flavobacteriaceae bacterium | reverse complement strand
ATTGAAACGCCTGAAAACCCTTACTATGCTTCTTTTCAAAAGGCGTATGCGATTTATCCATCCGTTCCTAAAGGTTTTTTAGAGTCCATTGCTTATACGCAAACACGATTTTATCATCTGGACGGGACTCAAAACAGTTGTATTGGACTTCCAAAAGCACTTACAGTGATGGGATTGATAGAAGATGGTAAAAATTATTTTCGTGAAAACCTTTTGAAAGTGGCTCAACTTTCCGGCTTTTCCATAAATGATATTAAAAATAATCCTGAAACATCCATTCTGGCGTATGCAGCGGCATTCCAAAATTTACAACAACAAAAAAATATCTTTGGTACGGAAAATTTAGAACGTTACAAAAGCATTTTTATTGAATTAAGCGAACTGCCTTTAAGTCAAGATTTAATCAATGATTTTGCTATGCAATCACATCTTTATCAATTATATTGGTTTTTAGCACAGCCCGAATTTCAAAATGCTTATCATTTCCCAAATTACAATTTAGATTTAAGAGAAATCTTTAAAGAAAATTATGCTGTGTTAAGTGCAAGATATGTGAGTATTACCGATGAAAGTATTTATACGAATGAGGGAGCAATGTACAAGATGAGTTCAAATAATCAAATTACTTCGGCTGACTATCCGCCTGCTATTTGGAATCCGGCTGCCAGTTGTAATTATTCATCACGAGGTGGCACAGCCATTTCAGCCGTTACTATTCATGATACAGAAGGCAGTTATGCGGGTGCTATTTCCTGGTTTAAAAATTGTTCTGCGAGTGTATCTGCACACTATGTTTTAAGAAGCAGTGATGGGCAAGTGACTCAAATGGTTTTGGAAGCCAATAAAGCATGGCATGTTGGCACAGAAAATCCTTATACTATTGGCCTGGAACATGAAGGATATATGGCAACAGGATATAACTGGTACACAACGGCTATGTATAATTCTTCTGCTGCTTTGGTAAAAGATATTTGTAATAGTGGCTACGGTATTAGTCCGTTAAGAACTGGCTTCTGGCCATGGTTACCGACTACTAATTACAATCAATCTTCCATTCCCGGTTCTTGTACAAAAATTAAAGGTCATCAACATTATCCGAACCAAACGCATACAGACCCCGGGCAATACTGGAATTGGGATAGATACTACAAACTCATTAATTCACCCTATTCCATTACTACTACTTTTACCGCTGCTACAGGAAGTTTTTATGATAGTGGTGGGAATACCGGTAATTATTCTGATGACGAAAGAAAAATTTATTTGTTTACTCAAGCTGGTGCCACTCAAATTTCCTTGTCTTTTTCAAGTTTTAGTTTAGAAAATACTTGGGATTATCTGTACATTTACAATGGTGGTTCTGTATGGTCACCACTAGTGGGATATTACACAGGCACGAATTCACCGGGAAATATCACCGTGAATAATGATTCTTTGCTTGTCGAATTTCGAAGTGATTGTGCTACTACGGCTACAGGTTGGGCGGCAACATATACCATTACAGCAACAGGTTCTGCTACTGATAATATAGCACCAACAACAGCAGTGAGCGCACCCTTGTGGGTGACTTCCAATTTTACGAGTACTATTTCAGATGCTGATAATACCGGCGGAAGCGGTATTCAAAAGGGTTATTATCAAGTCATTGAATATAACGGTAACTATTGGGATGCCAATCGTAGCAGAGGATTTTTCTGCGATAATTTTGATAGTTCTGCTATTCGGCCGTACTGGACACCGACTGTTGGCGTTTGGTCACAAAGCGGCGGTGCACTGATCCAAAGTGATGAAATTTCTTCTACTGCAGGTAACACAAACATTTATGCTTTTGTGGATCAAACTTTATCTAATCGATACCTTTATGAATTTGATATTAAATTAGATGGTACCGGTACCAATAGAAGAGGTGGCTTTCACTTTTTCTGTGATACGGGGTCTACTTCTAATAGAAGCAATTCGTACTTTGTATGGTTCCGATTAGATAATCAAAAATTTCAATTGTATAAAACGGTGAATAATACTTTTAGTTCTCCGGTAGTGGACATTCCATTGACATTTTCTGCCAATACATGGTATAATGTAAAAGTTATTTACGATAGAACAACCGGTGAAATCTGGACGTATTGGAATAATCAACTTATCAACAAGTGGCAAGATCCTTCACCGCATAATGCTTCCAATGGGAAATATGTGTCCTTCAGAAGTGGTAATGCTGTGATGAGTATTAATCAATTGAAAATTTATCGTTCAAGAGTCAGTGGAAATGTTAGTGTAACAGTAGGTCCGGGTAATACGGATTTGCGTTATCAAAATCCGAATCCTTCTACGCCTGCTGGACGTATTAAATCCATTTCGCAAGATAATGCGGATAATATTTCTTCTATTGCTTATGATGATGTAAATGTAGATTGGACACCGCCCACCTTACCTTCTCCGGTGAATGATGGGAAAACGACAGATATTAATGTCGCCTGTACAAAAGATAGTTTAAGTGCCAACTGGGCTACTTCTACGGATCCCCATTCTGGACTCACACAATATTGGTATTCGGTGGGAACAAGTGCTGGTGCAACGAATGTCATCAACTGGACAAACGCATGGGCAAATACTTTAATAACAGTAAATATCCCATCCATTACTCACGGTACTACCTATTATTTCAATGTAAAAGCCGAGAATGGAGCAGGATTACAAAGTGCGGTAGTGAGTAGCAATGGACAAATGGTAGATACGACTTGTGTAACAACGGGAATATCTACCTTATCAGAAGTTATGAATCAAAATATTCTCGTGTATCCTAATCCTGCAAAAGATTGGATTGCTGTTTATTTGCCATTTAGTTCAAATATTGAAATTTATAATTCATTGGGAATGAAGGTTTATGAAAAAAACAATGTCTATAAGGAGGTAAAAATACATTCTTCTAATTGGTCAAATGGAATATATTTTATTAAAGTCATTGACAGCAATCGTAATCATATTTATACTTCAAAAATATTTAAAGAGTAAAAACCTAATGAAGACAACAAATAACTAAAAAAAGGAAGCAATTGTTATATTGCTTCCTTTTTTATTACAATTCCAACTTATACCCTAATCCTTTGATGGTTTTAATATAGTCATCGCCGATTTTTTCACGTATTTTACGAATGTGTACATCAATTGTTCTTTCGCCT
>CAZNVL010000099.1:0-7012 GCA_964576565.1 uncultured Flavobacteriaceae bacterium | reverse complement strand
TAATAGAGGTAAAGGGCGATACAGCAAAAATTAAAAATGACAAGAAATTTGTTCCAAAAAAGTGGTAATAGGTTTTTGCAATCACTTTTGGGAGTGCATGGATTATGTGAAATTTTTATGTAAATTAATAAACTTGCTTTTGTTTTTTTAATTAGGTATTTATGAATATTTGATAAGATAAAATTTTCTTTGTGCCCTTCGTGAAAAACTTTGTGCACTTGATGGTAAAATAGAACACGTTAAAAAGAATATTGGTGAGTACTTAGCAATTTAAGTACTAATAAACCATTCCAAAACCAACATTTCTGATAGTGTTGCAATGACTAATACTTCCAACTTTCCTAATTCATTGATAATTCCAATAAATTAAATTGTAAAGCGAGATTGCAAAACTAAATCTTTTATGAGTTTATAATAAACTCAATGTTGTATACTTTTCTACACTAAATAAATCTGTCTTTCAAAACAATCTGTCATCCCTCCACCTCCCCGACAAAGTCGGGGCGCTCTATCCAATTACTTTAAACAAAATAACTACCCTTCTTTGCTTCTCTTTTTACAACATGCTTGCGGTCCCGGAAGGAGTCGAACCCTCAACCTTCTGATCCGTAGTCAGACGCTCTATCCAATTAAGCTACGGGACCAAAATTTGCTGGTGCAAAAGTAATAAGAATAACAAACATTGTAAAATTATTTTTTTCATCTTATTAACCATCTTGATTGTCTTCCTTCAAACCCTCCACCTTCCCGATAAAGTCAGAATGCTCTATCTAATTAAGATACAATATCAACTACGAAGTTCTTTCAATTTAATGTTAATCAATAGTATCAGCACTATCAATGCACCATAACCAAGTATCTTAAAATGCTCATAATACTCATTCCAAACTCCTAAAATTATTTTCAAATTAAAACACAAGAATATGATTACCAGTAATACTTTTTCTAATGTTTTTAATCTTCCTAAAATCCAATAATAAATTAATATTCCAATAGCAGGCATTTGCAACAAAAAAGCATAGTGCTGCTGATGCGGAAATAACAATGGTATCAAAGCTACCACATACGAAAATTCAAAAAACAATTGATAATTACTTTTTACTTTCCGAAATGGCAACTCTTTAATTACCAACAATACCGATAGCATCAACACTATTCTTGTAATTTGAATCATCCATTTCACTTGCTCTACACTTAAATCAACAATATATCGCCGAATTGGTAAAGCATAAATATCCGGTGGATGTTTCAAAAACAATGTGCTTATTAATGTTGTAATACTATGAAAACTTCTCTCTTCAACATCTATTAAATGCTTATCGTTAGAAGGATTAACCAGCGCCCACCATGCTTGCATACACGATTCATAAAAATCTAAACCCATTACAAGCAAAGGAATACCATACATCAAAATTAAAAATAACATTGTCCAACTCACCGCTTTCCAATATCCTCTATAGATATAATAAACCAAAACAGGAAGTGCCAACAATTTGATATTAATCGCCAATGCTAAAAATAATCCTGCTAACACATCCTTTTCTTGCCAGACATATTTTAATGAATACAGCATTAAAAATAATATTAAAATCGTCACTTGCGCTGAATGAAAATTCTCCCGAATGATACGAATACTGAACAAAGTCAGCAAAGCCCAAAACAACACTTGCTTTTCTCTGAATATATTTTTCCAATCCAAAAAAGAATGGATCTCCACCATAATCCGATATAACAATCCAGCATTGAAAAACAACCATAAAAATGTACTTGTAAACTCATTCAACAAAGTAAATGGATAAATCAAATACGCGAATAACAAAGAATAATAATAGTAATAACCATCAATATAGGAATGCGAATACGGGCAATTACCTTGAACCAAATCTGTAGATGCCAATTGATAAATCGTAAAATCACTTCTTCCCTGCGACTCTACCCAGCACAAGATAAGTGCTACAAGCCAATATAACACTTTCCAATAAACATCCGGAATATTTAAAAAAGTTTGTTTAATTGACATTTTCACCTCTTAATATCCTGTATATTTTTCTGGCTTCTGGTACATACAAACTTCCCGGATAATCGGACATTAGCTTCAAATAATACTCCATTGCTTTGGCTTTATCATTCAATTTAAATTGATACAATTGTGCTAACTTAAATGCCGCATCATCTGCATACATTTCCTGCGGATAATAATTCAGAATATTTAGATACATCTGCTCTGCATTAGGCCAATCCTGCTTTTGCTCATAAATTTTTGCTTTCTGAAAAAATATATCATCTTCCAAGGAATGTTGGGTAAATTTTTGATTAATAGAATCTAACATAATTAAAGCATCGCTCCACTTATTTTGAATAAGCAGCAATTCAGCTTTTGCATAATACGTTAATGCAGCGCCAGATGAATCATTATTTAAAGCATCTGAAATCAACATTGAAAGTTGCATAGCATCATTTGCTACTAATTTAGAAGTAGCGCCTTTCAAAATGTCTGCCTGTGATTTTGCCAGTTTAAATTCTCCAGAATAAAAACTAATCTTTGCCCTTTTAAATTGTGCATCCTGGCCTAACTCTTCGTACTTAAAATCTTTTTCTACCTGCATACACAATAACATGGCCTCCCACAATCTATTTTGCAATACATACACATCCGCAAGTTTTAACTTAAATAATGCTTTGATTTCATTTTTTATCTGTAAACGCTCAATAAAATTTTGTAGTAAGCTATCTGCTGTGGTGAAATCATTTAAATATTTAGAATAAACATCTGATAGGGTTATTACAAGCGGATAAATAATAGAAGAATTGTTATTTTCTTTTATGTAGACATACAATCTATTTTTCAAGTCGTAAATATCCTGAACAGAAACAGATGGCGACGTAGTAACAGCGTAGTACTTATTTTGAAGATATTCTAATCTGGCACTTTCGTAAAAGGGATGTTGCTTTCCTTTCTTCATCACCTCCTCAAAGCATTTTTCTGCAATGGCATAATGCTGATTTTTAGAACAAATCTGACAGAATTGAAATAGTTTCAAAGCATCATCTTTGCTCCTTTTGTCGTATGCTTTTACCTGTAAAAAGGCCTGCTCATAGTCACCTTGCTGCGTTAAAAGATATATCAACAACTCCACATATACCACATTATCCGGATGTTTCTGTATTCGTTTAATTAATTCCTGCTTTAATAGGGGTTCATAAAGAGCCGCAGTATCGTTGGGGTTGTACGCCAAAAAACTTTGCAACTGATTTTGCACATTAGATATTTCGCCAGGATTGGAATATAACAAATCTAAGTACAAATTAATTAATAATTTGTAATCTTTTATTTGTTGATATATTTCTGCACGTTCATAATAAAATGGATAACTCGTCAATTCCATTCCCTTCTCATAAACCTTTAAGGCATATTCAATGAGTTGATATTTCTGAAATTGCTTGGCTGTCAAAATGATGGCATTCGGATCTTTCGGTAATTTACGAAGTGCTTTCTGATAATACTCTTCTGCTTTCTTATTATTCTCCCGCACAGCATACAAATGCCCCCAATACACATAATAATCCGAACGATATGGGAATTTTTTAAGTTGCTTGGCTATCAGTTTCTCTGCTTCATTATATCGCTTTGTTTGAGTCAATGCTTCATAATAAGGGTCAAGCCAAAATTCCGGCGCTACTTCATACACCTCCTGCAAAATAGGCAATGCTTTTTCATAATCCCTTTGCAATAAATACGATTGAACCAGCTGATACTTTTGTTGATAATTCATTTGAGAAAAACTTGAACAAACACTAAATAAACTCACCACTAAAAAACCAATTTTATTTCTTTGAAAAAAAGACATATCAAGCCCAAAAATACACATTTTTACTAATAAACTCTTATTACAATTCAGCCAACAACTTTTCCCACTCTTCCATCAGAACTTCCACTTCTCTTTTCAAATTATTATATGTATTAAAAAACTCCGCATTATGAATAAGTTTATCATACTCATCAGGATTAGAAAGTAAAATATCCATTTTTCTTAACTCTTCTTCTTTTTTGTGAATTTGATCTTCTATTTTTCTGATTTGCTTTTGAACATCCTTTGGTTTTGCAGGTGTCTTGTTTTCTTTCGCTTTGTATTCTTTCTCATTTGATTTCTTTTCATTCCGGATATTATTAAGTTCGTTCAATTGTTCAATTTTTCTTTTTTCAAGAAACTCTTCAATCCCACACAAATGCTCCTTAACTCTGCCATCTCTAAATTCAAAAATACGATTGGTCAGGCCACTCAAAAAATCTCTGTCATGGCTTACTAATATCACCGTACCTTCATAATCCAGTAACGCCTGCTTTAGCACTTCTTTTGACCGAATATCCAGATGATTGGTTGGCTCGTCCAGCAAAAGCAAATTATAAGGTTGTAATAACAATTTACAAAGTGCTAATCGACCTCTTTCTCCTCCACTCAATACGCTTACTTTTTTTTGAACATCCTCTCCTGAAAATAAAAATGAACCTAAAATTTCTCTCACTCTTTTACGAACATCACCGGCAGCCAATTCATCAATCGTTTCAAATACACTTTTATTCAGATCCAACTTCTCTTCCTGATCTTGTTCAAAATAGCCCACCAATACATTATACCCTAATTGCACTTTACCTTCAAAATCTGTTTTTCCGGCAATAATCTTCATCATTGTAGATTTCCCTTCCCCATTGCGTCCCACAAAGGCAACTTTTTCTCCTCTTGTGAGAATAAAATTGGCATCTCTGAAAATTAATTTATCACCATACTTCTTTTGAACATTCTCAACCGTTAATACCACTTTACCAGATGCAACCGGCGTGGAAAATCTAAATCGTATAGCATCTTCATTCCACTCATCTGTTTCTATTCGTTCTAATTTCTCTAACTTTTTTATGAGCGATTGCGCAAAAGCCGCTTTATTGGCCTTTGCTCTGTATTTATTAATCAGTTCTTCTGTTTTTTCAATATACTTTTGTTGATTTTTGGCTGCTGCTTCCTGCTGCTCTATCCGTTCTTTCCGCAATTCCAAAAAGTGAGAATAATACGTGCGATAATCATAAATTTTTCCATTGATAATTTCAATAGTTCTGTTTGTAACATTGTCCAAAAAACTTTTATCGTGACTAATTAAAACAAGTGCTCCACCAAACTGCTTCAAAAAATTTTCAAACCACACAATCGCTTCAATATCCAAATGATTAGTAGGCTCATCTAAAAGCAAAACATCGGGCTGTCTCAAAAGTATTTTAGCCAGTTCAATACGCATTCGCCATCCTCCACTAAATTCTGATGTTTGTCTATCAAAATCGGAACGTTTAAAACCTAAACCAAGTAAATACTTTTCAATAGTGCCTTCTTTTTCATCTGCATTCAAAAATTCTAATTTTGAATACAAATCACTTTGTTGCTGTATAAGTTGTAGATATTCTTCGCTATCATAATCTTCTCTTGTTTCTAAATCCTTTTGAATTTTTTCTAATTGCTTTTCTACCAATAAAATTTCTTCAAATGCCATCAGGGTTTCCTCAAAAACAGTTCTTCCACTTTGATGCCGCATATCCTGTGGCAGATAACCAATGCAAAGATCTTTTGGTTTAGAAATCTCACCACTGGAAGGCAATTGAATACCTGCCAATAATTTCAATAGAGTGCTTTTGCCCGCTCCATTCTTCCCCACCAACCCAATTTTATCGGAATGATTAATCAAAAAATTTATATTCTCAAACAACACATTTCCCCCAAATTCCACTGTTATATCCTGTAATGCTATCATTGTTCTACTTCTTTTTTAATCGCATTGAACTTTAAATCCTGCTTGTTTCTTTGCAGATATTTTAAGTAAGCATTTAAAAATATCGCAGACAAAATAATGGCAAGCCCAATATAAAAATTCCCATTCAGATATTTATTTTCTTTGTAAATCAACATTGCTAAAATAATACCATAAATACTTTCCAGATTAACCGTTAAATTAATGGTATATGGACTAATATGCTTCGTCAAATCAATTGCCACAATAAACGGAATAGTAGTACACACATACGATAACAATACTAATCCAATCCAGTCACTATTATTGACTCTAAAAAAATTGGCATCCATACTACCACTTACTAACAAATACACACTCAATCCCATCCATCCAAAAAACAATTCATACGCAGAAATCTGAATAGATGGAATTTCTTTAGCCAACAAACTATTCAAAACAGAAAAAACAGAAGATAAAACAGCCGCTAATAATGCCAATAACAAGCCCCACTTATAACCCAAAGAAACTGAAAAAATCACCGAAATACCTACCATTACCAATAGCCCTAACATCAACTCATACATTCGCACTTTTCTCTTGTAAAACAATGGTTCTATCAAAGATGTAAAAAGCGTAGCCGATGAAAAGCCCGCCATCGTTATAGAAATATTGGACACTTTAATAGCCCCATAAAAACACACCCAGTGAAAAGCAATTAAAAGTCCTATTACCAACAATCGTTTCAAGTATTTTTTATCTGGCAAAATATATTTTTTGTTTTTCATAAAAAGATAAATGAACATAGCAGGGACAATTAATGTAAGCCGCCACCAAACTAATTGCCACGCCTCTAAAGATATAAACCGCCCTAAAATAGGCGTAAATCCCCATACAAGAACAATAGCATGTAAAATGAGAAAGTGTCGGAACATATAGAAAAAAACGAGTATCAAAAAATATATATGGTTGCAATAATACAGATATTTTGATAACAACTTTTATTCATTGCTCATCAGAAAGCATTAAAGGAAAAAGATTTTAGCTTATCATCTCACATAAGAATTACTAATTATATTGTATTTTTGCACAATATAAACTACACACTTGTCTTTTTAATCATTCTTAAAATGATAACAGCAACAAAAAAAATTGAAAAAAACAATACTTCAAACAACGAGCCATTTATTGAATTAACTCTCCAATATCAGGATAAAACTATTGTGCAACATAAAAAAACTTT
>CAZNVL010000098.1:0-7193 GCA_964576565.1 uncultured Flavobacteriaceae bacterium | reverse complement strand
CTCAGGAAGTCAGAGATTCTGTCAATATTCCAGAAGAACAAAAACTGTATGAAAAAGCAATGAAGTATATGGACTCCTTGCAATATGATAAAGCGGAAGGATTATTATTGCAATCTGTTAAAGTAAATAAAAAATACACGCCCGCTCTGTTGAAATTAGGGTATATTAAATTGCAGCAAAAAGATTGGAAAAGCAGTGAGAAGTATTTTAAATCGGCATTAAAGTATGATGTTTCACAATGGGAGGCATTGAAATATCTTGGAAAAATTTATTACGAAACTAAGAAGTATAACGAGAGTAAAAAACTATTGGATAGTGCCTATCATTATGAATCGCAGGATCCGGAATTATTGTTTTTCAGGGCGCAATTGATGGTGGCTGGTAAGGCCTACAAAGAAGCCCTGCAACCACTGAACGAAGCCATTGATATAAATCCCAATTTCATTGAAGCGTATGTGTTGAGAGCAGAAATTTCTTATCACATCAAGCAATTTAATGAATGCATCAAATCGGTAACAGATGCTATTGAGAAAATGCCTGCAGATAAAAAAG
This sequence comes from uncultured Flavobacteriaceae bacterium, assembly GCA_964576565.1. GTDB lineage: Bacteria > Bacteroidota > Bacteroidia > B-17B0 > Aurantibacillaceae > BPGX01. Next base: position 6,641 of record CAZNVL010000098.1, on the reverse strand, counting down.
ATTATAATGCGTATAAATTGAGGGCCAAGGCCTATTTTGAAATTGGAAAGTTTAAAGAAAGTATTCCGGATTTTAATGTGTATTTAGAAGCGGTGCCTAATGATGAAGAAGCATTGATATTACGGGCATCTGCAAAGATAAATACCAATGATTTTACTTCTGCGATAACAGATCTTGATGAGGCCATTAAAATTAATCCCAATAATCCTGTCAGTTATAATTACAGAGGGGCTGCAAAAGGCGGATTGAATAAGTTTAAAGAAGCATTGCAGGATTTAGATTATGCTATTAAGTTGAAATTTGACTACGCGTCGGCTTATATAAACCGAGCAGCTGTGAAGTATGCTATTCGTGACAGAAGAGGTGCGTGTAAAGATCTTGAAAAAGCCGATGCGCTGGGAGATCAAATGGCGTATCAGTTAATTCAGGAGTATTGTAAAGGAATGCAATAGTTGTGGTAAGTTTAGAATAAATTATTCTATTATAGTTTTTCTATTTTTGCCCGAAATGAGCCGATTTTTCAGTCCGATATATTCTTTTTTGTTTTTGTTGAGCATCTTGTTGATTTTATTGTTTGTAGCCATTGTGTTTGAAAATAGAGCAATACCGATTACACAAGAATATGCCATTAAACTATTTAGTATTCATAAAATTTTGCATGTAACAAGTAATAATGACGAAATAAAAAGAGATTCAATAAAGCAAATTATTGAAGCAGCAGAAGTATTAGAAGAGGAAATTGAAAAAGATACTATAACAATAAAAATTGACACATTAAAAATTTTTAATGCATTGAAGCCATTAAAAATTGATAAAAATTTTCAATCAAGAATAGAATATCCAACGGTAGGAAAAGAGGCGTTGAAAACATTTTTTGAAGCATTGAAAAATTCTAAGAAACAGAGTGTGCGAATTTTATATTATGGTGACTCACAAATAGAAGAAGATAGATTTTCAGGATTTATTCGTGAGAATTTACAAAAGCATTTTGGAGGAAGTGGATGTGGCTGGATGTCATTTATGCCCGTAGCACAATGGATTTATCCAAAAATTATTCATAGTGAGAATTGGCAAAAATGGTCTTGTTATTCCAGCAAACCAAAGCAAGAAGAAATTTATGGACCAATGGGGCAAAGTTTTATTTTTGATAGCAATGTGGGTAAAGGAAGAGTTACCATCAAATGCAATGCGATGGCCAGTCCAAATGTATGTTTATTTAATAAAATAAAATTATTTTATGGGTTTGCAAAAGAGCCCATTTTATTGCATTATTATTCAAAAAATGAAAAAGTACTGACAGATACTATACGTAATACGGGATGCTTTAATGTGAAAGAATTTCCAGTGTCTTCCACAGAGGAAATAACATTTGAATTTGAAGGGTTTGAAAGCCCTGTGTTTTATGGTTTTTCATTAGAGAGTTTTGGGAATGGCGTGTATGTAGATAATGTGGCATTAAGAGGTTCTTCTGGAACATTTTTTCATCAGGTTCATGCAGAAGCACTTCGGCTTTTTTTGGAACAACAGAATGTACAACTTATTGTGCTTCAATTTGGCGGGAATGCTATGCCAATGATTGATAGTGAAGAAAAAGCCATTCAATATGCCCAGTACATTTCAGGACAAATTAAAATCCTTAAACGAATTTATCCGCCAATTTCCATTCTATTTGTAGGTCCATCGGATATGAGTGTGAATCAAAATGGAGAGATGCAAACGCATCCTTTTCTTGAACAAGTGAACGAAGCGTTGAAGAAAGCGGTGCTTGCTAATAATTGTGCGTATTTTGATATGTTTGATGCCATGGGCGGAAGAAACTCAATGTTAGTGTGGGTAGAGCAGAATCTTGCGGCAAAAGATTATATTCATTTTAGTCCTGTGGGTGCAAGAAAGATGGCGTCTTTGTTGTATTATTCTTTAATGAAAGATTATACGAATTATGTGGAAAACAATTTATAGTATTTTGTTGATTATTTTTGTTGTAAATATCGGCGTATATTCTCAAAATGGGAATTATCCTGATTTTGTGAATGTTCAGAAAAACAAAATATATTTTGATAAAGATAGTAGCAATTTCTATAATTTTTTGAAAAAAGTCAAAGAGGTAAAGAACAAAAAACGTTCTCATCTTTTTATTGTGCACTTTGGTGGATCGCACGTACAGGGGGGATTTTGGAGTGAAGCCATTATGAATACTTTTCAGGATTACTTTCAAACAAATGGAGGAGGTTATTTTGTATTTCCATTCAAACAAGTAAAAACGAATACACCCTATTACTTTAAAACATATAGCAATGGAAAATGGCGAGTGAATAAATGCACTAAAATTGTGGATAGTTTGTGGTATATTGGAATGTGTGGTATTTCTGCTATTACAGACACTTCATGTTATTTGAGTATAAAAAATGAATGGAAAAAATTAGATGGGTTTACAAGAATAAAAGTTTTTTACAGAAAGAATAAAAACTTTGAATTGCAGCCCCAATTTAAGTTTTCAAAAATCATTGAAAAAGAACATTACATAGAATTTATTTTACATCAAAAATTGGACTCGTTGGGTTTTCTTATTCAAAAAAACGACACCTTGCCGGCTGAATTTATTTTGGATGGAATGAGTTGTGAAAACGATAGTGCGGGCGTGTATTATGCTGGTTTTGGTGTAAATGGCGCCACATCAGAGTCATTTTTGAAATGCAGATTATTGTTGCATCAATTAAAAAGTATGAAAGTAGATTTGTTTATCTTATCTTTTGGAGTAAACGATGTGCGTAATAAAAATTTTTCTAAAGATGAATACATTGTAAATTATGATAGTTTGATTTCTATAATAAAGCGAACACATCCTGAAAGCAGTATATTGCTGACTACTATTTCTGATAATTATATTAAGCGAAGAATTGCTAATCCCAGAACTACAAAGGGGAGTGAAGCGATTGGAGAGGTTATGAAAAAATATCAGGTAGCCGTGTGGGATTTAAATGCGGTGATGGGTGGACAAAAATCAATGTTGAAGTGGTATAAAAACGGCTACGCTGCAAAAGATAAAATACATTTTAATAAAAAAGGTTATTTTGTTTTAGGCGAAATGATGGTGAATGCCATATTGGAAAAAATTAATGCTCCAAAAAATTGATGAATGACAGAAGTTTTTCAAACAATTTTTACACCAATTACGGATTATCTTTTAGAAGCATTTTCTTTTCATTATGAGGAACCATTACTTTTTACTCATTTATTTTTCTGGATATTTTTACTAATTGTTTTAGCAGGATATATATTTGTATATAAACTACAAGGAGATAAAGCAAAGTGGAAGATATTGTATTTGTTGGTAGTCAGCTTTTATTTTTATTACAAGACAAGTGGCGTATTCATTATTTTACTTTGGTATGTGATTGTGATGGATTTTTTCATTGGAAAAAAAATTCAGGAAGCGAAAAAAACATCTCTTAAAAAATTTTGGTTGACGTTAAGCATTGCTAATAGTTTGTTGTTGTTGAGTTACTTTAAATATTCGCAGTTTTTTGTAGAAAGTTTTAATCAATTATTTCATGCCAATTTTCAATATGTCAATTATTTTTCAATTTTCACCAATACCTATTTGAATACGCATTTTGATATAGATAAATTGATATTTCCAGTAGGCATTTCATTTTTTCTTTTTCAAACAATGTCTTATGTGATAGATGTTTATCAAAAAAAAGTAGAGCCATTAGATTCCATAATTGATTATGGATTTTTTGTGTGTTTTTTTCCACATTTGGTAGCAGGACCAATTGTAAAAGCCCACGATTTTTTGTATCAAATACGAATGCCGTATCAGTTGACTATTTTAGAATTTAAGCAAGCGTGGTGGTTGATTATGAAAGGATTTTCAAAAAAAATGATAGCCGATTATCTGGCCGTGCAGATGATTGATAAGATATTTGATAATCCGAATTATTTCACATCGTATGAAAATTTTTTAGCGATAATAGGATATTCGTATCAGGTGTATGCAGATTTTTCGGGCTATACAGATATGGCGATTGGGATAGCGTTGTTATTTGGGTATCGCTTGAAGAGAAATTTTAATTATCCATACAAAGCCCAAAGCCCTTCGGAATTCTGGCAACGATGGCACATTTCGTTATCATCGTGGTTAAAAGAATATCTGTACATTCCATTAGGGGGGAACAGAAGCATTACCTGGGCATCGTATGTGGTGTTATGCATTATCACCTTGTTTTTGACATTATTGTTTGGTAGTTTTTGGATGTTAGGAAGTATTGCTGTTGTATTTCTTATTTTGTTTGTTTGGTCAAAGTACAATGAAGCCGTACGGAGAGCGTTTGAGCGGGATGTGAATATAATGGTAACAATGTTATTAGGTGGATTATGGCACGGCAGTAGCTGGTTGTTTGTAATATGGGGCGGATTAAATGGCTTGGCGGTTGTTGTACACAAGCAATGGGAAAAAATTTCACCGTTTCGGAACACGAACAACAACATAATAAAGTTTGGATTGATGTGCTTGACTTTATTATTCATTTCCTTCACAAGGATATTTTTTAGAAGTCAGACATTAGAAAATGCTTTAAAGATGACAGATAAATTATTTTCAGGATGGGAGTGGAAGTATATAAGCAGTATTAATGGGCACTACAAAGAAAGTTTGTTGTGGTTGTTTTGTATGTATGTTATTCATTGGATGCCTGAAAAATGGAGAGAAAAAGTATATGGAAAAATTTATGATATACCCATAGGATTGTTAGTTCCAATAACTTGCATTATTGTGTTACTAATGTATCAGTTAATGAGTGCAGAAAGTAAGCCGTTTATTTATTTTCAGTTTTAATAATACGAATAACTGCGTATTGAAATAGCGTTGCTGATAGCCATAAATTTGTGAGCAAAATTATTGATATGGAGTTTTTTATATTAAATCGCCAGAAAGTATTGTGGATCATTTATTTTTCTTTTTTTTCTGTTGTCGGAACAAAGGCACAAAAATATGGTTTGAATTGTCAATACTTTCCGGGCTTACAGTTTGGATCCGTTAAAGTCAGCACGAATAATCCCAAAATAGGAAATTACTCGTATGGTGCCGGATTACCCGTATTAATGATTGACCGGATTGCAAAATGGTATTTTAATATTGACATGAATGCTACCTATTATGGGGCTACTACAACGAATAAGGCCAACGACAATCAAATAAAAATTTCCAAAGCAGAAGGTGGCTTTTTTTCCGGAAGAATTGGCTATATGTTTGGAAAAAATTATGATAAACCGAGAATTGGTATTAATTTTAATTTAGGTTTTTCAACTTCTAATTTAGATTCTATAGCAGCAAACATTACAGCCAGAGTGTTATACTCCTCCGAAGCCAATAAGGGTACAGGCTATACTATTGTTCTTCAATGAAAAGAGAATGCTATTTTTTTCCTTAATTGAATTAAAACAATGAACCCGGTGATTTTTTTTCCTTCTTCAAATGCTGATACGCCTTTGTTGTGGCTTCTCTGCCGCGCGGTGTCCGCACTATGTATCCTTCCTGAATCAAGAAGGGTTCATACACTTCTTCAATAGTACCGGCTTCTTCACCAACCGCAGTACTGATGGTGTTGATGCCCACTGGTCCGCCTTTGAATTTATCAATGATAGTTGTCAAAATACGCACATCCATTTCATCTAATCCATTTTCATCTACATTCAATGCCTTTAGAGCATAGGTAGTAATATTTAAATCAATAATACCATTTGACTTTATTTGAGCAAAATCCCGTACTCTGCGTAACAAGGCATTAGCAATCCGGGGGGTACCACGGCTTCTTCGTGCTATTTCAAAAGCTGCTATTTCTTCAATAGGCACATTTAAAATAGACGCACTGCGTAAAACGATATTGGTTAATGTTTTAGCATCGTAATAATCCAAACGCGTGTTAATCCCGAATCTGGCTCTCAATGGGGCCGTCAACAATCCGCTTCGGGTAGTAGCCCCCACTAGTGTGAATGGGTTTAATTTTATCTGAACTGTTCGTGCATTGGGGCCACTATCAATCATGATGTCAATTTTGTAATCTTCCATCGCTGAATAAAGATATTCTTCCACAACGGGGCTCAAGCGGTGAATTTCATCAATAAATAAAACATCATACGGTTCAAGATTAGTTAATAGCCCGGCCAAATCTCCCGGTTTTTCTAATACAGGGCCTGAAGTAATTTTGATATTTACAGATAATTGATTGGCAATAATGTGTGCTAATGTAGTTTTACCTAAACCCGGTGGGCCGTGCAAAAGAACATGATCCAGTGCTTCCTTTCTTTGTTTGGCCGCTGTTACAAATATCTTCAGATTTTCTACTATTTTTTCCTGCCCGCAAAAATCATCAAAGTGTAAAGGGCGTAAAGCTCTTTCAATCTGAATATCTTCTTCGGACAAACGTTCTTTATTCGGATTTAAATGGTCGTTGTTCATTCTGTCACTATAAATTGTCGGCAACAAATCTACTAATTATTTAGTGCATAAGGACATTCTCATGAAAAACTGATACAAGTTGAGACCGTTACAAAACTCGTTAATGTTTTAGTTTTGCAACAAAGTTGTTCTACTATCTTTTGTTTCTCTGAATTATCAACAACTCAGAGAGATTGAAATT
>CAZNVL010000097.1:0-7215 GCA_964576565.1 uncultured Flavobacteriaceae bacterium | reverse complement strand
TTCGTTTTTTCTTCCTGTTTTCTTCATAAACCTTTTGATTTATCATTGCAAAGGTAATGAAATTTTTGAATAACACATAGATGAATAAAAAACCTTTCATAAAATAGAAAAGAGCGTTAATCTTGAGATAGGTTTTCTTATCTTTTAAGCGGTTATATTACTTTTTTCTAAAAAAGTACCCTTCCAATGAAGCTGGAAGGGAGGGAATTATTTTTTAAGATTGGGTAATCGAAAGAACTGAGTAGTAACAAAATATCCATTAAATTAGCAAGTCCAAATTTTCTGCTACTTCAGGGCTTCCAGTATTTTATGGAATCGGGATAAAATTTCCGGGATATCTTCTTTTTTACAAGTTCCAACAGATAAGCGAAACCAGACTGAATCTTTTTCACTTCCAAAAGCATAAAAAGGAACTAATGCGATATTTGCTTCTTCCAAAAGATATTTTAAAATGTCCTCTGCATCTGTAAAATGTCGTCCATCCTTTGTACGGCGGTGTTGAAAGTTTAGTTTCACCGTCAAATACAAAGCTGCCTGCGGTTCAATCACATCAATCGGCAAGTTCATCTGGTGAAGATGTTTAATACCTGTATAAAATAACTTTAAACGCGTGAATAATTCAGATTTCTGATGTTCTACAAACGCATCATAAGCAGTGGTATCTGCCATAAATTGAGCGGTGGCCACTTGTTCTGCTTTGGGCGCCCACGCTCCAATGTGAGTAAGAATGGCTTTCATTTTTGTAATAACTTCTTTAGGCCCAAACGACCATCCTACTCTTACCCCTGTTGCACTTAAGGATTTTGAAATTCCATCCACAAAGATTGTGTACGATCTCATAGCCGGGTTAATACTCACCGGATTATGATGTTCAAATGGGGCATAAACTAATTCCCAATATACCTGATCGTACATCACATACAAGGGTTTTATACCTTGCTTTTTTCTTCTTTCATTTTCATTCAATACGAGCGTTACAATGGTTTCCAATTGTTCCTTTCCAAAAACAGTTCCTGTAGGGTTTTGTGGCGAACATAAAGCCAGTAAAGCTGCTTCTTTTATGTAGGGCTCTATATCACTTGCCAGTGGCATAAAATTATTTTCAGGCAAAGTGTCAATTTGTATGGCTTCGGCACGAGAGAGATAAGTATAATGATTATTATTCCACGAAGGCACTGTATAAATTACTTTTTCACCAGGATTGACAATGGTTTGATAGATAGCATAAATCACAGGTCTTGCACCACCAGCAATTAAAATTTCATCTTCAGTGTAGTCCAGTTCTAATTTTCTCTTTAATAATTTACTGACTTCTTTTCTTAATGCTAAAATACCATCTGCAGGCGGATAGTTAGTTTCATTGTCATCATAGGCCTTTTTAATGTTCTTTTTTAAATCATCCGGTAGGGGAAAAATATGGCTATCAAAATCACCAATTGTAAGGTTATATATGTGAATTCCTTTTGATTTTAATTGATTAATTTCACCATTTAATTTGATAATTTCAGAGCCAATAATATTTTGAGCAAGGTCTGAAACAAGGGGTAATGCGGAGTTTTGAATGCTTTCCATCATAGATATAATTTTCGGCCGGGACGAATAACAGATGTTTTTTTAAGTTTATTTTTTTTCATTAATGTAGAAAGCGAAACCCCTGTTTTACGGGCAATTTTAGATAATGTATCACCTTTTTTTACGATATAAATACCTTTAGTTTTAGCAAGATGCTTATACTTAGCCGAACGCAAATTGTATGTTTCTTCTGCATCTTTTTTTGTAAGTATAAATGTATCTGTCTTTAAACATGCATTTTCGTAATCAATGATATCTTCTGAATTAATTGGTACGCCTAAACATCTGATTTCAAGATGTAAATGAGGACCCGTAGAACGCCCTGTACTTCCACCTAATCCTATTACTTCGCCTGCTTTAATCGTATCATTTACATTCACTAAAATTTTAGATAAATGTCCATACACGGTTTCTAATCCATTAAAATGGCGAATAACAATCACTTGTCCATACCCTTTCACTTTCTTTTGTGCATAACGCACTACGCCATCAAAGGCCGCTTTTACAGAATCACCTTTTTCTAAGTCAATATCCGTACCATAATGCGGACGGTAGCGTCTCCAACCGTAATGGCTATTAATTTTGCCATTAAAGGGTAAAACAAAATTTTCCCGATTTAAATAAATAACAAGCGAGTCCCGTGTCTGAAAAATTTCTTTGTATTTGTATTGGTGCACTGCATTTGTATTAAAATCACCATATAACTCCACAATTTCTATATTTTCCTCTTCACTTTCTTCTTCCTCACTTTGGATTATTTCATTTTGAGTAAAATCCGGATTCGGACGGACATAAATCTTTTTAGAAGTATCTATAGGAATATAAATTTCTTCATCGGCACTTTGCGAAAAGAGAACAAAGGTAGAAAGTATCAATAGTATAAATATGTTCAGAAGTGTTTTCATTGCGGCGGCAATATAAAAGTAAATTCATTTGTTTTACAAATATTTTACGAAAAAACTTAAAGTTTTGACATCTACACAAAAAATTTTTTAACCATTCAATGAGCAATAATACCATTAAAAAAATAAGGGATTACCATACAAATCAATGTACCGTTTGGACTCAATAAACTTAGTTAATCGTATTCCATTTATACTGAGATGCAGGATAAATCTCTATAAGATTCAATACTCTATGTACTACGGATAATACTAACTGCTCAATATTTTCAGGTAAATGATACAATGATGGACTGGCGGGACAGATAATAGCACCCGCTTGTGTGAGTGTGAGCATATTTTGCAAATGAATCATACTATACGGCATTTCCCGTACAACCATCACTAATTTTTTTCGTTCTTTCAGCATCACATCGGCGGCACGAGAAATTAAATCGTTGCTGATGCCATTGGCTATTCGACCTAACATTCCTGTACTGCAAGGGCAAATAAGCATATCGGTATAACCTGCAGAACCCGAAGCAAAAGGTGCATAAAAATTGTTCTGCTCCCAAAATTGAAATGGATATTTTTCATAATCCTTATTCTTTAATTCATATTCCCACACTTCTTTTGCATTCGTTGTCATCACCACAGAGATTTCTTTGAATGAATTTGGATGCTTTAATAATTCGTCCATCAATAATTTAGCGTACAAACTGCCGCTGGCACCGGTGATAGCGAGAACTAATTTTTTATTCTGCATTTTTTCCATAAAGATGATAGGTAAAAATTATTTCTAAGATATTGTTGTATAGCCCTTTATTAAACATTCTTGCAATAGGATTGTTGTAATAGATATTACTTGGAAAAGCATATTTTCGAAAAGGTGTATAACCATTATTCGCACGAAGTTCAATATTTATTTTATCATTGATTTGATAACCAAAGCCAGTATTGATAGAAAATTCAAACTTTTCATTGTTTACTGAATGCGTTGTATTCAAATAATTGACTTCTTCATAATAACTGAATAAATAACTCACAGAATGACCCAGTGTGATGAACAACCGTTTTTTCAAAAATAAAAATTTAATGTTTGTTGGAATTTCAATGAAATGTAGTCGCAAAAGATATTGAGATAAGTTGGCCGAATCAGGATTATGTCTGGAACCTTTTTGAATATAGAGAATACCAACCTGTGGTATGACATTCTGGAACCATTTGTAATGTACTAACAAACCACCTACAAAACCTAATTTATTGTACCCACTATAATTATCGCCGTGCACCTGACAAGCCGTAGGTCCAAGAGTAATGCCAAGAAAAAAACGTTTTTCGTCATAAGTTGTCTGAGCCAGAACTTTTTGAGAAAAAACTATATAGAGATTGATTATAAATAAAAATTGCAGTATGCTTTTACTCCTCTTTTTCATTAAAAAAATGTTTTTCAAAATAATCCAAAATAGCTTCTGTAATAAGTTTATTTTGCTGTGCATCGGACAGTGGTGGCAGTTCTTCCTGCAATTCCCAATGTGGCCAACCATCTGCATCTTTTCCAATATATTTGTATATTCCATAAGGTTCTAATAAGGTACACACCGCAATGTGCATAATGGCGAGTTTTTCATCTTTTTTGTATTTTTTGAAGGGCTTACCTAATTCTTGCAATCCAATTAAAAAAAGAATACCTGCATAATCTACCGGCATTCCAAATCGTTGTTCTAATTTTTTCTGAAGTATTTCCCAGCGTGAATACATTACTGAAAACTTAGTATATTTTTAAGTGCAAATAAAATGAATTTGTCACATAGTTTAATTTTCCAACACATATCCCAAAAACTCCAATATCTCTTCTCTTCCAATCTTTTCAATAGCAGAAGTGGTAAAAATATTCGGCGTTGTTTCAAATATCTTGTAAAATTCTTTCTCAAAATATTGCACTTGTTTTTGTACTTGTGACTTTGAAAGTTTATCAATTTTAGTTAATACTACCGCAAAAGGCAATTGATGTTGTCCTAACCAAAGAATAAATTCTTTATCCGATGCCTGAAATTCTAAACGACTATCTATCAAAACCATTGTGCATTTCAAAGTATTCCGCTTAAGTATATAAGTTTCAATCATCTTTTGAAATTTCTTGCGATCTGCCTGAGAAACTTTGGCAAAGCCATAACCCGGCAGATCTACTAAATACCAATTTCCATTTACTAAATAATGATTGATGGTCTTAGTTTTGCCCGGTGTTTCAGACACTTTGGCTAATTTTTTATTGTTACACAACAGATTGATTAAAGAACTTTTTCCGACATTACTTCTACCTATAAATGCAATTTCAGGATAAAATGGTTTAGGGCAATCTTCAAGACGTGCGACACTTTTAATAAACTCTACTTTTTTTATTTCCATTCTACTTCATTGTACTGGCAAAAGTACTACAAGTTTTTCAAGATAAAAAAATTAAACCATTGCCCACCAGAAAATATTCCATTTCAAAACATAGATGCATTGAAAATGCTACAGTGAAAAAACATTTGAACAAATAAAAATTTATTCTGTAACTTTCAGCAAGAAAAATTGAAGCATTATTAATGTCTGAAACACCTCACCTTCTTAAACAACAACAGCAAAAAATCCTTGAACTGATTAAGGAAAAATCTGTATTAAAGCAGGATGTTTTTCATAACACTATTCAAACTTTTAATGAATTCAAATCGCTCAGTAAAGAGATCAGTACAGAATTAAAAGGGCACGTCGAAAAAATTGATAAAAGAATAAACATTCAATATTCTGATGTGAATCAGTTTGCTTATCAAATGAAAATAGCCGGTGATGTGTTGGAATTTTTTATGCACACCAATGTTTTTGAACTTGAAAAATCATCCCCCTTGTACAAATCACCTTATATTAAACAAAATCCATTGAACAGTTATTGCGGCATTATTTATGTTTATAATTTTATGGCAGATTCATTTAAATTCAATCGCTTGAATGATCTTGGCGTATTAGTAGCCCGCCTATTCATCAATAAAGAAAATCACTTTTTTGTAGAAACAAAATTACCATTAGCCAGTAAATTTAGTAATTTCTCATTAGAGCCCATATCTCAAGATGTCATCAAAGAAATCATACACGAACTCATTATTTTTGCTATACAATTTGATCTGTCTTCTCCGCCTTTTGAAGCATTAAAAGAAATATCCGTCAATGAAATCAACGAACGTACAAGCTGGATTACATTACGAACCGGCAAACGGCTGGGATTCTCTACGGAATCAAATAAGGAAGACGAAGATTTTAGTTTTCAATTATAAATATTTGTTATGAACTTTTCTCCTGTGAGCATTCAAAATATCGCAAAGATTATCAATGCTGAATTAGATGGTAATAAAGAATTAATCGTCTCCGGCATCAATGAAATACACTGTGTCAAGGAAGGTGACATTGTTTTTGTAGATCATCCAAAATATTATGACAAGGCACTTTATTCCAAAGCCAGCGCCATCATCATCAATCAAAAAGTAAAATGTCCGGAAGGAAAGTCCTTACTCATTCATCCGCATCCTTTCACCGCTTTTAATATTTTGATTCGGTATTTTCAACCGGTTCAGTATTCCACCACGCTCATCAGTCCTACAGCAAAAATTGGCAAGAACACCATTGTATTTCCCAATGTTTATATTGGAAATAATGTTCAAATCGGTGATAATTCTATTATCTATCCCAATGTAGTAATATATGATAATTGTGTGATTGGTAATCGTGTGAAAATTCACAGTAATACAAGTATTGGTGCAGATGCGTTTTATTACAAAAAACATCCGGATAGTTTTGAACAATTAGAAACCTGCGGCAATGTAGTCATTGAAGATGATGTGCATATCGGTGCCAATTGTACAATTGATAAAGGTGTAAGTTCTTCTACTATCATAGGCGCACATACTAAAATTGATAATCACGTGCACATTGGACACGACACTAAAATCGGAAAGCGTTGTTTAATTGCTGCTCATACTGGCATCGCTGGTGCTACTATCATTGGCGACAGAGTAACAATGTGGGGACAAGTCGGCATTTCCAGCGGTTTAAAGATTGGAAACGATGTTACGATTCTGGCTCAATCTGGAGTAGGAGAAAATATCGCAGATGGACAAACATACTTTGGATCGCCCGCCGGTCCTGCCAAAGAAAAAATGCGAGAAGTATTTGCAGTAAAACAACTGGTAAAGTTAATTCACAAACTATATAACAATTAAAGCCCTATGAAAAAGATATTAAGTATTTGTAGTATATTCTTATTCTTTTCCTGTCAAAATGAAAACAAATCATCTGCAGAACTTAATCCAAAAGATTCTATAAGTTCACAGATAGACACACTAAAAACTAAAGAAAATACTACTAACAATCAAAGAATATTGACGGAAATTCCTTCGAATTTAATAATAATAGCAACAGGAACAGAACCCGGCTGGATTTTAAATATCTATTCCAATAAATATGAGTTTATCGGGAATTATGGTAAAGATACATTGCGAGGCGAAAGAACTTTTGAAGCAGAACAAATTCCAATTTATTTTACGAGTAGTGATTTAAGTTTCAAAATTGAAAAGAAACATTGCCTTGCAATCTCTGGTGATACATTAGAATTATCTGTTGAAGTGAAGCATAAAGGAAATACTTACAAAGGTTGTGGAAAAATTTTGAAATAGTGTATTGTAGGTTCAATTTACAAGTTTTACACTTTTTAAAAACGAAACATCAC
>CAZNVL010000096.1:0-7251 GCA_964576565.1 uncultured Flavobacteriaceae bacterium | reverse complement strand
AAGATATTTCTTACAGAGAAAAATTTAGCATTGTTATGTATTTTCATTACTATAAGAAAGAGTATTGAACTGCAAAAATTCTATTTGAAATAATGAATTGGACTGTGATTTTTTTATTCTGATTAAGAAATTTTGAGTTACATTTGCCACTCAAAAAACAAAATGTTTGGTTTATCTGTTCATCAATGGTTATTTGGTATTCTCTCGTTTATGGCCGTGTTGTTCAGTTTGATGGTAGTGTTTAGTCGTAGTCCCGTCAATAGTGTGTTATATTTGATTATGAGTTTTTTTTCTATTTCAGGAATCTATTTGTTATTAGACGCACAGTTTCTTGCTGTTGTAAATATTGTGGTGTATGCGGGTGCCATTATGGTACTTTTTTTATTCGTGATTATGTTGATGAATTTAAATCAGGATACAGAGCCCCAAAGAACGGTTTTAACCAAAGTTTTGGCGGGTATGATTGGCGGTATGTTTTTATTAGTATTAACAGGGCTTCTGAAAAATACTGAGAATACAGATAAAACATTTTATGGTACTTCTACTGTAGGATGGATACAAAACTTAGGAAACGTTTTATTTACAGAGTTTCTATTTCCTTTTGAAATCGTTACAGTGCTTTTGCTGGCAGCGATGGCCGGGGCTGTAATGATGGGAAAGAAAAACATTCAATGATCCTAAACACGTCAATTCACTTATTATGATAAACGGAATACCTATTGATTACTTTATTTTATTAAGTACTGTGCTTTTTACCATTGGTGCTATTGGTGTGATGGCACGGCGTAACAGCATTGTTATTTTTATGTGCATTGAATTGATGCTCAACGCGGTCAATATTCTTCTGGTGGCTTTTTCTACTTTACATCAAAATGCTTCCGGACAGGTGTTTGTATTCTTTGTAATGACCGTAGCGGCTGCAGAAGTTTCGGTTGGGCTGGCCATTCTGACGATGATATACAGAAACATCAAAAGTATTGATACCAATTTATTAAGTAATTTAAAGGACTAAATTATGGAAATAGTATTATTAAGTATTGTTCTGCTTCCTTTATTGGGCAGTATTCTGAATGGAATTTACGGCAAAAACCTGTCCCAATCGTTGGTTGGTTATATTGCAAGTGGTTCGGTTGGTCTTTCCTTTGTGCTATCGGTGATTGCTTTTGTACATTTACAATCTGTTCCGGGAAGAGTATTAAATGCAGAATATTACAGATGGATAGTGAGCGGGATGTTAGATGTGCCCATGGGGGTTTGGCTGGACAGTTTGTCATCTTTATACATTCTGGTCATTACAGGAGTAGGTTTTTTAATACATATTTATTCTATAGGATATATGCACAACGACGAGGGATATAATCGCTATTTTTCTTATCTTAATTTGTTTGTTTTCTTCATGCTTATACTGGTGCTTGGCAATAGTTATGTCAGCATGTTTGTGGGCTGGGAAGGAGTAGGATTGTGTTCTTATTTACTGATTGGTTTTTGGTTCAAAAATCAGGAGTATAATAATGCGGCCAAAAAGGCATTTATTATGAACAGAATAGGAGATCTTGGGTTTTTATTAGCCATGGTGTTCATGTTTAAAAATTATGGTTCATTAAATTACACAGATTTGCTAAAACCGGGAGTAGTTACTTATTCTACCAGTGTAACTTTAATCGCCTTACTTTTGTTTGTAGGCGCCACCGGAAAGAGTGCACAAATTCCCTTGTATACCTGGCTGCCGGATGCTATGGCCGGACCAACGCCCGTTTCGGCTTTGATTCATGCGGCTACGATGGTAACAGCGGGCATATACATGGTGGTTCGCTCTAATATTTTCTTTTCCCTATCTGAAACTTCTATGGCAATTGTAGGCACCATCGGAGGAATTACCGCATTGTGGGCGGCTATCATTGCCACTTTACAGTTTGACATCAAAAAAATTCTTGCCTATTCTACTGTGTCTCAATTAGGATTAATGTTTTTAGGGCTTGGGGCGGGTGCTTATAGTTCTTCTGTATTTCATGTAATCACTCATGCTTTCTTTAAAGCACTTTTGTTTTTAGGGGCAGGGTCGGTCATTCATGCTATGGGCGGCGAACAAGACATTCGGAAAATGGGCGGACTGAACAAAAAAATTCCGACGACTTACTATACAATGCTTATAGCTACGATTGCTATTAGTGGTATACCGCCCTTTTCTGGTTTTTTCAGTAAAGACGAAATTTTAGCACATGTGTACGAGCACAATAAATTTTTATGGATCATAGGTGTAGTGGCTTCCATGCTTACTACATTCTATATGTTCAGAATGTTGTTTTTAACTTTCTGGGGCTACTTCAGAGGCGGTAATGAAACCTACAAACATTTACATGAGTCCCCGTCTGTTATGACGATTCCGCTCATTATTCTTGCTGTACTAAGCGCTATTGGTGGTTTGATAGGATTACCTGAACTTTTAGGTGCTCAAAACTGGATAAGTAGTTATTTAGATAAGGTTATTGTAATGAAGTCGTATTTAGGGTTAAGTCATGATACAGAATGGGTACTGATGGGTATCGCAGTAGCAGGAGCACTTGCCAGCATTTATTTTGCTTATCAGCTCTTTGTAGTAAATGGTATGCTACCGGTCAATGATGAAAAAGAATTAAAATGGTGGCAAAAAATTATTTATCACAAGTTTTATGTAGATGAATTATACGAAGCAATAGTTCGCCAACCAATAGATTTTATGGGTAAAGTATGTTACCGCTTTTTTGATAAAATAGTGTTGGATGGTTTGGTGGATGGAACAGGGAATGCTATTCTTTTTATAGGTCATTGGATGAGAAAAATTCACGTAGGGAATATTGCTTATTATATCATGACCATGACACTTGGAATGATTATCCTTTTTATTTTAATGAAATAACTTTCTGAAATGACTGTTGATTTAATGAACATAAAAATTAAACTACTAAAAGATAATTTATGATTGGGAATTTATTGATTTTATTTCCATTAGTTGGTTTTTTACTTTTACTAATGCCTTCTTTTAGAGAGAATGCCAGAAGAATGGCTTTGTTTTTTGCAGGAACAGAATTTTTAATCGCACTGATCGCGTACGCTTTGAATTTTTCTCAACATGCGGACTATTTACTGAAAGTAGATTATTTGTGGATAGCGGTCATAAATGCTCATTGGCATTTACATGTTACAGGTGTATCTTTAATTTTGGCTTTGTTGAATGCTCTGGTAGTTGTGGTAGTATTTTTATCTGTAGAACCCTCTCAATACAATGAGAAATCCTATCTTTTTTATGCATTAGCCCTGCTTATGCAAATGGCTATGATGGGCGTATTTTTGACAAAAGATGCTTTTTCTTTTTATGTGTTCTGGGAATTGTCATTAATTCCAATATACTTAATCGGTTTGATGTGGGGAGAAAGCGGCAAAGAAAAAATTACCTTAAAGTTTTTTCTATACACATTTATTGGTTCTTTATTTATGCTGGCCGGGTTTATTTATTTATATCATCATACGGCTTTATTAAATGAGAAAGGTATGCGTTCGTGGGATATATTGGAGTTGTATCAGGCAGGTAAGTTATTAACCCCCTTTCAGCAAAGCATAGTTTTTTGGATGTTGTTTATTGGATTTGCAGTGAAAGTTCCTATTTTCCCACTGCACTCATGGCAACCAGACACTTATACCAATATGCCTGTACAAGGGACAATACTCTTATCGGGACTAATGTTGAAAATGGGTTTGTACGGACTTCTATTCTGGCTTGTACCTGTAGTGCCTAATGCGGTAGCACAATGGCAAAACCTTGTTGTCATACTGGCTATCAGCGGCGTACTTTATGCCTCTTTATCGGCTTTAGTTCAAACGGACTTTAAAAAATTATTAGCATACGCTTCGATGGCTCACGTTGGCTTAATAGCAGCAGGTATTTTATCCAATACCAGACAAGGGATGGACGGTGCAGCTATACAAATGTTTGCACATGGGGTTTATGTTACCGGATTATTTTATGTTGTGCATTTGTTTGAAAAACATACAGGCACGCGTGAAATTGGTAAATTAGGTGGGATTCGCAACCTGAATGGACAGTTTTCTAATTTATTTTTAATTATCCTTTTAGGATCCATTGCACTGCCTTTAACACATGGTTTTGCGGGTGAATTTTTAATATTGACAGGACTTGCTCAAAAATCCCTGATGTGGTCGGCTGTTGCCGGGCTATCTGTTATATTAGGTGCAGTGTACATGTTGAGAAGTTATCAAAAAATAATGTTAGGAGATATTGTAAAAACGAATTTTACTTTTGGGGCACTGGATAAAAAAGACAAATGGAGTTTGTTTTTAATTGTATTTTTTATTCTCTTTTTGGGGATATACCCACAAGCATTGAGCATTTTTACTTCTAATAACATTGGCATATTATTCAAGTAATATGCACAACATTTTTTAATTGAAAATTATAAAATATGGGCGCTCTGATTACAATATTATCAACAAGTATAGTGGCTTTTTTATCTGAGATTTTTAATTTTAAGAAAGTATTGTATCCTTTAAGTTTACTTGGAATTGCTCTATCTTTTTTCTTTAATGTTCAGGAGTGGAATCATACTTTTTCGTGGAAGTATTCCGATAACATGCTACTATTTGATAAAGTCGCGTTGGCATTCTCTTCAGTATTACTATTGACGGTGTTTTTATGGTTTTTGATGGCAAATGCTTATTTTAAGAACGAAACAAGTTTGGTAGAACACACTTCGTTAGTATTGTTTTCGTTGATAGGGGCTTTACTTTTGGTGGCTTTTAATAATCTGGTAACGTTATTTTTGGGTATAGAAATATTGAGTATTCCTTTATATGTCTTAGCCGCCAGCCATAAAAAAAATATATTATCCAATGAAGCGGGCTTTAAATATTTAATTATGGGTTCTTTTGCTTCCGGCTTTTTATTATTTGGGATTGCATTGCTTTATGGCCTTGCAGGCAGTTTTGATTTAAAAGAAATTTATCAGGTATTGACTACTGCTCAAGTTCCGTCTTACGCTTATGGAGGCATACTCATGATTTTTATTGCGTTGGCTTTCAAAGTATCTATTGCACCATTTCATTTCTGGACACCTGATGTGTATGAGGGATCGCCCATTGTCATAACTGCACTGATGAGCACCATTGTAAAGACATCAGTATTTGTGGCTATTATGAAATTATTTTTGTGGTATTTTTATCCAGCTTATCCGCATTACGTGGAATTAGTGGCCGGGCTGATAGTATTTTCTTTAGTGCTGGCTAATTTTTCTGCATTAAAACAAACAAATACCAAGCGTTTACTGGCATTTTCAAGTATCAGTCACGCTTCCATTATGTTGCTTTTAGTGATAGCCGATATACGTAATGCTTCTACTTTAAATGCCTTGCTTTATTATACTTTTGCATACTCAGTAGCCAGTATTTTAGCATTTTCTATCATTCAAATAATAGCACAACAACAGGAAGAAAAATTAGATGTGTTGAAAGGATTGTTTTATAAACAAAGTTTTTTATCTGTCGGGTTAATCATTGCCTTATTATCTATGGGAGGTATTCCAATAACTGCCGGCTTTTTTGCTAAATACTATATTTTTTCAGCGCTTATGATGTCTCCGTATAAATGGATGATCATAGTAGCTATTCTCGCTTCTGTTTTAGGAATAGTTTATTATTTGAAAATGATATTACTTTTGTTTGAAAAAGAAAATAAACCCACAGCCACTCCGCTAACAATTACTACACACGAATGGTGGCTAATTATCGTATCCATTGTGCTATTGGTGATAACAGGCATTTATCCGGATAGTATTGCTCAAACCTTTTTGAAATAAGGACTTTTGTCTGGGGCATCACAAAGATTTGTTGAACTTAAGATGATATGTATCCGTTCGTAAGACCTTTATATGTATTTTTCTTTATCACCATTGTTTATGCACAAAACAAACCCTATCTTTTTGAAGTGTGTAAAACATTGTGTTCCAAAGAGTATGCAGGAAGATCGTACACTCCTTATCCCAATTATTATGAAAAAGGAATTGAAAAAGCCAAACAGTTTTTAATTCGTGAAATACAAAAAAATGGCGGTTATGACTTAAAAGAGTACATAAAAAAAAGCAAGCAATTTTCCCAAAAAGTAAATTTTGAATTACTAAAATCCAAATTTAAAAAATACAAAAATGCCATTAGCTTTCAGGCAAATATTATTTATTCTGCCTATTTAGAAATAAATGGTCAGGTGTTACAATTAGGAATAGATTTTTTGCCGGCGGCTACTTCCCCAAGTATAGATTTCACAGGGTATTTGCATTTTTATGATTCCATTCACTGGATAAATCGGGAACATAATATCCTGCTTCAGTTAGAAAATAAACTCATACATTCCGCTGCTACACAACAAGAGAACTTTTGCGTTTTGCATCTAAAGAAAAATCTTTTAAACCATAAAGAAAAAATTTTCTGTAAACTAAAAATCACTTCTAAAATAGAAAATATCCAAACAGATAATATCTATGCCTTTATTCCCGGAACAATGTATCCCGACTCTTTTATCGTCTTTTCGGCCCATTACGATCATCTTGGGAACATTGATACGACTATCTTCCCCGGTGCGAACGACAATGCCTCCGGCGTGGCTGTATTGCTGGATTTAATGAAGTATTACAAGCAACATCCGCTCAGGTACTCCGTTGCTTTTTACTTTTTTACAGGCGAAGAAATCGGCTTGATGGGCTCAAAATATTATGTAGAACATCCACTTTTTGATTTGAAAAGAATTAAGTGCTTGATTAACCTTGACTTGATGGGCGGTGGCAGCGAAGGTATTATGGTCGTCAATGGAAAAGTATTTGAAGAAGATTTTGAAAGATTAAAAAAATTAAACACCGAAAAAGGATACCATCTTTCTATCCAATCAAGAGGCAAAGCACAAAACAGCGACCATTACTGGTTTACAGAAAGCGGCGTAAAAAGTTTTTTCATATACACACTGGGCGATATAACTGCTTATCACGATGTTTTTGATGTGCCCGGTCAATTAAAATTTTCTCATTATGAAAAATTATTTGACCTTTTAAATGATTGGTTAAAAAGCATATAATAAGTCATATTTTGCAATATTCAGACAGGGAATACACACACTACCCAATACAGGAATAAACGTCCGATGTATTGTTTCACAAGTAGAGAGCATTGCAAAACGCGTCGGAGTTTTAATTTTGCAACACATTTCTTTTGCTA
>CAZNVL010000095.1:0-7314 GCA_964576565.1 uncultured Flavobacteriaceae bacterium | reverse complement strand
TGTTCCATCCCAGCCCTTCGTAATATCATTGGTTTTAAATATCAGATGTCCCCATCGGTCAAAAATGAGCATCTCATATCCGCCTTCTAAATCCAATCCATAAGGCGAATACACCGGTTTAAATTCTTCATTCAAGCCATCATCATTAAAAGGCGTAAACGCATCCGGCACATAAAAACCATACTCATTTTTTACTGTAATTGATTTAGTAACAGAGTCCTTACAGCCATAGATATTTGTTGCCCACAATGTAACAGGATAAACCCCTGCCGCAGTAAAGGTAGTAGATGTATTTACTTCACTCGTGCTATAAATATTTGCTACATTCCATGTATACGTATTTCCGCTCACCGGAGAAGAGTTATTCAATAACATTATTTCACCATTCGCTACAGTTAATTCATAACCCGGATCAGCAATAAAATCTGCATCAGGTCTTGGATATACTACCAATTGATTCGGCATTACAGAATAAGCGGTACATCCCACATCATCAATATATCCAACTCCAACACTATAAGTGCCAGGATTGGTGAGAACTGGATTATATGAAAAACCCTGGTATGGAGGTAACCCTTGTACTAACCACGTAATTGTTCCCACACTTACTGAATTTACACTTAAATTAAACTCTGTAGGAGTACATCCTTTAAGTGGATTAGCCACTATACTAATCGTTGGTTGAGGACTCACTTTGACAGCAATAGTACTTGCGTCCGGACACAAAGTAGCCGTAGGTGTAGAATGTGTTGAGTACTGCAAAGTAAACAATCCGGGACCAGAAAGCGATGGGCTAAAAATTCCACCATTCACGCCAGCCCCTGCCCATGTTCCGCCAGGATATTGCGCAATTGAATTTAAATTCACCGGTTGAGCATTATAGCAAAACGGACCTACTGTTCCTGTTAAACTTGCCGGGACAAACTGTTCTACTGATATATTCGTTGTAGTGGTCTTCTGACACGCACCATTGGACGCAAAAATAGTATAAGTAATTAGATTATTACCAATGTTAGCAGCATTCGGATAAAACATACCATTAGCAGTTAAAGCATTGGAAGTTCCAAATGTTCCACCACTCGGTGTCACCGTTACCTGCTGTGGAGGAAAGGTATTACAAAAAGGTCCCATTGGAACAATGGAAGGGTTAGGTAAAGAATCTATACTTACCACGAGATAAGAAGTATCCGGACACAAAGAGACAGTAGGTACTGAATGATTGAAGTAAGTTAATGTATAAGTACCCGCACCGGCAGCACTGGGATTAAATACCCAGCCACTTACTCCATTACCACTCCACGTTCCATTATTATCCTGAACCAATGCTTGTAAATCGACTGTAGGATTTGGTAAGCACATTGGTGAAATGGACCCGGTTAATGTAGCAGGATGAAATTGTTCTACACTAATAGTTTGAGTAGAACTTGCAGAACAGGTACCGCTACCAATAGTGTACATTACAGTGTTATTACCAATACTTGCCAATGAGGGTGTAAAAATTCCTGTATTGCTCAGATAAGATGTAGTAGTCCACGTACCTGTATTCGGAGTAACGGTGAGTTGCATGGGTGTAAAATTATCACAAACAGGTGAAGGAGCAGTAATGGTTGGAGTAACTGGCACATATATTTGTACGGTTGCCGTTTGAGCTTGAGCACAATTGATTTGATTGATTGGGTTAACCGTCACTGTGTATATCATGGTTGTACTGGCTGTAACAGTTGGTATGCACATCGTAGATTGTGTATTAGTGGAAGAGAGAAAAGTGGATGGGGACCAGTTATAAGTAAATTGAGATGGATTGGCGCCTGCACAATTTCCAAAACGAGCATTGGGACGATTAGTACTGGTAGTTCCAATGGCTTGTCCGCATGCGGGGGTAACATCACTATAATAATACACACACCGCACTACACCGGTATTGGTAGATGGCATGATAGGATTGGTAGTATATCCCACCATATTATAGCAAACATCCACTAATATATTGGAAGTCCCGTCCCAATCATAATTGACGGTAAAATTATGCGTGTTCCAACCGGTTACCACATTATAATTAACAGGACCAAAAACCGTTGTAAATCCTGAATTATCAAAAGAAGAGGTGAGTTGTGTGGCAGAAGTACATTTTAACTTAATTGTAAATCCTGGTAAAGTTCCTATGTATCCTGCTCCGGATGAACTCACAAAAAATGCGATGGAACTTAATTTTCCGGGCTGTACACCAGCGGCCAACAATTCCGCTGCCGTAAAAAGCATCTGATGACGGGCATTTCTGTACCAGTTCCCATAAACACTTGGCCATGTATATTGCGTATTTTGATTATTTCCATTCCCTACCTGAATGATATTAGGACTGGTGCACATTCCAGAAGCAGGCCCACAAGAAGTAGGTGCCATCGTACCAAAGTTCACTGCCAGATTCACGGTACCTGTGTTACACAACGATGCTGTTGTAGGCGTAAGCGTAAAACTGAAGTTATAAGGACTAATAGTAAAAGTAGTTGTGTAAAAACAAGACCCGTCAAATACAGTAGCAGTATAGGTACCAATAGCAAGACCTGTCAAACTATCTTTTTTACTATAGCTCGTTAAAGTATGATTAAAACTTGCGCCTGCAACTGAATAGGAGAAAGGGCCTGTATTAGGTGTTTGGAGATTAACTGTTGCATAACCGACATTGCCGCTGGATGGACAAATAGAAGCCACACTACTCATTTGAATGTTTCCGATTGGACTAGTAGATTGAAGTGTGTATCGCACAGAATCCTTACAACCTTGTGCTGTAATATAAGACATATAGATATTCATTCCGTTTGAAGGAGGTGTAACCGTCATGCTGGATTGACCATTGAAAGCAGTAGCCGGTAAAAAGTTAGACCACCACCATTGATAACCACTACCTCCCGGCGGAGCATTAATCACCGCAAAAGGGTTACCGTTACAATAATATACTGTCTGTGTTGAAAAAGTTGGTGGTTTTGTTCCCACTTGCACAGTGGCAGTAGCAAATCCGCAGGAAACAGCCGTAACTGTAACAGAATAAACACCCGGTGGTAAATTAACGGCTGTGTTGGTTGTACTTACAGTGGCCCCACTACTATTTGCCCACGTAAAATTATATCCTGTATTACTTCCCGTTACATTGACCCAGGTAGAACCACTTGCCCCGTTGACACAACTTGGATTAGAACCAATAGCAGTAATCTGAACATTGGATATTTTAATGGTATCATTAAGAGTTACTGTACAACCACTTCCTGTAACCATTTGTACCTGATAAACCTGCCCCGTAATGGCGGGATTGACAGTAATGGTCGGTGTATTTCCACCTTGGGCGGCCGGTACAGGCGTTCCAGACGGGTCATACCACTGATAAGCCACAAAACCCGGAGGTGCCGTCAAAATAGCTGAGTTAGTACCCATACACATACTGGAAGTGGCGCCACCAGAGGAACATTCGGCATCTACATAAGCATAGGCCTCATGCCCACCGAGGCAGCACCCCCCTACCGTAAATTCAAGATACACGGTCGTCACAGTGGAGTACATTGGAGAGGTAAGGTCTACAGAATATAAACGCCATGGTCTAAATAAATAAAAAGGTGAACGAGAAGAAACTTTAAAAGAAGTATCGCTTGATGCTTGCAAACCGTTAATATCATAATTTCCACATGTCCCTCCAAGAGGATTCATATTTTGATCTAATACACGCACTCTAAAATAGGGTTGTTCATTACTGAGGTGAGATGAACCCGGATTATTCAATACCACTGCAAAAGCAAACTGTATATTTTTATTTCCCGGTGTAATATTAAAAGTATACGTAATTCTACATGCCCTATAATTCCACTGTGTATATCCATTCAAACGTACACTATATGGATCATTGAAAAACGGACATTTGAATGGAATTTGTGATACGTGATTGCCTCCTGTATTCAAAGTGGCAATGGAGTCATATCCGCCTTGAAAATAGCCATTAGGCCCATTAGGATTAGTTGGAGGAATATTCAACAGAGTATGATAATTGGTACTATTCAAAGCAGCATTATTTCCTTGAGGAGAACTTATACCGTTCGAAACAAGGGTATAAACAGGCGAATTAGCACCGGCACCTCCACAGGTATTCGAATTTCCAACACTGCCACCCCAATTATTAAAATTACCCAATTCAAAGCTGGCATTAGAGCAGTAAGCACTCTGAATTTGATAGCCACCAATTTCTTTTGCTGACATATTATCTGCATAAGGGTCATAAGTGCCTTTGCTTATTTGAACTAAATTTTTAGGATCCAGCAAGCCATTTTTAATTTTATACTGCATTTCTAATTCATATACTCTTCTTTCAATATAAAAAGCAATATCATAATCTGTTTTTGCGCCATTCTTAATCGCTTCCTGATATAAAATTTCTTTACTCACGCCCAATTTTTCTAATGGTATTTTAGAATTATTTTGAGCAAAGGATATTGCTATAAAAAAACTAAGACATACCGAAAATAATTTTAGAAGTTTCATAAATTGATAATTTTGCCTTCAAATATAAATAATAATCCGTTCATCCACCTAATTTTTCGCTCAATAAAAGCACCTATTCAATAAATAAAATATCTATTTCGCTCAATGAAGTGAAAATTTAACAAATTAAGAATAAAAATTTTTTCTATTTTCTTAAAAGAATAGGTAATTATTTTATAACAACTATTTTCCTATTTACAACTTTTTGAGTATTGAATTTTATTTGTACAAAATAAATACCTTCCGGAATTTTTTCATTCAATAGGATGCTTCTATCGTTTGCATCTTTGACTTCATAAATTTGTTTTCCACTAATATCCATAACTTTTACCGAACTAATTATTTCATTAGACAGAAGATTAATATTACCTAAAGTAGGATTAGGATAAACCATCACTCCATCATTATTTGTATTCAATTCATTGACACTGGTAACATTCACTGTTTTTCTCACTAAAAAATCATCAAAATAAAATCCATCTTCTGTACCATAAATATCCGAAGTCAATACAAACTTAAATAATACATTATTACCCACATAAGGTGTTAAATCTATTTCTTCCTTCACCCAATCTGTTTGTTTGCCATCGTATACAGGAACAGTTCCACCAAAGCTTAAAGGTGGCGTTTGATATTTTGAACATAACGCTGTCCAGGTACTTCCATTATTGGTACTAATATAAATATTCACAAAATCATAATTTTTTTCAGTTGCAAATTTTGTAGAGTATTGAAGGTGCGCATAATTTGCATTCGTTAAATCTAAGGCATTTTTTAAGACAATATATTTATTGGCATTGTTGGAATAATTTCCAGACGGACTATCGGTGATACTTGAAGGCGATGAAACAGAAGTATTATTTGTTATCCCCCAGCCATTGGTATTCCAGTTTGAAAGAGAATTACCATTGTCATATAGTAATGTGACAGGCGTACCAAAAACCTTTTGTATAGTATCTTGATGAGTGTAAAATCCATTATTGATTGCAATGATATACTTTATTTTTTGTCCTTGAGTTAATCCGCTTGATAAAGTAAATGGAATTGAATCCACTATTTTTTGATTGATATTAAGCGTATACATCTTTGGCGTACCAGTAGAAGCAATACCACTTACAGGCAAAATAGATACGGTAAACTGCCCATTCCCTGTTACTCCTAATTTTTGTATGGAATAATTGATAAATCCATTGGATGAAATGAAATTATCTTCTTCATCACTTATTGCAGCATAATTAGTTGCTAACATTCCAAAGTGCAGATTCTGATAAAAAGTTGTTTTGCAAATGTCAATAATTCTGCTGGCTGCCGGCCAAAATCCATCATTGGCTGAACCAGCTTCCGGAGTGGTAGAAAAAATTTTATTCTTGGTTGATTGTTCACCGTACATCCAATCATCGCTATCTCCATTAGTTACATAATTAACGGTCTGATCGCCTGTTCCGTACAAAAATCTATCTTCCCTTGTCAGATGCTTGCCCCAATTAATAAAGGTAACAGAATCGGGCGTCAGATAACTGGCAATATATCCCCACGGATAAATATAGAGATTGCTATAAGTGTGGGCATTCAAAGCGTTGACAAATTGATGTGCTATGCAGAAATCACGTACGGCCTGAGTTTCAGGTTCAGAAAAAGAACCCGTGCCACGATAGGTGTCAGAATTGGTATTAGGTGAAGATCCTGTATTATCATAACCCCACATATAGCCATAATTTCTATTTAAATCTACGCCATAAGTTCCATCACCATTGTTTCTTCTGTTTTTGCGAAACATTCCGCCGCCAGTGGGATTAGTAGCTTTGTTATATTCATAACCATCAGGATTTACACAAGGTATAAAATAAAGCTCTGTATTGTTGACAAGAAATTGAATATCAGAATCAGTATTATAATTTTCCAACAAATACCACATAAAGAAAATGAGTTGGGAAAGAGATGCTGGTTCTCTCGAGTGGTGTAATGCTGTATACAATACTTCTGGCTCTGGCTCATCAACATTAGGATTGTCAGAAATTTTCACATAATAAATTGGTCGCCCTTGTATACTATTTATCGGGCTGATGGCTTGTTTTACAGTGATTAAATTAGGATACAACAACGCCATACTGTCTAAGATCTGATACATCTCATTCAATGTAAAAAAGCCGCCCATACTTCCTAAATGAAAATGAGCAGGTTTTTGAAAATTAAATTGGTCACAATTACTGATAAATTGTAGTTTTTCAGAACTTGCTTGTTGGTTTCTTTCCTGATAATACTTACTCATATCCTCAATGAGTATTTCATAATTAACAGAAGTTTGTTTTATCAAATTCAACTCGCTTTCAGAAACTTCAGTAATAATTCGCTCATTAGAAAAATGCGCGTGGTCAATGGCTACACCTTTTTGTGCCAATTGATGTAAGATTTCATTAGGCGATCCTAACAATTGAACTCGATAATATTTTTCAACATTTTGACCAAATGCTATAACAACAGAAAACAATACAAGGTAAAAAAATAATGCTCTTTCCATACAGAAATTTTTTGGGAAATTTAAACAATAAGTTTTTAGCGGTAATTAAAATAAAAACAAATTATTACAAATGGTCAAATTTCAAATTTATCGGTATGCTTAATCCATCAAGTCCTTCAAAAAATAAAACAACGCTACTTGGAAGTGTTATTTATAGAATTTACATAGAAAAAATAAACCACAAAGTACACTGAGAAAAATTTTTCTTCTTATCCTTTGTAAAAAACTTTGTGCGCCTTGCAGTAAAGCCCAATAATAAACAAAATATTGCTCCT
>CAZNVL010000094.1:0-7900 GCA_964576565.1 uncultured Flavobacteriaceae bacterium | reverse complement strand
TGCTGATGTCTTTCTTTTTTAGTTCTTTAATTATATCTTCTGTCTTTGTTATTCTCCCTTTTTCGGAATAATATACATTCAATACAATGGTTGTATCTTCTTTAACTTCTTTTAAATCATAAATTAAACTTCTTTTTTCATTGGCTTTTTTGTGCTTAAGTTTTGAAACATCAAACAAAAATTTAAAACCATCGGATTCTATTTCTAGACTTCTAAAAATTCTATCCGTCTTTACATAATAAAGCATTTGCGTTTTCCAAAAAAGAATAACATCTTTTTCATCAGTATAAACCTTTTCGTAAATGTTGTTGTGAAAGGGTGTTGAATTGAAATAAATTGAGCCGCTTTCGGTAAAATATCGGCTGAAAAAGGAATAAAGTTTATCAAAAAGTTCATCCCGAAAAGAAGGATACTCTCCTAATGCCTTTTCAATATCTTTTTTTAATACTTGTGCTATTTTTCTGTAATAATTTGATTTTATTTTCATTAAATTGACAAAACCACCTTCCCCTTCAATCTTGGCACCAATAAAAACATTTTGCAATACTTGATAAAATTTTTGTTCTTTGTTCAACACCAATTCTCTTGTTGTTTGGCTCATATTAGTTTTTTAATTATTATTGGTTTCAAAAGTAATAAAGAATAAAATCACAATCAAAAAAGAAATTACTCTGTTCTTACCATCCAAAATTCTTCTGCACTTTTTAAAGCATTTTTTATCCCACCTACATTACTTCCACCGGCTTGTGCAAAGTGTGCTTGTCCGCCGCCACCACCTTGAATGTGCTTGGATAACTCCCGAATAATCTGCGAAGCATTTAACTGATGGGACTTTACCAACTCTTGCGAAATAATTAAAGACAAATATACTTTTTCTTTTTGTTGATTGGCCAGCAATCCAATGAAATTGGGATACTCATTGTTTAATTCAAATAAGATATTCTTCACTTCATCTATGCTTGAAATGTTGACTTGTTCTATCAGTAGGTTCCATCCATTTTTTTGTACTATTTTATTTTTCAACTCTCTTTTGATTATTTGGGCTTGTTCTTTAATAAGATCCGTTACTTGCTTTTTTAATCCTTTATTTTCTTCCAGTATTTGAATCACTTTTTTATCAACATCTTTATTGATTTTTAAGAGATCTTTCAAAGTATGAAATTGATTATGTAAATTCTGAAATTGCTGCAGTGCTATGTGTCCTGTCAGTGCTTCAATTCTGCGAATACCGGCAGATGACGCTTCTTCTGAAACGATTTTGAATAAACCAATATCGCCCGTGCGTTGAACATGCGTACCACCGCACAATTCAATAGAATATTCTTTATCAAAAATCACCACTCGCACTATGTTTTCGTATTTTTCACCAAACAAGGCCATGGCGCCCATTTTCTTAGCTTCTTCCAATGGCATATAGCGAATATCTACCGCAATGTTTTCTAATATCTTTTGATTCACCAATCGTTCAATCGTTTCTATTTCTTCGTTCGACAATTTAGCAAAATGCGAAAAGTCAAATCGCAAGTAATCTGCATTTACCAAGCTCCCTTTTTGTTCTACATGCAGTCCTAATACTTTGCGAAGTGCAGCGTGTAAAAGATGTGTAGCAGAATGATTTCTCGCTGTCGCTAATCGTTTTTCTGTATCCACTTTTGCAAGGACGGTTTGCTGAATATCTTCAGGTAGTTTTTCCACAATGTGTAAGATGATTCCTGTTTCTTTTTTGGTGTCTAATACACGAATTTTCTCTCCGTTTTGTTCATTGCCAAAAATCAAATAACCGGTGTCGCCCACTTGTCCGCCACCTTCCGGATAAAACGGTGTTTCTTTCAAAACGATTTGATATAAAGATTTGTTTTTAGATCTAATGTTTCTGTATTTTACAACAGTTGTAGTCCTTGTCAAATGCTCGTATCCGACAAATTTAGATTCTTCGTTTGATAAAATTATCCAATCGTCTGTTTCGATTGAAGTAGCAGAGCGGGAGCGGTTTTTCTGTTCTTCTAAGTGTTTTTGAAATTCTTTTTCATCAACGGTCATGCTGTTTTCACGGGCAATGAGTTGCGTTAAATCAAATGGAAAACCATACGTATCGTACAGTTCAAATGCAATCTTTCCGGGAATGGTATGGATGTGTTTGGATTTTAATTCATCAATGATCACATCCATTTTGCGTAAGCCGTTTTCTAATGTTTTCAAAAAGTTTTGTTCTTCTTCTTTGATGATACTTTGTATAAGGTTCTGTTGTTGTTGGAGTTCTGGGAATGCTTCGCCCATTTGTTGGACAAGCACCGGCACAAGGTTGTAGATAAATGGATCTTTTTGTTGAAGGTATTGAAAGCCATAACGAATGGCTCTTCTTAAAATACGGCGAATGACGTATCCCGCACCAGTATTGGAAGGCAATTGGCCATCGGCAATAGAAAAGGCAATGGCACGAATGTGATCGGCCATTACACGAATGGCAATGTTTATTTTTCTTTGTTGTTCTTCATTTTCTCTTGCAAAATCATATTTTAGATTTGTGAGTTGTTCAATCTTTTGAATAATTGGCGTAAACACATCGGTGTCATAAGTACTTTGCTTGCCTTGTAAGACCATGCACAATCGTTCAAAGCCCATTCCCGTATCTACGTGATTTTTGGGGAGGGGGACGAGTGTGCCATTGGCTTTGCGTTCGTATTGCATAAATACAAGGTTCCAGATTTCAATTACTTTTGGATGCCCTGTATTGACAAGGGAATAGCCATTTATTTTTTGTCTTTCTGCATCATCACGTAAATCACAGTGAATTTCAGTGCAGGGACCACACGGCCCTGTATCGCCCATTTCCCAGAAGTTATCTTTCTTTTTGCCTTTTAGAATGCGGTTTTCAGGCACATATTGTTTCCAGATTTCATAACTTTCTTTATCCAATGGAATGTTTTCTTTTTCATCGCCTTCAAAGACGGTGACGTACAATCTCTCTTTTGGGATTTTATACACATCGGTAAGTAGTTCCCACGCCCATTGAATGGCTTCTTTTTTGAAATAATCACCAAAGCTCCAGTTGCCCAACATTTCAAAGAAAGTATGATGATAAGTATCCAAACCAACATCTTCTAAGTCATTGTGTTTTCCGCTTACTCTTAAACATTTTTGAGTATCGGCCACACGCGGATATTTAATTTCGGCATTTCCAAGAAACCAATCTTTGAAAGGCGCCATGCCACTGTTGATGAACATTAGCGTAGGATCATTTTTTACAACCATTGGAGCAGATGGAACGATTTGATGTCCTTTGGATTGAAAAAAATTAAGGAAGGTTTGACGAACTTGTTGGCTATTCATAGTTTCAATTCATTATTTTCATTGGCTTGCAAATGTACATTTATTTTTTGGTAAAATTATTTTGTACAGGTATTAATTTATGAGTTAGATTTATGCTCAAAATTGTGGTATGTCTACGAATAAGATGGCGATGATTCGCTATAAAATTTTAGATGAATGTTTTCGTAATAAAGGGAAACGATTTACGATTGATGAACTTGTGGATACCATTAATGATTTTTTATCAGAAAATTATGGAAATAGTATGCTGGTGAGTAAACGGCAAGTATACAATGATATTGATTTTATGATGAGCAGTGCAGGATTTGGTGCGGATATTGAAAAAATTAAAGATGGGAAATTTGTGTATTATTCTTACTCTGATAAGAATCATAGTATTTTCAAAAATTCTTTGAGTAAAGAAGAAGTAGAAAAGATAAAAGAAGCCATACGATTACTTGAAACATTTAAGGGGAGGCCACAATTAAACTGGATTTATGAGATCATTACACATTTGAAAAATGATTTGAAGATTCAAAGTAGTTTTCAAAAGCCATTTGTGGAATTTCAGGAAAATCCTTATTTGCAAGGATTAGAATATCTGGAAACATTTTATGATGCGATTTTGTACAAAAAAGTTTTGGAAGTAGAATACAAGCCCTTTCAGCAGGAGAAACAAGTTTTTGAAATACATCCGTATTATTTAAAGCAATATAATCAAAGATGGTATTTGATTGGATATAACAGAGAAAAAGGCAAAGGGACATGGCTACTGGCAGTAGATAGAGTACTGGATGTAAGAGAGAAAAAAGGTGTAGAGTATATTGAAAATGATGTTGATTTCGAAGAATATTTTGAAGATGTGATTGGAATGACTAAGCCCGAGAATGCTGAAGTGAGTGAAGTTGTTTTACATGTGTATGGATTAACGGCTCATTATGTAAAAACCAAGCCCCTTCATGGTTCGCAAAGGGCAAAGTGGATTGTAGAAAATGAGTTATTGGAAGTTAAGTTGAATGTTATTATCAATTATGAGTTAATAAGTCAGATTTTATCCTTTGGCGAGAATGTGGAAGTGAAGGCGCCACAAGATTTGAGAAATACAATACTTTCTCATGCTCGTAAAATGATTGAATATTATCAATAAAAAGACACAGGAAGCAGGTAGAATAATTGGAGAATGTAAAGTAATGTTTTTTATATCGTGCATTAAAGTGTTTTTTGAAATATATGTTCCTGATCTTGTGGTAGTGCTTCAAAAAGTTTCTGAAAATGTTGGTGAAAGACATCGGATTGATGTTGAATAGCGAAGTCGTAGTCGTCTTCTTTTTGAAATGTTTTACTCACAACGACTAATAATTCTAATATCAGGAAAAAGGAGAGTATTATTACATATAATAGTTTACTATACCATTTTTTTGTGACCACGCTGATGAGAATATCTAATTCATCTAACAAGCCATGGTATGAATTGACTTCCTTTTCTATACCATTTCTTAAAGAATCTTTTGACATATTTAATTTTTGTCTTTCTTTGATTAAATAATCTATTCGCTCACTATACTCATTAAACATTCTTTGGAAGTGCGAATTATCTTCTGTATAAAAAGTAGTTTTAGAGGTTGAATCCTTCTTACGTTCAATGCTTTTTGTTGTTGTATTTGCTTTTATTTTATTTAATATTCTATTTTTCTCATCAGATAATTTTTCAATTTGTTTATTTAAATTTTCAATTTCATTGTCAATATTGTCTTTCTTTTCTTTATACATTTTGTTGACTAACTCTTTATTATGCTCTTTTCTTTGTTTTTCAATGTCATCTTTGAATATAAATTGATCAATAATCACAGCGCCAATCATTGACATACAAAGTGCTAATAAAGACCTGAAAAGAAGGTTCTTCCAATTTTTATCACTATTGATAATAATTCGCTCAATTTGCCAAACAACGAACATTGCAACGGCTCCCACTATTAAAGCCCAAAAGACGTCTAATTTGATATACATCCTGCTGAATTGATAAGCAACAAAAAACCAAATAATACCAACAATTAACATGCCTGCAAAGTAAACCATCGTTCGCTTTCTGGATTTGTAACTACAGTTCTTTAAAAAACCATACATTCTTCCTGTCATAAAGCAAGCCACTTTGAAAATAAATTCTGAAAGCGAATAGAAAAATTTCCATGATGTTTTTGGATGGATAGTTTTGTTATTGTTCATATTCTAAAATTTTAGAAGTTAATAATGATAAATTAAAGTAGGATGCAAGGTGATTAATACAAATTAAATTCATCTTTCGTTAATGCAGCGACACCTCTCTTAAATCCAATAGTATAGGATTGTACAATGCGATGGCAATAACCTTTTTGTTCACTGAAATCTTTGGATAATTCCTGAATACGTTGTAAAAAGTAAGTGTACAATTGTTTTTCCTTTTCTAATCTATTCACTATATCGTGTAATCCAAAGTTTCTGTTCAAATCAATATCTACTTCAATTTCCTTTAATTTTTCTTTATGATAAAGTGCAGAACGTTCAAGTGTTATTGTAATATCTATTAACCTTCTTTCAATATTCATGTTCATGTAATTCATATCTGGCACTTTCAATGCATCTGCATAACCTTCCACTTCTAAATTTGTCATCAGATATAACAAAAATGTTTCCAAACTCTTATCGTCTTTAATGATAAACTTCTCTTGCTCTATCTCTGGTAATCCGACATTATTAATATTCGGTGTACTTTTATCAATGAATAAGTTTTCAGGTGGTATATTACTATTTTCGCTATTGGATGTGTTGACGTTGTTAGCACCAGAAGTGTTGTTGATTTCAGAATGGTTTTGATTGTTAGATGATGAGTTGTTTGTGTTAGTGTTGCTGAATAATTGGAAGAGTTTACTAAAGAATCCCATAGTTTTTGTTTTTTAGGTTTTTGATGGTTTTTGAAAGTTGATAACAATTGTTTTATTTTTGATTCAGTATCTTTATTTGCTGTGGCTCGTCAATTATGATTTCATAATTTGTTTTATACATTGATATTCTGCCTGTTAGTTCAATATATTTTCCTGTGAGATATTGTAAATTGTTAAACTTATAAGCATTTGACTTAAAGATAAATCCTACAAACTTTTGATTGGGATAATTTCCATCCAGATTGATGAATATATGTCCTTTTTTAGAATAATGTACCTGATATACTTTCCCGTACACTGTCGCATATTCACTGACATGATTCACAGCTTCACTTGTAGAATACTTTGGAATAGATTGCTTGATTTGTGCTTTGTAATCTGAAATACTATTCAATAAAACTACTATAATCAATGTTTGTTTTAATAGATGCATTACTTGTTTTGTCATATTCATGATTTTTTGAGTTAATAAATGAATACAGGTACTTTGTAATGTTTGTGTCCTAATTGATGGCATTTGACACAAAGTGTAATGAGATAATGATTGCTGTAATCCCATACTTTATTAAATTTTTTCTGTTTGCTGGAATAATGATATTGCCGATGATGTACTTGTAGATTTTCTGTAGCACCACAATTTCTGCATTTGTAATTATCTCTTTTGAGAATTTCCTCTCTTTTTGCAAGCCACCTCGGATCATTTAGTTGATTTTGATATTCTGTTTTTTTTCGGTATGTTTCCATCTCTGAATCTGGAAAAGTATATGTTTTAGTTGGAATTTCATTTTCTCCCACATTTACCAATCTTATTGTTTTTACATTATTTTCTCTCATTCCTTATTTTTTCAATGCAAAAATAGAATAGATGTTTGCAATAGAATTTCAAACGTAGAAGATTTTAGAACACTATTATTTATCAAAATTAATTTTGATGTCAATTTCATATCCTGTCAAATTCTTAGGATCTTTATTATCATCTTGTTCTAAAAGATAAATAAAGAAATGATTGATAAAATAATCTTTGTATAATGGAATTGAAACTGAGTAAGTATTAGCATTTGATTGTAAAAAAATTTCAAATTCTGTACCTTCAAGGGGATTAATTTGACTTTCTTTTAATCGCTTTAATTTTTCATAATCCAAAACAAATAAAATAGAATTCATATCTAATACTTCCTTTGAAGAGATTACTACTACAAAATTCTTTTCATTGAATTCATAAGATTCATCTCCTTGGACAAAAATTTCTATCATTCCTCTATAATTTTTATTCAACAATCCTAATTGGCTCAACTCTTTTGATAGATTGTACAAATTAGTATCTCCATAAATAGGATGCACATATAATGCAGACATGCACAAATTAGGCGATTGGCATTCTTTTAAAATTAGCTTGATATCCACATATTTATATCGCAACGTTTCACCAACCTTCAACTGAGATAAATAGCATACATCCAAAAAACTCGGATCATGCCCAGTTGGATATTTCACCTGAGATATTAGTAAAAACGAATGAAAGAATATAAAACTAAATAGGTAAATATTTTTTTCAATTGTGTATTGCACTCTGAAAAGATTAATTCTATTTGCAAAATAAGATAACATGTATGCAGTGAATGTTCATATATCTTGAGACCGTTGCAAAACTCGCCAATGTTTTAGTTTTGCA
The DNA here is from genome assembly GCA_964576565.1 of uncultured Flavobacteriaceae bacterium. Lineage (GTDB taxonomy): Bacteria > Bacteroidota > Bacteroidia > B-17B0 > Aurantibacillaceae > BPGX01. The sequence continues at coordinate 1 of CAZNVL010000094.1, read as the reverse complement.
A
>CAZNVL010000093.1:0-7967 GCA_964576565.1 uncultured Flavobacteriaceae bacterium | reverse complement strand
TTTTATAAATGTCCATATCGCCGTATCCGCCTTTTCTGTAAGAAGAGAAATAAACATTGTGTTTGATAGAATCTTCGATGTAAAAAATGTCGTGCCCGTAAGAATTGATGGGTTGTCCAAGATTAACAGGTTCACTCCATCTGGTGCCGGTCCATTCGCTTTTGTAAATATCAAAGTTACCGAAGCCCGGATGTCCGTTAGAAGCGAAATAAAGCGTTTTTTCATCCTCCGAAAGAAAAGGCGCATCTTCGTCGTATTCTGTATTGATAGGGCTTCCAAGGTTTTCTGGTGCTGACCAACTGCCATCTGGATTTTTTCTGGAAATATAAATATCCAATCCACCGATTCCATTTTCAGAGTCACTGGTGAAGTATAAAGTTTTACCATCTTTGGATAAAAAAGCATGATTTTGGTAATAGCCCATATTAATTGTTTGACCAAGTGGTTTGTTTTTTTGAGTGGCAATGGAATCGAGCAGTACTTGTGTGATTTTCGTGTCTTCAAAAATGAAGAGGTATTTTTTATTTCCAGATACAGAGATGATAGAACGGTTTGTATTGGGTTTTATTTTTTTATTAGAAGTTGGAATGTAGAGATAGTCCACTTTTTCAGGGCTTCCATTTTTTAATTTGGCGGTGTACATGGCTTCAAAATACTTGCCATCCCATTCGTTGAACTTTTCTTTTTCAGAATCTTTTCTTTTGGATGTAAAATAGAGTTCATCGTTTATAAAAGTAGGAACGTATTCGGGGGCAGAAGTATTGACTTTTTTTCCAAGATTCACCACTTTAATGTTGTTGTTGTTGTTTTCATTTTGATGTTGTAAAGCATATTGACAGTCGGCTTTTCGTTTTTTGATGTCTTTTTGAAAATCGTTGTTATCTTCTTCAACAGCCACAGCGTCGTCCAGTTTGTTGAGCATTTGTAATGCTTTTTCCATTTGTCCGTGAAATTGATACGATTTGGCAAGGGCGTAAATGACATCGGCAGAAGTGTCCTTAGGACTGTGTAAATACGCGTTTTCTAAGTAAGGTAAAGCATCTTCGTATAGATTCATATAGTTACACAGCATTACTCCTAAGGCCGCATTGGCTTTATAGTTGTCTTTATCTATTTCTAATGCTTTTTTATATTCATTGATGACTTTGTCTATTTTCAGGGCTTGTGTAAAGCGTTCTGCACGTTTGATATGTTTGTTTACAGTAGAGCAAGATGCAATCAAGAGTAAAATGGATATTGTAAAAAATACTTTATACATAGAAAAGTTTTGTTTGCAAATATACAATTTAAATGAATTAAATTATAACAATTTCTCCACAAGATGCCGATTGTGAAGCGCCAGTGGCAGATAGAATGGTATTCGGTAGTTCGTATGTTCTTAAATAGCCCAATAAGGCGAATACCAATGCTTCTTTGAATTTAATGAGTGTTTTGTCTGGCACAATAATTTTTTTATTGGAATGCCATTTTATTCGTTCCATTAAATACTTGTTTAATGCACCGCCACCGGTGATTAAAACAGTTTGAATATCGGATAAGTTGATGGCTTGACTAATTTTGAGAGCAATATGTTCCGTTAAGGTAGATAAATAATCTGGATTGGAAAGTTTGTATTTTTTGAGTAGAGGGAGGTAATATTCTTCAAAGTATTCTCTGTTCAATGATTTAGGAGGTTTTAGTTGAAAATAAGAAAGGTTATTAAGTTCTTTAAGTAAGCTATAGTTGATTTTCCCTTTTCTGGCAAGGTTTCCATTTTTATCAAACGATGTGTTGAGTTGTTGGGCAAAAAAATTGAGCGCCATGTTTGCAATGCAGATGTCGTAGGATATTTGTGATTTTTGAATGAATACATTAGCAATGCCACCGATGTTAAGACAAGCATCATACTGGTGAAACAATAATTTATCGCCAATAGGAACGAGTGGCGCGCCTTGTCCGCCCAAAGCAATGTCTAAGTTTCTGAAATTGTGAATAACGGGTAGGTGCGTGATAGCAGCCAATTGATGCGCATTACCTAATTGTACTGAAAAACCTTTTTCAGGGTAATGGAAGACCGTATGTCCGTGAAAGGCAATGGCATTGGCTTTGAGATGATTGTTTGAAATCCACTGATTTAATTTTTTGCCAATCCATTGACTATAAAGTACATCTTGTTCAAATAATGAAAGGGCGGAAGTGTTTCGGATAGTTTGAAGAAGGCGGATTATTTGGGGTGAGTAAGAAAAAGTTTTTGTTTGTAAAATTTTGTAATGAATGGATTGGTTAGAAAATTTAAATTGACAAAGAGCGGCGTCCAGTCCATCCATTGAAGAACCAGACATTAGGCCTATGATATTGAGAGTAGATTTGTTTAATACTTGTTTTTTCCCCATTCCCATGCGGTTTTGAGCATATCTTCTAAAGAATATTCTGGCTTCCAGCCGAGTTGCTGAAGTGCTTTATCGTTGTTGGCGTAAATGGCTTCAACGTCGCCGTGTCTGCGACCAACAATTTGATAAGGCACTTTCAGGTGGTTGATTTTTTCAAAAGTTTGAATAACTTCAAGCACTGTGTATCCCTTGCCAGTTCCGAGATTAATGACATTATAATAAGATGGAGTAGAAATGGTTTGTAGTTTTTGTAGTGCTAATACATGAGCAAAGGCAATATCTGATACGTGAATATAGTCCCGAATGGGTGTGCCGTCTTTGGTACGATAATCGTTGCCAAATACTTGTAAAGCGGGTATTTTATTGAGCACCGCACGGATGATATTAGGCACTAATCCGGTGAGGTTGTATTTGGGGAGTTCGCCAATTAGCCCCGAAGGATGTGCACCAACGGGATTGAAATATCTCAGTGAAAATATTTTAAGAGGTGATTTACTTAGTTGTACCAGTTGTTGTAAAATTTGTTCTCCGATTTGTTTGGTGTGTGCGTAGGGTGATGTGGGCTGTGGAAGGGGTGTGGTTTCAGTAACGGGCGATGTTTTGATGTCTCCATAAACAGAACAAGAGGATGAAAAGATAAAGTGGGGGATATTGTATTCAATGGCTAATTCAATGATATTTAAGAGAGATGTCATGTTGTTATGATAATACATCAATGGTTTTTCAACGCTTTCAGGCACAGATTTAAAAGCTGCAAAATGAACGATGCCTTCTATTTTTTGATGATAAGGTTTTAATTGTTCAAATAGTTGTTGTTTATTGCATAAATCTATATTAATGGAAGTAATTTTTTTATTGGTGAGTTGTGAAAGATTATTGTAAACAGATTCATAGGCATTTGAAAAGTTATCAATGGAAATAATCTGATAATTGGTTTTTAGCAAAATTTCAGCGATGGTATGACTTCCAATATAGCCCGCCCCGCCTGTGATGATTACGTATTTACTCATACTAACTTGATAACGAGTTTGTAGTAAGTGTTTTCAATTTTATTTCATCCATTTAAGCAATTTGCTGGTTTCAAAAATGTAAGCATCTTTTTCAAGATTTTTAGCCCATCTGGTTTCTCGTCCTGCTTTGGCTGTGTCCAGATCAAATTTTATTTTGTTTTCTTCGGGGATAATTACTTTAAAGTTATCAAATTTTGTTTTGTTATTTTCAAATTCTTTGTTTTGTTTTCTGATGGTTTCCTGATAAGCAAAAAAATTATCTTTTTGTAAATTGATTTTAGTATTCAATTTTCGTTTTCTGTATTCTTCTGCTTGTTTTTGAATGTTTTTAAAAGCGGGGTTGGATTTAATGTTTTGTTCTGCAATTTTTTTGAGTTTATCGTAAGAGATGGTATTGAATGTAGTGTAATTGCTGACTGGGGTTATTTTATCAAAGGGCATAGGGTAGTCCAATTTTTTTTCTCCAATATCATCGCTGTATTCATACACATTTGGAAATTTAATATCTGGTTCAACGCCTTTTAATTGTGTGGCATCCCCATTGATACGATAAAATTTTTGCATAGTGATTTTTACTGAACCGGTGGGTTTTATAGAATCAAAATTAGGTATCACATAATAATCTAAATCAATAAAAGATTGCACAGTGCCTTTACCATAGGAGTTTGTTCCCACAATAAGTGCTCTTTTGTAATCTTGCAGAGCCGCAGAAACAATTTCGGAAGCACTGGCACTACTGTAATTGATAATTACCGACAAAGGGCCGTTCCATACTACGTCTGAGTATTTATCTTTGAATATATTGATGTAATTCATTTTTCCACGAACCTGAACGATAGGACCTTCTGTGATAAAGAGCCCTGCGAGGTCAACGGCTTCCTGCAAGGCGCCACCACCGTTGTCCCGTAAATCCAGTATTAAACCTTTGATATTGTATTTTTTTAGTTTTTCAATTTCCTGACGAACGTCCTGTGCACAATGATGGGCACCGGTGTGTGTAAAATCTGTGTAAAATGATGGAAGATAAATGTAGCCGTATTTTTCTTTGTCTAATTCCAGAAGGAAAGATTTTGCAAAAGTTTCTTCCATTTCTACCACGCCACGAATAATAGGGATGACTTTGATTGTACCATCGGGCTTTTGAACGGTGAGACGTACTTCGGTGCCTTTAGGTCCTTTGATGAGTTCGATAGCATCGTCAATGTCCATATCTGTAACATCTACAGGTTCTTTATCGCCTTGTGCGACTTTGAGGATGATGTCGCCTGCTTTTAGTTCGCCTTGATTGTAACTTGGGCTTCCGAGAATAATTTCAACGACTTTAATCACGCCATCTTTTTGTTGGAGACGCGCTCCTATGCCTTCAAATTGTCCACTCATAGATTGGTCAAATTTCTTTTTTTCTTTTGGAGGAAAGTATTCGGTGTGGGGATCGTACACGTTAATGAAAGTGTTCAGATAAGCGGCCATTCTATCTTTGTAAGAAAGTTTTTTTAATCGTTTGAACCAATCTTTGTTGTTTTTTAATACTTTTTGTCGGGCTTTGTATTCAAGAGAGTCAAAGGAAGAAGGTTTTAAGGTGTGGGTAGAATCTTTTTCAATTTTTTTTCGTTCTTCTTCTTTGAGTTCGTCTATTTTAAGGAGGACTTGGTATTTCAACATTTTACGCCATTCGTCTTTGAGTTCGTTAATAGTTTCTGCGTATTTAGTTTTTTCCATATCTGTTTCATAGTATTCTTCTTTGTTGTAATCCAGCGGTTTAGAGAGGATTTCCTGATACCATTCTTCGGCGGTGTTGATTCGTTGCATCAGCACTTTGTAAGTGATGTCAAAGAATTCAACGGAGTGTTCTTTCCATTGGTCGTCTAATAAATGTTCATATAATTTAAATTGTTCAATATCGCTTTTGATTAAAAATTTTTTTCCATAATCTAAACGTTTCAAATAAAGATTAAACACTTTTTCAGAATAGGCATCGTTAATGACAGGAGGGTCGTAGTGATTTTGTTTGACGCTATCGTAAATTAATTGACTGATGATTTGATAGCGGTTGAAAATATAGAATTTAGCAGCAATACCTAATATAAGTGCAAGAACTATTAGGGTGGTGTATTTCCAAATGTGTGGATATTTTTTGATTAAAAAACGCATAAAATTTTTGCTTGCAAAATAGTTAAAAATAATTTTTTGTTGAATAAATTATATTCTCAAAAAATCCTAAAAATTGATTTTGAGTATTTTTGTGCGATGGTGTGAGTAATGAATATGCTGAATAATAAAGAACGGGCAATCATTGAAAAGCAATTGTTAGATTTGTCTATTCCATTTAAGATGAAGGATATTCAGGCGGTTAGTGGGGGGTGTATCAATCGTTGTTATCGTATTGTTTCTGTGGACGGTTTGTCGTTGTTTATTAAAGTAAATGAGTTGTTGAGTAAAGATAATTTTGAAAAAGAAAAGTTTAATTTAGAGTATTTGAAAAATAAATCGCCGTTGGTTGTGCCGGAGGTTGTTTTTTTATTGAGTAATGCAGAGCTGAATAAAGTTTATTTAGGATTGAGTTATTTAGAGAGAATGCCCGAAACGGATGAATTTTATTTTGAATTGGGAGTGGGATTGGCGAAGTTGCATCAAAATAGTGACAAATTTTTTGGATGGTTGGAGGATAATTACATTGGAAGTTTATTTCAAAAGAATGAACGATGTGGAGAATGGGCTGAGTTTTTTGTAACACAACGATTAGAGCCATTGGTGAAGATATGTTTTGATAAGAGAATGTTGGATACAACAAGTGTGAAAGCGTTTAATAATTTGTATAATAAGATAGATGAGATTTTTCCGAAAGAGCCGCCTGCCTTGTTACACGGGGATTTATGGCAAGGAAACAGAATGCCTACTACGCGGGGGGCGGCTATTTTTGATGCGGCGTGTTATTATGGGCATCGGGAAATGGATATTGCTATGGGATTTTTGTTTGGTGCTTTGCCGGATGTGTTTTTTGAAGGATATAATTCTGTTTATTCCCTTGAAAAAGATTTTATGAAGAGAAAAGATGTTTGCAATTTATATCCGTTATTAGTGCATGCGGTATTATTTGGAATGTCGTATATTTATGACATCAAAAGTATTATCAAAAAATTTCAATAAGTGTTATTTAATTCGTTGTCGTTTATAGTTTTTTTGTTGGTAGTATTTGTGGTATATTGGACTATTCCTGAAAGGTGGAGGAAGTATTTTCTTTTATTAGCATCTATTTATTTTTATGCGTGTTTTGAATGGTGGTATGTTGGTTTATTATTATTAACTACCTGTATTGATTATTGGGCAGTGCAAAAGATTTTAAATAATTGGGAAAGAAGAAAGTTTTTTTTGTCTATTAGTATTGTTTTGAATTTGTTGGTATTAGCGGTTTTCAAGTATGGTGCGTTTTTTTTGAGTATGTTTCAAGGGGACGAATGGCAGTATCAATGGGCTATTCCGGTGGGTTTGTCGTTTTATACTTTTCAATCGATGAGTTATGTGATAGATGTGTATCGTGGGAAATACAAGCCCAATGATGCATTTGGAGAGTTTTTATTGTATGTGTCTTTTTTCCCGCACATGGTGGCAGGGCCTGTAGTGCGGTATTATTCCTTGATGCCACAATTAAAAGCGGTTACATATTTTCAAAACATTGAGTGGATGGCAGTTTTTAAGTGGTGTGTATGGGGCTATTTTAAGAAAATGGTGATAGCGGATAATTTGGATTATGTGGTAACGCCTGCCTTTGAGCGTATTGCAGAGCTGAATGCGTGGGAAACTATTTTAGCAGGTTTTTTGTTTGCTGTGCAGGTGTATTGTGATTTTAGCGGGTATTCGGACATTGCAACGGGTGTAGCAAAATTGTTTAATGTCAATTTATCCATTAATTGGATGCGTCCGTTTTTATCCAAGAGTATTAAAGAGTTTTGGAGTAGAAATCATATCAGCGTAACAACATGGTTTAGGGATTATTTATACATTTCGTTAGGAGGGAATAGAGTGAGTAGTGTACGATGGATGTTGAATATCTTTTTGACCTTTGTAATCAGTGGCTTTTGGCATGGTGCGAATTATACATTTATTATATGGGGCGGATTTCACGGGATTTTCTTTTTAATTGAACATTATTTTTTTCAATCTAAAAAATGGATAAAAAGTATGTTAGGGAATGTTTATTTATTGTTGTTTCATAGTGTGTCGATGTTGGCATTTAGGTGTAAAAACGTGAGTGATTTGAAAGAAGCGTATTTGAATTTTTTTGAGAATTGGAATTTAAACTTGGAGCAGTTGTCTAATTTTCAGGATAAAGTGTTTTGGTATTTTGGATGGATGATGGTAGTGTTTTTATTTGCAAAAGAGATTTTGGAAGAATACTCGCATTATGAAAGATGGCAAAGTGTAAAGGATAAGTGGAGGGATTTATTTTATGTTATGTTGCTTGTGGGCATTTTTATGTTTGGTAATTTTCATTCCAAGCCGTTTATTTATTTTCAGTTTTGAATGAAATGATAAGTTCATCTAATTTAGCAGTACTAGAATTTATTCTGTTGTGCTGATTCATCTTTCC
>CAZNVL010000092.1:0-8012 GCA_964576565.1 uncultured Flavobacteriaceae bacterium | reverse complement strand
CATTTGAACTGTATGCCATCAAAGTGACAGATAAAAACGGAAAAGCCGCTTTGTATGGCGATATTATCACTTCGGCTCGTAAGGACTTTGACCAAAGAAGCGGCGGACATCCATACATCAGCATGACCATGAACAGTGAAGCCGCTAAAAAATGGCAACTCTTAACCCGTGCCAATAAACCAGAAGGGAATAAGCAAGGGAGATGCATTGCCATTGTAATGGACAACATGGTGTACAGTGCCCCCAGAGTGCAATCTGAAATATCCGGCGGACAATCGCAAATAACCGGTGATTTTACTCCTGAAGAAGCCGATGCACTCGTAGCGATATTGAGTGCCGGTAAATTGCCTGCTCCTGCCCGTGTGGTAGAAGAAAATATCGTAGGGCCTACCCTCGGTAAAGAAGCCATTCAGTCCGGATTAAACTCTTTTCTGATTGCATTAGTAGTTATACTTATATTCATGGTTCTGTATTACAATAAAGCCGGTATTGTAGCAGATATTGTTTTGATTGTAAACATGTTTTTCATCATGGGGATACTGACTTCTTTGGGTGCGGTATTGACTTTACCCGGTATTGCCGGTATAGTATTGACAATTGGTTTAGCAGTAGATGCTAATATCCTGATATTTGAAAGAGTTCGGGAAGAATTAGCATTAGGAAAATCAACAGCCAATGCTATTAAAGAAGGTTACAAACACGCCATGTCTTCCATTATTGACTCCAACGCCACACTGGCTATTCTGGCAATTATATTAATGACTTTTGGTTCAGGCCCCGTACAAGGTTTTGCCACCACTTTATTAATCGGTATTGGCTCGTCATTATTTACCGCTGTACTCTTATCCAGATTGATATTTGACTGGATGTTAGAGAAAAAACAAGAGATTACGTTTGATAATAATTTTACCAGAAATGCTTTCAAAAATGTGAATATTAAATTTGTTGAAAAAAGAAAATTGTATTATACTTTATCTTCTGTAATTATTTTATTAGGTATTATTTTTTACTTCAAAAATGGTGGATTTAATTTAGGTGTTGATTTCAAAGGTGGTAGAACTTATTCTATTCGTTTTGAAAAAGATGTGAATACAGAAGATGTCAAAAAATCACTCATGAATGTATTAAACGAAACACCGGAAGTAAAAACAATTGGAAGTGCGAATCAAGTAAAAATTACAACCACTTACAAAGTAGATGATCATTCAGCCAACGCTGACAGTGATGCAGAAAAAGCTATTCAAAGCGGATTGAATACATTAAATATTCAATACGAAATTTTACAACAGCAAAAAGTAGGACCTACTATTGCTACTGATATTGTGTACGGAGCGTATGGTGCCATTCTATTCTCCACATTAGTGATGTTTATCTACATTGTGATTCGCTTCAAAAAATGGCAATATGGGCTCGGTTCAGTAGTGGCCTTATTCCACGATGTGCTGGTGGTGCTTTCCTTCTACACCATATTTGATAACATCGTACCTTTCTCACTTGAAATTGGACAGGACTTTATTGCGGCTATCTTAACTGTGATGGGCTATACAATGACAGAAACAGTAGTCGTATTTGATAGAATTAGAGAACGGCTTGCTGAAAGCGGTAAAGACGATGTCAAAGGTCAGGAAAGAATCAACTTAATTAATTATGCCTTGAACAGTACTTTAAGTCGTACTATTCTAACATCCTTAACAGTATTCTTTGTGTTAGTAGTTATCTTTGTGTTTGGTGGTGAAAGTATTCGTGGATTTATCTTTGCTTTATTGATAGGTAGAATTATTGGTACGTATTCTTCATTATGTATTTCAACACCAATAGTAGTGGACTTTGATAAAAATACAGAATCTGCCCATAAGAATGCCTATAGCAAAGCATAATTTCTCTGATAATTATTTTTTCGCAGAAGGAAGGAAAGCTTATAGTTTGTTTAATTATAGTTTTTAATAAAATAAAATTCAAGTATTATGGGAAGTTTATCCGAAGAGGTCAAAATATATTTAATTCCATCTGTTATCATTTTAATTGGTTTTATAGCAGGTTGGTTTGCAGAGAAGTTTGTTTTAAATAGATTAAAATCACTCGCCTATAGAACAGAATCGGTAATTGATGATATTTTAGTGCATTCCTTTCATCATTTAATTATGTTTTGGTTCGGGGCAGGAGGTATTTATATTTCTTTACATCAATTTCCCATTACCCCACAAACACACGCTGTTTTAATTAAATTATTCTGGTGTATTATTATTTTTTCATTTACACTTTTTATAGCGCGTTTATTAGTAGAACTAACAAAGTATTATACGTCCAAAGTATCTGGTTTAGCGGGCTCTGTATCTGTTTTTACCAATATCATTAAAATAGTAGTATTTAGTATTGGTACAATGATTATTCTGCAATATTTAGGGATTTCTATCACTCCGATTATCACTACTCTTGGCGTTGGTGGATTGGCTGTTGCACTAGCTTTACAGGATACTTTAAGCAATTTTTTTGCAGGCATACAGATATTGGTTTCAAAACAAGTACGGCCGGGCGATTTTATCAGAATTGAAAATGCCAATGAAGAAGGTATCATTAAAGATATTACATGGCGCAATACGCTGGTAGAAACCCCGCAAGGCAATGTAATTGTAGTACCTAATGCAAAATTTTCGCAATCTATGATTGTCAATATGTACTTGCCTGAAAGAAAATTATTGTTTAGAGTAGAAGGAAGCGTATCTTATGATTCGGATCTGGAGCAAGTAGAGAAAATTTTAATAGAGATAGGAAAAAAAATTCTATTGGAAAATGAAGGGGGAATAAAGGATTTTGAACCGTTTGTTCGTTTTTATGCTTTTGGCGACAGTGCGATTCAATTCCGACTAATACTCGCCTGTGAAAGCTACGAGTATCAGTTTGCCTTAACGCATAAGTCCATAAAATTAATTCACCGTACATTCAAAGAAAAAGGCATAGAAATTCCTTTTCCACAAAGAGTGCTTCATCTTCAAAAAGATGAGCAGAAGTAAATACGACATTGCTCATTATTAAAAACAGAACATTGGTCTAATAAAATTTCGCTTTAAAATTTAATATCTGCATAAAAAGCAAACACATACATTTGCCCGATTTTATTCAGAAAACCTAAAAAAATAAATGTGATAAACATCTACTATGATTTCAGAAAAAAGTATCAAATTTTTAGTAGCCCTGTTAAGTACGATGGTATTAGTGGTAGTGATCATTCTCAATAGAAAAATAATTGAGCCACCAGCCCATATACCTTCTTTTGTTTACTATTTGCCAGGTTTAAATGCCTTGCTAAATAGCATCTCCTTCTTTTTGCTTCTGTTCTCACTTTTCTTCATAAAACGAAAAAATATCCATTGGCATCAACAACTCAATTTATGGGCATTTTTTTTAAGTGCTTTGTTTTTAATTTCTTATGTGATAGCGCATTATTTTTTACCGGAAACCCTCTATGGGGATGCTAATCATAATGGAATTTTAGAACCACAGGAATTAGAAAGAGTGAGTTTTTCAAGAAAAATTTACCTGTTTATACTTCTGACGCATATTATATTGGCGGCTGTTACTTTTCCACTCGTTTTAATGGCGTTTTATTTTGGACTGAACAAAAAGACAGATAAGCATCGGAAAGTTGTTCGATGGGCTTATCCATTATGGTTATATGTGTGTTTTACCGGACCAATTGTTTATGTATTTTTGAGACCTTACTATGGGTTTTAATTTATACAAAAATGTATTTTTCTTTTGCATTGCGGGATTATTATTAATCGCTTGTCAATCAGAAAACACAGCCCACATCAGCTTTCAGGAAGTAGCCACCATTATTCACCAAAAATGTGCTATTTGTCATCAACCAACAGGTGCAGGCCCTTTTAGCTTAATTACTTATCAGGATATTAAACAACACGCTCATAAAATACGATTTAGTATTGAATCAGGAATAATGCCACCCTGGCCCGCGGACACGAACTATTCCAGATTTGCCAATGAATTGGTATTGACCCGCACTGAAAAAGAAAAACTACTACGATGGATTCAACTTGGCTGTCCGATTGATGAAGACACCAGTAGGATTCATTTCGCATATACAAAACATAAGCCGCCTTTCAGAAAACCCGATTTGATAATTCCCTTACAACAAGCTATTTACCTGAATGGTAACGGCATAGATCATTTTTTTGTAGTAAAAATGCCCTACCAATTAGACAAAGACACTTTTGTACAATATGTTGAATTTGTTCCACATCAAAAGAAACTCGTACATCATGTCAACGGCCATCTTCTAAAATATGATGAAAAAAGAAAGTTTGATTATTTTAATGGGCTGACACATGTGGAAGAACCTATTGATAATTTTCTGGAAGCATATACAAAAATGGGATTAACCTACAAAGACGCAAAAGATAACAAACCCTCTTCCCTGTTACCTGTTTTGATTCCGAATACAGTGTATTATTTGCCCGGCTTTTTACCTTTGTACTTCAAAGAAAACATTGGTGGTTTTTATTTACCTAAAAAAGGGGTGTTTTTTTTGAATGATATACATTATGGTCCTACACATCGGGCGTGTTATGACAGTAGTTATTTAAAAGTTTATTTTGCAGCCAAACGGCCCGAAAGACCTGTATATGAAGGGCAAATGGGAACGCACGGCATGTCTAAAATTCAACCACCACTGATCATTCCGCCCCATACTATTAAAACATTTACCACCAGTTTACTCATACCTGCGGATGTTAGTGTATTAGCTGTAAATCCGCACATGCATTTATTAGGGCAATCGTTTCTGGCCTTTGCCATAACACCAACACAAGATACTATCCCGCTCATTCGTATTCCTAAATGGAACTTTAACTGGCAGTATTATTACATATTTAAGAAGCCGGTTATTATCCCAAAAGGTTCTGTAATTGTGGCAATCGGCACCTACAACAACACTACAGCCAATCCATACAACCCCAACTATCCACCCAAAGAAGTGAAGGAAGGCGACGGTTTTCATTCCATGAAAACAACCGATGAAATGTTTCAATTCTTCTTTCAATACATGCTCTATAAAACCGGCGATGATACAATTTCCTTTCATCTTTAAGTAAATAAATGTATACTTGCAGCCCTTTAATTAGTACTCCATGATTTCCCGCCGTTCCTTACGCATTCGTGCTTTTCAGTATCTTTTTTCTTACTTTAAACAAGAACCATATCCATCTATAGAATACTTTAAACAACAATGTTTAAAAAGTTTAGACAAAACCTATTATTTTTATTTGCTCATGCTATCATTATTAGATGAAATGCGCCTTTTAGAGTTAAACGATAAAGAAAAATATAAAAATAAATTGATAAAAGCCCATGTAGAATTTATCCCGTTTTTTTCAACAAACCCTTTTTTACTTGCACTGAAAGAAAACCAATTATTCTATCAGAAATTAACAGCACACAAAGTCCATTTTGGGAAAGATAAAGATTGGGTGTATACGGTATACAAAAACTTCCGAAAATCTGAAATGTTTAAAAACTATTCTGAATCAGAGCACTCTGAAAAAACAGCACTTCAGTTTTTAGAAGAATTTGTTACGGATTATTTGTATCATAATGAATTAGTAGAAAATTTTTTTGATGAAGAAAGTCAATTTGCTCAAGAAGATTTGTACATATCCTTGAACTTTATCCTTAAAAACATAGAAGAATTTGAAAAACAAAAAAAACTTGAAATTTTTTCATTGTACAAAGATGAAAAAGTAGACAAAAAGTTTGTAGAAGATCTCATGCATTATACTGCTCAAAACTTTAAAGTATTTGACACCTATATTCAAAAATATTCGGAAAACTGGGATTTGGAGCGGATTAATTATTCGGATTTATTATTATTAAAAATGTGTTTAGTGGAATTAATTTACTTTCCGGAAATTCCCTTAAAAACAAGTGTGGATGAGTATATTGAAATATCAAAAGAATACAGCACCTCTCAAAGCTATGTATTTATCAATGGCATTTTAGTTGGACTTATCAAAGATCTAAGAGAAAAAGGTATGCTCCATAAAACGCCATGAGCCAAAATGATAACTATTACAAGTACACCTTATCTTACATTTTAAACATTTGCACATTCGTATCTTTTTCTACAATTTTACACGGTTCATTTTTTTATTATGCTTATAGGTGTCATGAAATCTAAAATACATTGTGTAACCGTCACACAAGCAGAATTGGATTATATCGGAAGTATTACCATTGATGAAGAACTGATGGATGCGGCTGATTTAATGGAAAATGAACAAGTGCACGTATTAAACAAAAGAAATGGCGAGCGAATTGTAACTTATGTCATTAAAGGCGAAAGGGGAAGTGGAATCATCTGCTTAAATGGACCAGCTGCACTTAAGTTTAATGTAGGTGATGTGGTTATTATTATATCTTACACATGGATGGACAAAGAAGAAGCCAAACATTTTCGTCCTAAAATTATTTTTCCGGATACAAAAACCAATAAATTATTGAAGTAAAAATTGTGCAATCGTCGGTAAAAAAAATTATACAATACATCGTTTTACTCTCAATAGGTGGACTTCTTATTTATTTATCGATTCAAAGAACCCAAGTTTCAAAAGATGAATTATTCAAAGCATTTCAAAATACTAATAAATTCTGGATATTAGTATCCTTACTAGTCAGTTTTTTCAGTCATTTGATAAGAGCACACCGTTGGAATTTTTTGCTTGAAAGTTATCAATTAAAAACGGATCTTTTTACTTCCACCTCTTCTGTTTTCATTGGATACTTAGCCAATTATGGTTTGCCAAGAATGGGAGAAATTTCCCGTTGTGCAATCGCATCCAGATACAATAAAATACCAATAGACATTGCTTTAGGAACAGTGATAGCTGAAAGAGTGGTGGACTTACTTTTGCTGTTTACAATCTTTATTTTTGTGGTCCTATTCCAATTTCAGGATTTACAAACCTTGTTAAACAAATACATTTTAGTTCCTTTATCCGAAAAATTGTCCGGCCAAAATGTATTTTATTTATTACTCATTATCCTATTTTTTGTTTCTGTTTTTTTTATCTGGATTAAAAGAAAAAAAAGTACTTCTGAAACTACTTTATTCGACAAAATTATTCAAGTGAGTAGAAATTTAATAACACCACTTTTGAGCATTCATAAAATTCCACACCCCTTTGCATTTTGGTGGAATAGTTTGCTTATCTGGATTCTGTATTTTCTTTCAATGTACTTTTGTGCTCTTTCCATGCCATCGACCGAACACATTGGTTTTCTAAAAATAATGGTACTTTTTTTATTTGGTACAGTTGGCGTCATTATTACACCAGGCGGTATAGGGGCTTATCACTTTTTAATTACAGAATTGCTTTTATTTTATCAGGTAGACAATGCTTCTGCTGTGGCTTTTCCTTGGATAATATGGGGGACGCAATTTTTATTAGTCGTACTGTTCAGCATATTGGCATTTATTTTTTTACCCATTTATCACACTACTAAAACAAAAAACAATGGCAAATTTTAATGAGCTGATTTCAAAAAAAATTGTATCGGATACAGAATTAGAACGCATTGCCTATACGCATCATTTTTTTAAGAAAACCATTGTATTTACCAATGGATGCTTTGATATACTTCATCCCGGTCATGTTTATTATTTAAATCAAGCCAGAAGTTTTGGGGATATTTTAATCGTTGGATTAAATTCTGATGTGTCCATAAAATCCTTAAACAAAGGTCAAGAGCGTCCAATTCATCCACAGGATAAACGAGCAGAAGTATTAGCTTCCATGCTTTGTGTAGATTACGTATGTCTGTTTGATGAACCTACCCCCCTTCATTTAATACAAAAAACACGTCCCAATGTTTTAGTAAAAGGCGGAGATTATACCATTGATACAATCGTTGGGGCTGATTTTGTTTTATCTTATGGTGGCAAAGTAGAAATAGTACCCTTATTAGAAGGGTATTCTACCACAAATATTCTAAAAAAATTA
>CAZNVL010000091.1:3142-8077 GCA_964576565.1 uncultured Flavobacteriaceae bacterium | reverse complement strand
AAAAAAGGGGCTTTTGCCCCTGTGTATTTTTTGTATGGTGAAGAACCTTATTATATTCAAAAAATTATTCAAACGGCTGAGTATTTTATCAGAGAAACAAATAATGAAAATAATTTATTTATTTTAGATGGCAAGAAAAATAAACTGAATGATGCTATATTGCACTTACAGGAAGTAGGTATGTTTTCTTCTTTCAAGTTCATTATTTTTCGGGAGGCGCATCTGTTGAAAGATTTTCAAAGCACTTCAAAAGATAAAGAAAACAGTATTCCTTCGCTCTTAAAATTCCTTCAACAACCCATTCCAGAACATCATTTGATACTCACCTTTGAAGATCCTGAGAAAAAACCAGATGAACGAAAGTCGTTTATTAAAGAAATTATTCAGCATCCCAATGTTGTCGCGTTTAAGTCCGAAAAAATAAAAGATTACAAAGTCAAAGATTGGATAAAACAATACGTGTTGGATTTAGGAAGAATGATTGAGGACAGAGCGGCTTTTCATCTTGCCGAAAATATCGGAAACGATTTGATGCGAATTGAAAAAGAAATTGAAAAAATTTTACTCAACATTCCGCCCAAAGCTGAAATTACCGAAGCACACGTAAATCAATTTACATTCGTTAATAGAGAGTTTAATATCTATGAGTTGCAAAAAGCATTAGCTGAAAAAAATGTCTTAAAAGCCAATTTGATAATTAAATACTTTGGAGAAAATAAAACAGATTTTCCAATGGAACGAATTATTCCTTCCCTTCACAGCTATTTTTCAAAAGTATTAAAATATCATTTATTGGATAATAAAGAAGAGAATTATGTAAAAGAACAATTGGAATTGCCACATCCGTTTTTTGTCAAAGAGTATAAAACCGCTGCAGCCAATTATCCACGCCCTAAAACTAAGCAAGTATTATATCTTTTGTCAGAATTTGATCAAAAGAGTAAAAAAATTAATAATTATAGTTTGGAAAATTTTCAATTGTTACAAGAACTGGTCTGGAAAATACTGCACTAATTGTTTTCTTGCGAAGCCCCCATTCCATAAGGATAATAATGCTTGACAGCATTGTAAAAAATCTGAAGCACTTTTCCGCGAATACCGGATTTTGCCAATTTATTTTCTTTGGCATCGGGATAAACACGATTGGATAAAAATACTACAACAAGATTTTCTTTGGGGTCTGCCCATGCCATTGTGCCGGTAAATCCGTAATGTCCGAAACTTTCCGGACTACAACAATTCGGTACAGGGCTTTCCATTGTCTTGTCTGGTGCGGGCTTTTCAAAACAAAGTCCCCTTCTGTTTTTAGGACAAAATCGGCAACGGGTGAAATCCTGAATAACGGTGCTATCCAGAAAACTCTTTCCAAAAATTTTTCCATTGTTTAAAAGCATTTGCATCAGGGTGGCTAAATCGGTAGCGTTTCCAAATAATCCGGCGTGGCCAGCAATTCCGCCCATCATAGCCGCACCGGGATCGTGTACATATCCCCAAAGCAATTGATTTCGAAATTCTTTATCAATTTCTGTTGGGACAATTTGAGTACGCTGAAAATAATTCAAAGGTTGATAACACATATTCAAATACATTGGTTCATAAAATTGTGTGCGTACATATTCCGCCAGAGATTGGCCGGTCAGTTTTTCTACAATGCGTTGCATAAAATAATATCCCAAATCGCTGTACACATATTTGCCTGCATCTTTCAATGGGCTACGAATAAGTTCATTCCACAATGAGTCCTTCCAATCGTTTCGCATCCACAGATTTTCTGCTACTTTAATAGAGTATTGGGCGCTGGAATCGTTTTGAAAAACGATGTTGTTGTTTTTTTGTGCTTTTAATGCAGATGTGTAAAACGGAATAAAAGGTAATAATCCTGATTGATGCGTTAGAATATCTTCTATTTTTAATTTGCCTTTGTTCGTATGTTTTAATTCGGGCAAGTAGTATTCCAGCGGTTTAGAAACATCTAATTTTTTTTCGCTCACTAATTTCATTAATGCTAATGCAGATGAAGCAATTTTGGTAACCGAAGCCAAATCGTATAAATGGGCATTGGTTATGGGTGCTGCTGTGTCGTCGTAAGTTATTTTTCCATACGATTTCCTAAAAAAAATATTACCATCCTTAATTGCTACAATTTGACATCCCGGAAATATTTTTTGTTCAATGGCAGAATGGATGAGTGAATCTACTTTTTGATGTAGTATATTCGAATGAATGCCTAATTCTTCAGGGAAAATTTCTTTAAGACGAATAGTGGCAGAGTACGTAAGCCCTGTGCTGGATGATGCAAAATTTGTACTTACCGGCAATTGCCCTTGTGGAATCATACTTCCAAAAATCACATTGGCGGCCGATTTGGATAAATCTTTTTTATTTTCATAAGAAATGAGAATGGCCTGAAAGTTTTCAGGATGTTGAAATTTATTCAATACATAAGGCATTCCGCTAATGATTAAGATGCTATTTTTTTGTTGAGTAATTTTTTCAATTAAATTAATAATGCTGTCTGTGTTGTTATTTTTTAAATGATTGAATAATTTTTTTTGAATGTATTGAATAAAAATGATGTCTGACTTTTGAATTTTGGAAATGAGCGTAGTGGTGTCAATTTTTTTCTCACTGAGAATGGCAAAAGTATCCGTGTAGAGGTAATTAGTCAGTTCTAAATAAAATGAATTGTTTGCATAATCATTGATAGTGATATGTAAGAAAGATTTTTGAGAGAATGATTTTAAGGGTAAGAAATTATTTTTATTGTGAAGGAGCGTAAGGGCTTTTTCACTTGCTTTAGAGACAAGTCGTTGTGGAATTCTTTGTGCATAGAGGTCGGTGTAAAGATTTTTCTTTTTGACAAATTGGTGTTGTTGAATATGAAGCAGGTATTTGTATTTCAGAATTTTTTTACACGAGTATTCTATTTGTTTCCAGCTTAATACAGAATCATTCAGGGCTTTTTCAATAGTAGTAATTACTTTGGGGATGTTTTCAGAAAAGAGCAAAACATCGTTGCCGGCTTTGAGGGCTTCTACTTCTGCAATGCCCGGAGGGAAAAACTTTGAGACACCTTTCATATTCATAGCATCGGTAAAGATCAGTCCTTCAAATCCCAGTTGTTTTTTTAGTAAGTTGGTAACGATATTGTAACTTAAAGTAGAAGCTCTGTTTTGTTCGGTATCTAATGCAGGAATATTGAGATGTGCTACCATAATGGCTGGAATGCCTTGTTGGATAAGCGTTTTAAAGGGATAGAGTTCAAGTGTGTCTAAACGTTCTTTGGAATGTTGGAGAATTGGCAAATCCTTATGTGAATCCACATCGGTATCGCCGTGTCCCGGAAAGTGCTTCATAACCGGTAAAACACCATTGTCCATCAATGCTTTGGCGTATAACCATGCTTTGTGAGTAACTTTGTATTTGTTTTCACCGAAGCTGCGGATACCGATGACGGGATTATTAGGGTTATTGTTTATATCCACTACAGGAGCGAAGTTGATGTGTATTCCAAGACGTTTGCATTCACGGGCAATTTGCTTAGCTATAAGATAAATTAATGAATCGTTTTGCTCGTTGAATGCCCCGAGTGTCATTTGTTTAGGATATATGGGCATGCTGTCCCATCGCATCGAAACGCCCCATTCCCCATCAATACTCATAAGAATAGGCGTTTTAGATAATTTTTGAAAGTAATTAATGTAAGAAGCAAATTTCAATGGAGTACCTTGCATTAAAATCATTCCACCGATGTTGTATTCTTTGACATACTCAGCGACCTGACGAATATGTTTGGTGTTTTTATTAGCATACACAGGAATCATCAGCAGTTGAGCAATGCGTTCACGAGGCGAAAGCGCATTGTAAACAGAATCGGCAAAACGAGTAGCAGATGGTGAATTGAAATCCCATTGAGCAAAGGAATGAAAAAAGAAAGATATAAAACTGTATGATAAAAATAATTTTTTCATATTAAAATGGGACACAAAAGTAAAGGGAATCAGGATAATATACGGAGACAAAATACATTTATTATGAACAAATCTTTGTGATTAAAATTTATAGGTGAGCATAAAATTGTGTAACTTTGCGAAAAATTATGGTTATGGAAAAGAGTACACTCATTCACTATTTGCCTATTTTTATCATGTTTTTAATTGCATTGGCATTTGTAGTGGTAACGATGATTGCATCGCATTTATTAGGTCCTAAGAAATATTCTAAAATAAAATACAATGTATTTGAGTGCGGCGTTCATAGTGAAGGCAACGCTAGAAATCCATTTGCAGTGAAGTATTTTTTGACGGCCTTATTATTTGTATTGTTTGATGTAGAAGTGATCTTTATGTATCCGTGGGCTACGAACTTTAAGGAATTAGGAATGTTTGGAGTGTTGGAAGTACTTGTATTTTCTGCATTATTGTTGGTGGGTTTGTATTATTTATTAAAGAAAGATGTATTGAATATCAATGAATAATTAAGTATGAAAGTAAAATTAGTATTAGAAAATGCAGTGCGACATTTAGAAAATGCTAAAACTATTTTGAAAGAAAAGGGCAAAAAGGAAGGACGTTTTTATACCGATGATAAATATGTATCAATAGCGGGGCATACTGCGTATAGAGGAGTATTGTTAGCACTCAATGAATTGATGAAGCAGAACGGAATCAGTAAGCGAACAAGGAAAAACGTGGATGATTACAGAGATTTTATTGCAAAGCAGGACAGAAAAATGCTGAATTATTTTAATGCGATATATAACATATTTCACTTAGATATGGGTTATGATGGAATAGGAGAATATAAGTCAGTGAGTGGGGCATTTGAATGTGCAGAGGAATTAATAATGTGGGTGAATAAGCGATTGAAATAAAAACGTAAAGTATGAAAGTAAAATTAGTATTAGAAAATGCAGTGCGACATTTAGAAAATGCT
>CAZNVL010000091.1:0-3042 GCA_964576565.1 uncultured Flavobacteriaceae bacterium | reverse complement strand
GGCATTTGAATGTGCAGAGGAATTAATAATGTGGGTGAATAAGCGATTGAAATAAGGATGTAATTTGCAATTGCTATTTAGGTGTTTGTTTTAAATTACTTTTTTTTTGTTTTATGGAGTATTGAGATTATTAAGTTAGAAATAAAAAAGGCGGGTGGATTGTATTTTTTTCTGTATTTTTAGGGCAAAAATCAGGAAGCTATGGGTAAGTATCCGATAAAAAAGCAGAGCAAAGTTGAATTGGTGAAGGCACCGGAAGGATTGGAAGGACCGGGGTTTTTTGCAACGAGTTTGGAAAAGGTGGTGGGATTGGCGAGAAAGAATTCGTTGTGGCCCTTGCCGTTTGCGACATCGTGCTGTGGGATTGAGTTTATGGCGACGATGGCGTCTACTTATGATTTGGCGAGATTTGGGTCGGAGCGGTTGTCGTTTTCGCCGAGGCAGGCGGATTTGCTGATGGTGATGGGAACAATAGCCAAGAAGATGGGGCCCACATTGAGACAGGTGTATGAGCAAATGGCAGAACCCAAATGGGTGTTGAGTGTAGGGGCTTGTGCGAGCAGTGGTGGGATTTTTGATACGTATAGTGTATTGCAGGGAATTGATAGAATTATTCCGGTAGATGTGTATGTGCCGGGCTGTCCACCGCGTCCGGAGCAGATTATTGAGGGGATTTTGAAGATACAGGAGTTGGCGGAGAATGAGTCGCTGAGACGGCGAGATAGTGCGCAATACAAGCGGATGTTGGAGAGTTACGGAATTGACATTGAGTAAAGAAATTGCGTGAGGGATGCGGAGGACATCACTGAGCGCAGCGAAGTGATGGCACTGCCCCGAAGCGAACGGACGAAAGAGCGGAGAGTAGCGTGCTAAAAGGAGAAAAGCTTGGAGGGATGGAGAAAAGCGGTGGAAAGAGGCATGTTCTTTGAAAGAGAGAGTGGTGCTTTTGAAAAGAGAGGGGGCTTGGTGAAGAAGTTTTTTGTGGGAATAGGGAGGAGTGAGCGGAGGGGATTGCCGAAGCGAAAGCGAAGCCCGGAGCAGCCCGACGGCGCCGAGCGAAGCGAGGCGGCGGCACGCCCTACTAATAAAAAGTGATGAGTGATGAGTGTTGAGTGGTGGATTGGGAGTTGGGATGTAGAGCACTACCAAAAATTGAAATGGCAGGCAAGCTAAATACAAAAATAAAAATTAATTTATGAGAAGAAAAGTACACATTACAGTAGATGAGAAACAACGGGAGTTTTTGGAAAATCTGAAGGCAGATTTGTTGCAGCATTTTGCGGATGGTATTCTATCGGCGGAGTTGCCGTATAATTTTCCGACAATTGTAGTAAAGCACAGTGTGATAAAAGATGTGTTGAGATATTTGAAAGAGAGTGAGAGATGGAATTTCTTTTTTTTGACGGATTTGACGGGGATTCAAACACCGGATGAACAACATTTGGGGGTGATTTATCATTTGCACAATATGATAACGAATCAGAGAGTTCGTGTAAAGACGTTTTTTGGGATTGATAAGCCGGAAGTGCCGACAGTTACGGATTTGTGGAAGACGGCAAATTGGATGGAGCGAGAAACATACGATTTTTTTGGAATTATATTTAAGGGGCATCCGGATTTAAGAAGGATTTTGAATCCGGAGGAGATGGATATTTTTCCGTTGAGAAAGGAATATCCGGTAGAAGATCAAACGCGGGAGGATAAGGATGATACAATGTTTGGCAGATGATGAAGGCGGGCACAACAATATATTTTGAACAGGCGCTTGAGCACATCAAAGAGATAAGTGAACGTGTTTTTAAGCAAAGAGGCGCACGGGTTATTTTATTTGGTTCAAGGGCGAATGGTAGTTTTAGGAGAAACTCGGACATTGACATTGTGTTGCAAAATGTAAGCAGGTACGAAAAGGCCTTGTTTACGGATAGTGTGAAGCATTCAAATATCATTTATACGGTGGATGTGTCGCTGTGGGAAGATTTGCCGGAGTTGTTCAGGCAACAAATTGAGAAAGAGGGTAAAATTATTTGGGAACGGATATGAAACAAGTGGATTTTTATATTGAACGGTTTGGTCAGGCGTTGTGCAGTTTGGAGGAAGTATTGAAGGTGCCTTATAGTGAGATTGTGAAAGATGCAACGATACAGCGATTTGAGTATAATTATGAGTTGTTTTGGAAGTTGTTGAAAAGTGTTTTGCAGGAGAGAGAGGGGCTTGATTGTTTTTCGCCGAAATCGTGTATTCGGAAGGGGTTAGAAGTGGGGTTAATGAATGAAGAGGAAGCATCGGCGTTTTTACAAATGGTGGATGATAGGAATGTAACATCGCATTTGTATTCGTCTGATGTTTCGGAAGAGGTATACTAAGAGGATTAAAGATTATTATGCTTTGATGAAAAATTTTTTTGAACGATTGAAAATAAAGGGATGAGAAAATGATTTTAGATAAATTAGGATAGGAAATTAGGATGATGCCTCAGAATGAATTATGTTGTGATTTTTTTAATTATATTATGGAGCATTCTGTTTTTAAGATAATGAAAGAAATGAAACAGAATGCTTTTCATTTGAATAAAAATTTTTTCTGTAACTTTGTAGGAAAAAGTTATGTTGCTTGAGAAACGGATACGGGAGATAATGGAGCGGTATCCATTGCCGGATAAGCAGATGCAGTCGGTGATGGAGCGGTGGATGATTTATTTGGCGGAAGAAATCATAGAGGGGATAAAAGAGGAGCAGGCGCATTTGGCACATAAAGGGGATTTGAGAGATTTGTTATTGGAGATGCGTGGTGAATTTGCGACGAAGGTAGATTTGCAGAAGGTCATAGAGATGATGGAGAAGCGTTTTGAAGCGGTGGAGAAGCGCTTTGAAGCGATGGAAAAAGCGAATACCGATCGATTTGAGTATTTGAAGCGGGAGTTAGAGATTACAAGAATTACAATGGACAAACGTTTTGAAGCGATGGAGAAAGCGAATGCAGCTCGTTTTGAAGCAATGGAGAAAGCGAATGCAGCTCGTTTTGAAGCGATGGAAAAATCCAATG
>CAZNVL010000090.1:0-8094 GCA_964576565.1 uncultured Flavobacteriaceae bacterium | reverse complement strand
TACTCACCCATTCTGCTTCTATTTTTTCTCTTAAACAATTTTTGAAAATGATAATAAATTCCATCCGAAGGGGCGGGAGCAGGCGAAAGTGCAAGGAGTTTATTAGTGTCTATTAAAAAAAACAAGGGCGTGGCTTTGACATTATATTTCACTTTTGCAGAAAAATCATTGCGGGGTTGATAATTCCACAAAAATAGCCATTTGTAATTTGAATTTTGTCTTACAAACTTCCTGAACTCTTCAAAATCCTCATCTACACATACTGAAACAAACTTCACATTATTCCCAAATTTATCATTCAATACTTGCATCTCTTTTAGTTCCTTTAAACTATTGGGACTTTTCAACGAAAAGAAATTTAAATAAATATATTGTTTATTACTTAAAGAATACAATTGAAAAATTGTGCTATCTTTTGTAAGTGCCACAAAATCTGGTGCTTCGGTACCTTGTTTTAATTTATTCAGTTCTTGTATAATATTCTGTAGAATCTTTTTATGGGAAGCAATTTTCGTATAGTTCAAAAATTGTTCTAACAAAATCTGCACAGCATAAGGATTAAACTTATCATTAAAATAAAAATGATATAAGTTTTGAATCAACACCAACTCTTTTAAAGTATCATTGGAATTTAATAATTTATCATCTTGAATATATTTCAATAACTGCTGAATGTTTGTACTCTTGTTCACCACATAATAAATCGTTTGATGTTTTTGTTTAGTAATATCCGCAATTAAATAATCTTTGAAAAACGCATTAAAAAATTCCATATAATCATAATTATTGGACTGAACGGGCTTGTGCGTCAAAAAGATATTGGCTATCACATTTTTATCTCGTGTTGCATTGACATTTAAGTTAGCAATATTGTAATCAATATAATTTTGAAAATAACGATTATTGATACCTTTAAAAGTTTGTTTACTCTCCATTAAAATGCTATCCAATTTTTTAAACAACACATTTCTATTTAAAAATTTATTCATTGCTTCATCAAGATATTTATTATACACTTTATTAAAACCAAAAATCAAAGAATTTAATTCTGTTGTATCATAAGTAAGAATTGAAATAGAAGCATTCATCTCAATATCATTCGTATTCACCTTTACAGAATCCGGCGGATACATTTTAATAATGTATTCTCTTATACCCTGAACCGGCGGTTCTACATAAACTTTTGCTACTGCATTTTTAATTTTGATAACCACGGGCTGTATTTTATCAGAATACAATTTCAAAGTAAATCTCCCTTTACTATCCAATGAATCTTTATCCATCAAAATTTCTTGATGTGTAATAAAATCAGAATAAACAAATAATTTCGCTACTTTCTCTGAATTATTCAAATATACCGGATGTGCATTCCCGTGAATAATTATATTTTGAGCACTTACAATGTTATGAAACAAAAATAAAACACACATCAAAACCCGATGACAACCAAATACACTACGCATCACAATAATTTTCATAAGAATTATAACGTTCTCCTTCCATCAATGTTTCATCGTTCACAGCATTGTTTTTTAAATTTTCTAAACGTACAGGAATACTTTCTAAAATATCTAAAATTTTATTCAACTCATCCGTTGTAACCAATTCATTCCGAATGGGCTTAAAAAAAGGTATACCTTTAAAATAATTCGCATAGTGTCTGCGCATTTCCAATATACCTAATCGTTCTCCTTTCCATTCAATGGACTTCAACAAATGTGTTTTACAAACCTGTATCCGCTCATACAAAGTAGGCACAGGTAATAACTCACCAGTTTTAAAGTAATGCTTTATTTCTCTGAATATCCACGGATAGCCAATAGACGCTCTTCCTATCATTATCCCATCTACTTTATATTTTTCCTTATACAGCTTCGCTTTTTGCGGTGAATCAATATCTCCATTTCCAAAAATTGGAATTTCAATAGCCGGATGCTCTTTGACTTGTAAAATGTATTCCCAGTTCGCCTCCCCTTTGTACATTTGAGCACGCGTACGGGCGTGAATACTCAATGCTTTGATACCCGCATCCTGCAGCCGCAAAACTACTTCTAAAATATTAATAGATTGTTCATCCCATCCCAATCGTGTTTTGACCGTAACAGGTATTTGAACACTTTGAACAACGCGTCTGGTAAGCCGTTCCATTAATGCCACATCTTTCAGAACTCCTGCCCCTGCCCCACGACACACTACTTTTTTCACCGGACAACCAAAATTAATATCTAAAAAATCGGGCTGCACAGCTTCTGCTATCTTTGCCGCAAGCGACAAGGCCTCTTCATCCCCACCAAAAATTTGAATTCCAATTGGACGCTCGTACTCAAAAATATCTAATTTCTTCTTGCTTTTAATAGCATCTCGTATCAACCCTTCACTGCTGATAAACTCTGTAAATAGTACATCTGCCCCATTTTGTTTACACACATACCGAAATGGCGGATCGCTCACATCCTCCATCGGTGCCAGTAATAATGGAAAATCGGATATTTCTATATTTCCTATTTTCATCTTCGCAAATGTCGGTATTTTTTAATAAACTCACACACAACTAACTTCCACATTAAACAAATAATCTTAAAGTCCTAACCAATTACATTTTAATAACAAAACACACACAACAATCAACTCCTCACTCATAACTACTAACTCCTCACTAATAACTCATAACTCATAACTCATCACTCATAACCTGTCCCGATTTATCGGGAACTCATAACTCATAACTATCAACTCATAACTACTAACTCTCTCCCCACAATCCACATTGACCTGTTTATATTTTTTATTCATTTAATACTTTCATAATTCACAAATCCCTTTTCTTTGAAAAAAAATTATTATGATTCAAAAAAAGAAAAAAACAATTTCTGAAAACGAACGGAAAATTTTTGTATTAGATACTTCAGTAATAATTTATGATCATACAGCCATTAAAAATTTCAAAGACAACGATGTCGTTATACCCATCACCGTTTTAGAAGAATTGGATAACTTCAAAAAAGGAAACGATACCAAAAACTTTGCTGCCCGTGAATTCATTCGTTATATTGACAAACAATCCGGCCATCATAGCTTACAGGAATGGATACCCATCAATGGCCGGGCTGTTGGGCACTTCAAAATTGAAATGCACACCGACTCAAAACTCAATGCTGAAAAAATTTTTGATGAACGAAAACCAGATCATAAAATCCTAAACACCACGCTCTACCTGAAAGAAAAATACCCCAACAGAAAAGTAATTTTAGTAACAAAAGATATTAACCTGCGCATCAAAGCCAAATCCCTGAATATCCAGGCCGAAGATTACGAAACCGGTAAAATCAAACAAGTAGAAGAACTATACACAGGCAAAGCAGAATTTAATAAAGTAAAACCATCCGTTATTCAACAGCTCTATCAAACCGGCGAATGCGATGCAAAACTGCTCACCAAACAAAAATTAATTCCCAATCAGTATTTCATTCTAAAAAACAGCAACCAATCCGTTTTAGCCCGTTACGATGCTATCAATGATAAATTGATTCGTGTACACAAACATTCTGCGTTTGGAATAACACCCAAAAATGCTGAACAAACTTTTGCACTGGACGCCTTACTCAATGATGATATTCGCTTAGTAACTTTGCAAGGTGTAGCCGGCACAGGAAAAACATTATTATCTATGGCCGGTGCACTAGAACGTCGGCGTAATTATCAGCAAATCTATCTCGCACGCCCTATTGTGCCACTCAGCAACAAAGACATCGGCTATTTACCCGGCGACATCCAACAAAAAATAAACCCTTATATGGAACCTCTCTGGGATAATCTCAAATACATCAAGTCCCTGTATTCTGAAAAAGATAAAGAGTTCAAACAAATCAACGACATGCTTGAAAGTGAAAAACTACTCGTCTCAGCACTGGCCTATATTCGCGGCAGAAGCTTGAGTAACATTTACTTCATTGTAGACGAAGCACAAAATCTTACGCCTCATGAAATTAAAACCATTATCACCCGTGCTGGCGAAGGAACCAAAATTGTCTTTACCGGCGACATCCACCAAATAGATACCCCTTATCTGGATGCACAAAGCAATGGCTTAAGTTATCTGATTGAAAAATTCAAAGGACAAACCGTTTATGCACACATCACTTTACAAAAAGGCGAAAGAAGCTTATTAGCCAACCTCGCCAACGAACTGCTATAATAAACAGAGCTATTTAAAACTTAAAACTAAGACCTAAGTTAAAATAAGATATTCCATACCCCGTTTCTAAATAGGCTCCAATAGATTTTGAGAAGAAATACCTTCCACCTACAAAAAAGCCATATCCAACATAAGAAGGATAACTTGCAGAATAATAATAGCCATAATCTGGATTACTATATTTATGACTTACAAAAACATAACCGAATGGTAATCCCGCATAAATCTCAGCATTAACAGAACTAAACGCATAATGTAATGTGGGCCGAAAACCTATTGAAAAATACGACCAAGTAGATTTAATGGGCTCATTATAATGCCATACACCATTTTTATCTCTCCAAGTATCAACATAACTATACGAAATGCCTTTATACCCCAAATATCCTCCTAAACCAATTGAAAGACCTTTTACATCCGGAAATTGATAAACACCAATGTCTAAAGAAGCATTCAAATAGGGTGTAGATGAGTAACCTACTCCCCAATACTGAACATAGCCCCCTAATCCAACACCCAAGTTTAAAACTGTTGTACCTTTTCCAAAAGCATCTTGTGCTTGTGATGTGTTCTGAAAAGCCATTGTGCTGGCTGCTATTAAGATGAATAATAATTTTTTCATAACATTAATTTTGGGCAAATATATTAAAAATGGTACCTATATACCACCAATTATTTTAATTTTTGATTGGATGAATGTCGTTCTTTATCTCTCCTAGTTTTCTTTTCTAATTTCCTTAAAAACTCCTCTTCTAAATTAATACCCGTTTGATTGGCCAAACAAATCAATACAAATAAAACATCCGCCATTTCTTCTCCTAACTTACTTTCATCTTCACCCTCCTTAAAAGATTGCTCACCATACTTTCTTGCCATTATTCTGGCTAACTCACCCACTTCTTCCATAAGTATAACCGTGTTCGTCAACTCATTAAAATATCTCACCCCATACTCTTTTATCCATTCATCTACTTTTTTCTGCAATTCTTTTAATTCCATTTTTTTGCTCAAAGTTATATAAACACTTGCTCTTATACATTAAAAATTATTTCTTACTTTTGCCAACCTTTATAAATGAGACAAAATCATTATGGAACAAATTAAAGTAACTCTACCCGACGGTTCTGTAAAAGAATATCCCAAAGGCACTACTGCACTTCAAATTGCTGAAAGCATTAGCCATTCACTTGCTAAAAAAGTATTGGCAGCACTGGTAGATGGCGAAGTATGGGATGCCACACGTCCCATACATAAGGACTGTAAACTTCGTTTACTAACATGGGAAGACGACGAAGGAAAAGCCACCCTTTGGCATTCCTCTGCTCACCTTATGGCAGAAGCCATAGAGCAACTCTTTCCCGGCGTAAAATTCTGGGTAGGCCCGCCTGTTGAAAATGGCTTTTATTACGATATAGATACCGGTGATAAAAAAATTACCTTGAATGATCTTGAAACCATTGAAAAACGAATGATAGAATTGGCCAAACAAAACAATCCTTACATTCGTAAAGAAATCCCTAAAAAAGATGCTATTGACTACTTCAAAGAAAAAAACGATCCCTACAAATTGGATTTATTAGAGCGATTGAACGATGGTGAAATAACCTTTTATACACAAGGCACATTTACCGATTTGTGTCGTGGGCCTCACGTACCTCACACAGGATACATAAAAGGAGTAAAATTACTGACTGTAGCAGGTGCTTATTGGAAAGGTGATGAAAAAAACAAAATGCTCACACGAATTTATGGCATCTCTTTTCCAAAAGAAAACGAACTGAAAGAATTTCTACATCAATTAGAAGAAGCCAAAAAACGCGATCATCGGAAAATCGGAAAAGAATTAGAACTCTTTACCTTTTCCGAAAACGTGGGAATGGGGCTGCCACTCTGGCTTCCAAAAGGAACTACTATTCGTTATGAATTAGAGCAATTTCTCAGAAAAATACAAAATAAAAACGGCTATCAACCTGTTGTTACACCACATATTGCACAAAAGCAACTCTATGTTATTTCCGGACACTACGAAAAATACGGCAAAGACGCTTTTCAACCCATTCGTACACCACAAGAAGGCGAAGAGTTTTTCTTAAAACCTATGAACTGCCCGCACCATTGTGAAATATACAAGTCCATCCCACGCTCTTACAAAGATTTACCCTTACGGCTGGCAGAATTTGGTACCGTGTATCGTTATGAACAACACGGCGAGTTGCACGGACTTACTCGTGTGCGCGGCTTTACCCAAGACGATGCACACATCTTTTGTACCAACGAACAAGTAAAAGAAGAATTTAAGAAAGTCATTGATATTGTATTAAAGGTGTTTGAAATTTTTGAATTTAAAGATTACATCGCCCAAATTTCATTACGCGATCTGGAAAACAAATCGAAATACATCGGTAGTGAAGAAGTGTGGGAAAAAGCAGAACAAGCCATTATAGAAGCCGCCCAAGAAAAAGGACTGAAAACTAAAATTGAATACGGCGAAGCCGCCTTTTACGGTCCTAAGTTAGATTTTATGGTAAAAGATGCCATTGGCAGAAAATGGCAATTAGGAACTATTCAGGTAGATTACAACTTACCAGAGCGTTTTCAATTGGAATACACCGGTGCAGACAATCAAAAACACCGACCAGTGATGATTCATCGGGCACCCTTTGGTTCTTTAGAACGTTTTATTGCACTTTTATTAGAACACACGGGCGGTCATTTGCCGGTATGGCTTTCACCCCAACAAGTAGCAGTTTTACCGATTTCAGAAAAATTTAACTCGTATGCAGAAAATATCGTACATTTGCTCTCTGAAAATAACATAAGAGTTTTGCTGGATGATAGAAATGAAAAAATTGGTAAAAAAATCAGAGAAAGCGAGTTGATGAAAATTCCGTTTATGCTCATCATTGGAGAAAAAGAAGCACAAACCCAGTCGGTGGCTGTGCGACAACATAAAGTAGGTGATATTGGTACAATGTCTGTAACAGAGTTTATTCAGCATATTTCTAATATCGTGAAAAATTATAAGTAATGTCCATTGTATTTTCTTTGTGGAGTCATATCACAAAATTCTGTTATCAAAAAAACTTGTCAAAAAATAAATTAATCAATGAGTAAAAAAGGACTAAAAGAAGGATTTATTCGTCCTGGAGTAAAGCAACACGAACACCGAATCAACGAACACATCAAAGCAAAAGAAGTACGGATTGTAGGCGATGGCATAGAACCCGCCATTGTTCCTCTTGAACAGGCACTGTCCATCGCTCAGGAAAAAGGGCTGGACCTGGTAGAAATTGCCCCAAACGCTCAACCACCAGTGTGTAAGGTCATTGACTACGGTAAGTTCCTCTATGAAAAAAAGAAAAAAGAAAAAGAAATCAAAGCCAAAACCGCCAAGGTCATTGTAAAAGATATTCGTTTTTCACCTCATATTGATGAGCACGATTTTGCTTTTAAGAAAAAGCACGCCGAAGAGTTCTTAAAAGATGGTTGTAAAGTAAGAGCGTTTATCATGTTTAAAGGCAGAGAAATTGTATTCAAAGAAAAAGGTGAAGAATTATTGATGCGATTTGCTACAGAATTAGAAGAGTTTGGTGCACCAGAAGACCTGCCTAAATTAGAAGGTAAGAAAATGCAAATCATTCTTGCCCC
The DNA here is from genome assembly GCA_964576565.1 of uncultured Flavobacteriaceae bacterium. Taxonomy (GTDB): domain Bacteria; phylum Bacteroidota; class Bacteroidia; order B-17B0; family Aurantibacillaceae; genus BPGX01. Next base: position 251 of record CAZNVL010000090.1, on the reverse strand, counting down.
TAAAAAGAAAAAATAGAGTAACTGTTGTTAGTTATATACTACAATAGATTTTCTCTACCCTCTGAATCACTTTACTGGTAGCAAAAATAGAAGTAGTACGTCTGTTCATTAGAGAAAAGTTTTTTTAGAACAAAAGGTTGGGATGAGAAAACATACGAAGAAAAAGGATTTATTACATTGCTGAGGTAATAAAGAATTTTTGCTTTCATCTTAGTTCAAAAAGCGATCTTTTAGATCGCTTTTTTGTTTTG
>CAZNVL010000089.1:0-8137 GCA_964576565.1 uncultured Flavobacteriaceae bacterium | reverse complement strand
TGTTGGGTCAGGTGGTAGAGTTGCCTAAGGAACGAATACAGGATGTATCGGGCTACACAGAAGGGATGTATTATGTGAAGTTTTATTTCACAAGTGGAGTAATCGTAGTCAAGCCCTTGATGATAAAGAAGGAGTGAGATAAGAGTGCTTGTTGAGCATAGTAGTGGTGCGTCACAGTTTAGAATAGTGAGGAAGAGGGTGTTTTTGAATTTTACTTTTTCAAAAATTAATAAAAATTACATTGCTAAAATGATGGACATTTGTTGATTTTTTGTTATTACGATATTGATTGGTAATGATTTTTTTCTTTCTATTCATATATGTTCTGTTTCTTCGTGCTTTGCGTCTTTGCTTGGGTGGTATTAAAATTTATTCGGAAAAAAGCAGAGTATTTGACTAATTTGCAGAAAATTTAGAATGCACTTTCAACTTCTTGTAAAAGATAAACAGACAAAAGCGAGAGCCGGTATTATTCATACGGTTCACGGTGCTATTGAAACGCCCATATTCATGCCGGTTGGAACGCTTGGCACGGTGAAAGCTGTTCATCAAAGGGAATTGTTGAAGGATATTCAGGCACAAATTATATTGGGAAACACGTATCATTTGTATTTACGACCCGGTATGGAGGTGCTTATAAAAGCTGGTGGTTTACATGCGTTTATGGGTTGGAATAAGCCGATATTAACGGATAGTGGAGGGTTTCAGATTTTTTCACTTTCCAAAATTCGCAAAATAAATGAGGAAGGAGTAAAGTTTTATTCTCACATAGATGGAAGTCAGCATTTTTTTACGCCTGAACGTGTGGTGGATATTCAAAGAATCATTGGTGCTGATTTTATGATGGCTTTTGATGAATGCACACCGTATCCTTGTGATTACAACTATGCAAAAGAATCTTTGAAATTGACACACTACTGGTTGGATCGCTGTTGGGATAGGTTTAATAGCACGACTCATTTATATGAACACGAACAAGCATTACTACCAATCGTGCAGGGAAGTGTGTATAAAGATTTAAGAACACAAAGTGCTGAATATGTGTGTACAAAAGATAGTTTTGCTTATGCTATTGGTGGATTGAGTGTAGGAGAACCGGCAGAAGAAATGTATGAGATGACGGATGTTGTTACGACCATTTTGCCTGAAACGAAACCAAGATATTTGATGGGAGTAGGAACACCTGAAAATATTCTGGAATGTGTGGCGCTTGGTATTGATATGTTTGATTGTGTGATGCCTACAAGGAATGCTCGTCATGGGTTATTATACACATACGATGGAATTATTAATATAAAAAACAGCAAATGGAAATACGATTTTTCGGCGATAGATGAAAGAAACATTTGTTTTGTTGATACTGCGTACAACAAGAGTTATTTAAGACATTTGTTTAATACGAATGAATTGTTGGCGGCTATGATTGCCAGTGTGCATAATCTGGCTTTTTATTTAGATCTGGTAAAAACAGCAAGAGAAAAAATTATGACAGGAGAATTTTATGAATGGAAGAATAGTTTGTTACCAAGATTAAAACAAAAGATTTGAATTTGTCCGTTAGTACAAATTAATTAGTGTCATGTAAATACAGAGTTTTTGATGTATTTTTAATGTATGCCTTTGGTAGCCAGATAACGTTCGGCATCTAATGCAGCCATGCAGCCGCTGCCAGCCGCTGTTACGGCCTGTCGGTAGATTTTGTCCTGAACATCACCGGCGGCAAAGACGCCTTCTATATTCGTTTTTGTGCTGCCCGGTAGAGTTTTGATGTATCCTTGTTCGTCCATTTCTAACCAAGGTTTGAAAGCGTCGCTGTTGGGCTTGTGACCAATGGCTACGAAAAATCCGGTAATGTTGAGTATTTTGCTTTCGCCGGTTTTGTTATTTTTTACACGCACGCCGGTTACACTGGTATCTCCCAATATTTCTTCTGTTTCGGTATTCCAGAGGATTTCAATGTTAGGAGTTTTGAAAACTCTGTCTTGCATGGCTTTGCTGGCACGCATTTTATCACTGCGAACGAGCATGTATACTTTGTTGCAGAGTTTAGCGAGGTAAGTGGCTTCTTCGGCGGCGGTATCACCGGCACCTACGATAGCGACATCTTGCCCTTTGAAAAAGAAACCGTCGCATACTGCACAGGCGGATACGCCCATTCCATTGAGTCGTTGTTCGCTTTCCAGTCCGAGCCATTTGGCAGAAGCGCCGGTGGCAATTATCACGGTGTGTGCTAAAAAATCTTTGTTATCGTCGGTGTATAGTTTGTGGATAGGTCCGGTGAAATCTACTTTTGTAACAGAGGCGTAATGAAAACGAGTGCCAAAACGTTCGGCTTGTTTTCTAAAATCTTCCATCATTTCTGGTCCCATTATTCCATTAGGGTAACCGGGGTAGTTTTCTACTTCTGTAGTAGTAGTGAGTTGTCCGCCAATTTGAAGTCCTGAAATGAGGAGTGGTTGCATAGCGGCACGTGCGGCATATATGGCTGCTGTGTATCCGGCAGGGCCTGAACCTATGATGATGCATTTTTCAATGTTATTGTGTGTAGACATAGTTTTTTTGCGCATAAAGGTATGTATTTATTTATCCCATTACCTAATTAAAAATTTTTATTGTTGGATAAATAATCTTTATGCAATTTTGTTGATTATGAGAAAGTACTTACAAATATCAGGGATTGTTGTATGGGGCGTACTTTTGTTGGTGTTGGATCGTTTTAATATCAATAATAAAGAATATGCAGAAAATAAAGTAAGGGCACAATTACAGGAGTTGTATTTAAATGTGGAGCAGTTGGCATTACGCTATTCTGACATTTTGAGGATTCAAGGTTTTGATAAGAATACTATTTATCAGTTATTAAGTTGGGGGATAGTGGATGTGAATGATATTACTCTTGCTACTACGAGCAGCGGAGTGGGTAAAAAAATTATTGTCAATTCTACTGGTTGGTATTGGGTGATTAAGAAGGGTACTAGTTTGTATGTTGTAAAAATAAAGTATTTGTATGGTGTAAACAATCGTTATCTGGAGGAGCATTACTTACCTTGTCTTCATTTATCAAAAGATTACAAATTAGAATATTCTGCAACGTCTCATTTTTTCCTGAATAAAATAAATGAATACTTACCAATTTCGTTATCTCAATTTCCGAAATATAAAAACAAGTTTTTATTGGATTTCAATGCGGTGTTGTATGTTCTTTGGTTTTCTTATTTGCTGATAATTTTGTTTTTGAATTTTAAATCTTATGCTATTCGGTTAGTGATGGTTTGTTTTATCATAGCATTAAAATGGGGAGTTCAATATCTCAATGTTTTACATTTATTAAAAGAGTCCTTTTTGTATAATGTTGAAGTATATGCGTTTTCTGACTTATTGGCATTTGATTATTTTGGAGATGTTATTTTGATTGTTATTTTTTATGGTATTCTGGTGTTTTTTACAAGACAAGAGAGTAGGGTAGGGGTGGCTGTATGGAATGTTCTTATTGGAAATGGCTTATTGCTGCTTCTGATTTATTTATTTATCAATCATGCGAGTTTCACATTAGATATTAATGATGTGTTGTTTTATGAGTATTCTTATTGGTTTTATACCATTGTGGCTATACTTTGTATTTTGTTTCTCGCGGCAATCTGTTCTTATTTGATTGTAAATAAAATTTTAAAGACAGGGTCAATATTGAAATTTGGTGTTGTTTATTTTGCTTATTTAATAACAGTGGTGTGGATAATTTTCTTTTTAAGTAATAAGTCCATACAAAAGAAAACGGAGATTGTTTTTAATTGGTTAGAGAATGTGGAGCAATTAGCATTGTATGAGCAAATACAGATTATAGATAAAAACCTGAATAATATAAGGCACTTTGATGATAGCGTATATTTTGATAAGATAGAGCATATTGAAAAGAGTTCGGTTTATTTACAATTGTCTCAACGTTTTTTATTGGAAGATAGTGTTCAGCTTCGGGTGTATTTGAAAGGCAAGCGTCCATTACTGAAGGATGTTTTTGTTGATAATTTTTCTCCATCATCCGAAGCACATAATTATCTGGTTTATTATGTCAATCATCTGGACAATAAGTATCTGGTGAGTGTTTTTGAATATACATTGCCATTTTCGGATAAATCATTTTTTTCGTTTTTGTCGGATAAAATTTTTCAAGTGCCATCTGCATTCAAGAATTTTAGTATTGGATGCTATGAACGAAATAATTTGAAATTTAAATTGGGTAATAGTATTTATCCAACCTCTATTCCGGAAATGAGTTTTATTGAAAAATTATATCCTACTCATCATTTTGTATTCCGAAGCACTTCTGATAGAACGTTTGTTTTGTCTTTTCCTAAAAGAAATTTTCAGTATTTTATAACCTTATTTTCTATTTATTTTATTTTTGCTATTACCATTGTTTTTCTTATCGCTTATATTTATTTTGTTGTTTCCTTCAAACAGATCATGTTTTTGAATAAATTATCTTATTTGTATAAAATTCCTGCTTTGATGGTAGTTATTTTGCTGTTTTCTTTTTATTTTTTGTTTTATTTTACGTATCAATCGGTTGTTAAGCAATTAAAAAACAGCATTAGCATAGAATTGGTAAAAAAATCTCATTCTTTTGCTTTTGGAGGAGATAAAGATGAATTGAACAACAGTGTATTATTATTCAACAATAATGGAACAATCAACGAAAAAAGTATGAACAATCCATTGTTCCGGTTAAAATTGATACCTATTTATTTATCTGACAATTTAATACATCAAATAAACAAGAAAAAAAATGTCTTTATTAAAAGACAAATTGGTCATTATTCGTTCACTTCTTTACTTAGCTTATCCAATCTGAATGGTGATAAAGTAATTTTTGAAGTTCCTTATTTTGATGAGCAACAATTTTTAGAGAATAATTTATATCGCGCTCTAAATCCCTTATTTAGTATTTATGCTTTCTTATTTTTAATATCGTTTTTCATAAGCATAATTTTATCAAATTATCTCATAGCGCCCATACAAAGAATATCGAAACATCTAAAAAATAATTTACATTCTTTACGTTTGAAAACGATTCAATATTTCTCTGAAGATGAAATTGGTGAATTGGTAAAAAATTACAATATATTGGTCGTACGATTACAAGAGGCATTAGAACAACTCAAAAAAGAACAGCAGGAAAAAGCATGGAAATTGATGGCACAACAAGTAGCACACGATATTAAAAATTCATTGACACCATTATTATTAAATGTGGAGTATTTGATGAAACAATCTAATATGAATGCTCCTTCACAATTAATATTGAATTCAATTATTCAACAAATTCAACTGCTTTCAAGAATTGCAGAAGATTTTTCAGAATTTGCACAGGACTTTAATGTAAAAATTGAGAGAGTTAATTTGAGTTTATTGATTGAAGAAATTTTAAAGCATTATTCAGGGTTTGAACATGTTGAATTTTATTTTAATAAGAATGGAAAAATGTTTGAGGTGGATATTGATGTGCATTTATTGAGAAGGGTTTTAATGAATTTAATAAATAATTCCATTGATGCTATTCAGGAAAAAGGAAAAATAAAGATTGTACTTCGTGAACTTCCCAATGCCTATGAAATAATGATTTCGGATAATGGTTGCGGCATACCAAACGAAATTAAAGAGAAAATTTTTGAGCCACAATTTTCTACTAAATCATCTGGCAAAGGGCTCGGCTTATCAATAGTAAAACGAATTTGCGAAAAACTTAACATCACATTATCTTTTGAGTCAGAAATAAATCAGGGGACTACATTTATTCTCATCCTTCCTAAAAGTTATCATTATTAACTTTCTAATTTCTCTTTTACAAATTGATTCACCAATTTAGGATCTGCTTTGCCTTTGCTCATTTTCATAACTTCACCTACAAATAGTCCTAATAATCCTTTTTTGCCTTTTTTATATTCCTCTACTTTTTCCGGATACTTTTGTAAAACTTCTTCAATTAAAGGTAATATTTCATCTGTATTTTTATTTTTGAAAATATCTAACTCTGCACAAAGTTGTTCAATATCTTTTTCAGGATGATGTATTAATGCTGGGAATAATTTTTGAGAAGCGGCGGAATGGCTTATTTTATCGGCATCTATCATTTCTATAATTTTGGCAATTTGTAATGGTTTCAAAACAAATTCATTGATTTCAAGAGCATTTTCATTAAGAAAACCTTTGATAATAACAGTAAGCCAATTGGCAGCTGATTTGTAATTTTTTGTATACAAACATAATTCATTAAACCATAATGCTAAATGTTTATCTTCAGTAATGACCGCCGCATCATAATCAGACAATCCAAAAACTTTTGTGTATTTTTCATACAATTCATTAGGTAAGGGAGGTAGTTGATTTTTAATTTCATTGATTTTTTCCTGAGTAAGAAGAATGGGTGGTAAGTCGGGTTCAGGAAAATAGCGGTAATCATTGGCTAATTCTTTTGAACGTAAAGAAAACGTAATTCCTTTTACAGCATCAAAGCTTCTTGTTTCTGACACAATAATGGTGTTGTTTTTTATCAATTCAATTTGTCGTTCAATTTCATAGTCAATGGCTCTTTGCACATTTCGGAAAGAATTAAGGTTTTTTACTTCTACTTTTGTTCCAAATTTTGTTTCCCCCTTTTTTCTCACAGAGATATTAACATCACAGCGAAGTGAACCTTCTTCCATATTCCCGTCGCAAATATCAAGGTACCTGACAAGTTTGCGAATTTCCTGCAAATAAGAATACGCTTCTTCACCACTGCGAATGTCTGCTTCACTGACCATTTCCAATAATGGCGTGCCGGCTCTATTGAAATCCACTAAGGACTCAAAAGGATCAATGTCGTGCATATTTTTCCCGGCATCTTCTTCCATGTGAATACGAATTAAGCGTACTTCCTTTTGGGTACCATTTTTCAAACGAAAACGTATTTTACCACCGGTACAAATGGGCGTTTTATCTTGTGTAATCTGATAACCTTTAGGTAGATCCGGGTAAAAATAATTTTTCCGGGCAAAGCCGTTGTAAGTGTTGATATTGGCTTGCACGGCTAATCCTAAGCGAACGGCATATTCAATTACTTTTTTATTGACTTTGGGCAAAGTGCCGGGGTAGCCCAATGTAATTTCACTAATATGGGTGTTCGGTAAATCACCAAAAGATGTTGAATCGCTGCTATACATTTTACTTTTGGTCAATAATTGAATGTGGCATTCCAATCCAATTATTGCTTCATATTCTACATCACCAGACATATTTTTTGAAGGCGAATGTACATAAAAATGAGCGAATTTGCTTAAATATAAATCATCGTAGTAATGAAATTATTACTTGCAATTTATTGCTTTGTTTGTTATCTTTGCAAAAAAAGATGAAACGGCAAAGCGAGCATCTGAGTTTTGAAAAAGTATGGCGATTGTTTCAGGAAACAGATAAAAAATTCCAGGAAACTGATAAAAAATTTCGCGAGACCGATAAGAAATTACGACAATTAGAAAGTTTATTTGTTGGTCAATGGGGGAAATTAGTGGAATCCTTAGTAGCCGGTAATTTAGCTCAGATATTGAGAGAAAGAGGAATTGATGTAGAAGGGACATCCCAACGGGAACATAAATTTTACAATGGGCGTGAATATGAAGTAGATATTATCGCAGAAAACGGAAAGGATGTTGTACCTGTAGAAGTCAAAACCACTTTGAAAAAAGAAGATGTAGACGAGTTTATCGAGACATTAAAAGTATTCCGACAAGTATTCTCAAAATATAAAGATAAAAATGTTTATGGTGCTGTAGCGTTTTTACGAGTAGAGGAAGATGCGGATAGATACGCCTACAGAAAGGGCTTATTTGTGATTAAGGCAACCGGTGAAAGTGCTAAGATATTAAACGACAAAAAATTTAAACCGAAAAAATGGTAAGTGTTTTTTCTGTTGAATCATTAGTTCTTTGTTAGCAGAAAAATACATATCTTTGCAAAAAAAGATGAAACGGCAAAGCGAGCATCTGAGTTTTGAAAAAGTATGGCGATTGTTTCAGGAAACGGATAAAAAGTTTCAGGAAACAAACAGAAAATTTCAGGAGACAGAAAGATTGCTGAATGAAAAATTCCAAGAGACGGATAA
>CAZNVL010000088.1:0-8153 GCA_964576565.1 uncultured Flavobacteriaceae bacterium | reverse complement strand
TAGGATTTGTCACCCGACAGAAAGATAATGCCGTGTACAAAAGTGTGCAAGAGTTGGATATTCCAGATGATGTAGAGGCGGGTATAATCAAAGATGAGTGGATAGAAGTAAGGTATAAAGATGAAAGTAAAGATGAGAATAAGGCGGTCAACAAAGGAGAAGGGAAAAAAGATGAAAAACACCAAGAAGAGAGAGTGGTACGATTAAGACGGATTGCGTATTGGGATGATGAAGAGAAGCGGTTAATAATTTTTCTAACGAACTTATTGGACATAAGAGTGGATATAGTGAGTAAGTTGTATAAGAAGCGCTGGCAGATAGAATTGTTTTTTAAGAGGATTAAACAGAATTTTCCATTAAAGTATTTTTTAGGGGAGAATGAGAATGCGATAAAGATACAGATTTGGTGCGTGTTGATAGCGAATTTATTGTTAGAAGTGTTGCGGCGGAGGGTGAAAAAGCGCGTGTGGTCGTTTTCAAATTTAGTGAGTTTTTGTCGGATACAATTGATGAGTTATATTGATTTAATGGTATTTTTGAATGAACCGAATAAAGATTGGGAGAGGGAGATAAAGAAGCGTGGTGTTTTGCAATTAAGTTTATTTGATGGATAAAGGAAGGGGGCTACTTTTTAAAACGGGTAAGAATATAAATTTAAGTCATTGATTACCAATGATTTGAAAAAATATTTTGCTTTATTAAAATTTTTACCGGACAACAGTAATCATAAATATTATTTATTAAAAATAAATTTATTATCAATAAAATCTATTACTTTTTTCTAACGAAAACACTTCCAAACATTCCTAAAAGAATTAAAATACAAATAGGTGAAATAAGATCGCCTGTTTTTGAATAAATTGTCGTTGTTTGAATAAGTGGTATTTGTACTAAAATATGTTCATTGGTCCAAAACAAGGTGTTTTGTTCTATTGCTCCCAATGGATTGATGACCGCAGAAATACCTGTATTGGCGCTTCTTCCAATAAAAGTTCTGTTTTCAATAGCCCTTAATCTTCCAAACATCAAATGCTGATAGTATCCCGGTGAATGACCCCACCAACCATCATTGGTAATGACAAATAAGGTTTTTGCACCTAATTGAAAAAACTTTGAAACAAAATCCGAAAACACACTTTCGTAACATATCACCGTAGCAATTGGTATCGTATTTTTAATATACAACAATGAAGGATTTTCTTGTTGTCCTAAACTTCCTGTTGTGCCACCTAAGTCAATCGCCAGTTTTTCCAAAGGTTTAAACAACTTTGGATAGGGCATTTTTTCTACGCCCGGCACTAATTTGGATTTATGAAAAATCTGAACCGAATCTTTGTAAATGCACAAAGCCGTATTGAAAATATCATAATACAAACCCTCTGAATTTTGGCGGGCTGTAGCGGGTATATTTTCTTCAGATGCATAAAATTTAAAAGTATTGGCACCTGTGATGATTGTAATCTCAGGAAACTTTGATAAGATGCTATCTTTCAAAAACCTCAAACTGGGATGTTGTAACATTTCTTTTGAGTTCCCTTCATAGATATTTTCAGTAATAAATGTTTCAGGCAATAAAATAACATCAATGCTATCATTTAAATACTTTTTAATTTGTTGAAACATCTCCTGCACCTGAATAAGCGGCTCAATGTAAAACTTCTCGTTGTATGGATCTACATTGGGCTGAACAATCAATGCATTCAAATGTTCATTTTTTGTAACGGAAAGCATTTCTTTATTTCTAAACACATAAATACTCACTGAAAGAACCATCGGAATAAGTAAAGCAGTGGCGATATTTTTAATAAATAAACGTTTATTTAAATGATGCGTGAGAAAATTAAACACTATACTATTGACTGCTAAAATCCACAAACTTCCTCCGGATGTGCCGGTTAATTCATACCATTGAACAAGCATAGGCGCAAACGCAAATACATTACCCAACGTCAGCCACGGCCACATTAAATCCCAATGAAAATGCAGGTATTCAAAAGAAATCCAGAAGGGTATTAAATGCCAGACATTAATTGGTTTCTGAAACTTCTTTTGTAACATAAATGGAATACAAAACACCATACACATCAGAATACTATTCGCCACAATCGCCATCACAGCCCCGCCCACACTGGCTAAACTAATCCACCATGTTGCCAAAGCATTCCAGATGAGAAAACTCAACAAAACAAAAAAAATAAATTTTAGTGGACGAATATTTTGTTCTCTATAATCTTTGGCAATAAAAAGAATCGGCACAAACGCCGTAAAACTTAATAAAAAGCCCCACTTTGTAAAAGACAAATAAAGCAACACACCACTTAAAATACCCCTAAAAACAGGCCGCTTTATGAGTTCTAAAATCATTACAATTTTACAATTTGCTCCCTATCCGGACCAACAGAAAGATAAGAAATTTTCACCCCAACATTCTCTTCAATAAAATCAATATACTTCAACAATGCTTTGGGTAATTGTCGTTTGGTCTTACATTGTGATACATCTTTTTGCCAACCTTTTAACTCCTGATAAATAGGCGAAACATATTCACTACCTATATCATAAGGGAAGTAATCAATCACATGATTATTGCAATGGTAATGTGTACAAACTTTAACAACTTCAAGATGCGACAAGACATCTACTTTCATCATAATTAATTCATTCACCCCATCTAATTGAATGGCATACTTTAAGGCGGGTAAATCCAACCACCCTACTCTTCTTGGGCGTCCGGTAGTAGAACCATATTCTTTACCTACATTACGAATATCCTCTCCCAACGCATCGTTTAATTCTGTTGGAAAAGGTCCGCTTCCTACCCTTGTGCAATAGGCCTTGAACACACCATAAACATTTCCTATTTTATTAGGTGCAATGCCCAATCCTGTACAAGCACCGGCCGTAATAGTATTAGAAGAAGTAACATACGGATAGGTACCAAAATCAATGTCCAGCAAAGTGCCTTGTGCCCCTTCTGCCAATACTTTCTTACCTTTTGCAATAGCTTCATTAATATACTGTTCACCATCTATCATTTGTAACTGCTTCAAAAACTCTATACTTTCAAACCATTCTTTGACGGCTGTTTCATTAAAATCCTGCCAATTGTAAAATTTAAGAAGTTGTAAATGCTTTTGATACAACTGATCAAATTTTTCTTTAAAGTGACTCTGTTCAATATCCCCCACTCTCAAACCATTTCTACCAGTTTTATCCATATAACCAGGCCCTATGCCTTTCAAAGTAGAACCGATTTTATCTTTCCCCTTCATAGATTCACTGGCAGCATCCAACCAACGATGTGACGGAATAATTAAATGCGCTCTTTTTGAAATAATCAATCGGTTACGAACTTCAATACCTTCTGCTTCAATTTTTTTTATTTCATTCATTAAGATAATAGGGTCTATGACTACCCCATTCCCTATCAAATTAATAATTTCTGCCCGGAATATCCCGCTTGGAACGGTGTGCAGAATATATTTTTTATCATTAAATATCAATGTGTGCCCGGCATTAGGACCTCCCTGAAACCGGGCTATTATATCATACGACGGTGATAAAATATCTACCAATTTACCTTTTCCTTCATCGCCCCATTGTAAGCCAAGTAATACATCTACATTCTGCATAAAATCGTTATATTTTTTGAGAAAGCGCCATCATATTTAAAAGTGTTATCGCAAATTCTCTCCCCTTAATGGTAGAACGTTCCAATGCCTGTTGATAATTATGAGTCGTCAGAATACCCATTACTACTGGTACATCCAGTTGAATATTCAATTGCGTAATGCCTTGCGTAACAGACATAGCCACATAATCAAAATGGGGTGTATCCCCCCTAATAACACAAGCTAATGTAAGAATACCTGAAAGTTCCGTTCTTTTTTTTTCTGCCAGTTTTTTAGCCGCATACGTTATCTCCACTGCTCCCGGCACCTGAACAGAATATATATTTTGCTCCATAATGCCATATTCCTGCAAGGTCTTTATGGCATCATAATACAACATCTCTACCAATCTGGCATTCCATTGTGTATAAACAACCCCTACCCGAACTTCCTGTTTATTTTGAAGCGGATACAACAATTTTATTTCTTCAGAAACAAACATCAAAAATTATTTTCCACTAACTTCTAAATAAGTGGATACCCGTGCTATGTATTTTTCTATATCTCTTGCTTCACTGCTGGTTACAAATTCTTTTTTTATCCTTTCGTATAATTCCAGTGCTTCTTTGTATCGCTTTTGGTATTCCAAAGCCAGTGCGGCTTTTTTCAAAAACAAAGGGGTTGTAAAGGTATTCATTTTTTCATTCGCTGCTTTTAAGTAAAAACGAATCCCTTCTTCGGGCTTATTCAATTCCATATAAGCATCGCCTATGTTGCCATACGCCAATGGCTGATACATCTCATCATCCAAATCATATTTTTCAAGATATTTAATGGCCTCTTCATATTTACCTAAATGCAGATAACAAACCCCTGCATAAAAAGCAGCCAATGTGCCGGTTTTCGTGTAACTATATTCTTCATAAATTTTTTCAAAACCCATCATCGGTTTGGTGCCTTGTGAATACCGCACCATCGCTCCACCTTTCAACGCCAGATTAAAACTATCTCTTTCAAATAAAGATTGAGCATAAAATATCTCATCGGCTGCTTCAGATTCTTTCATGGGCAACCAATACCACTTATAACCCACTATTAAACCAATAATCAACAATACACTCCCGCCGACATAATTAATCCTTTGTTTATTGGCTTCATAATACCACTGAAACCACTCCCAACTGTATTTTCCGGTGGGCTCTGGCTGCGGTGTTACTTCTTCAAATTCAACTCTCTCTTCTGTTTCTTCTTCTGTTTTCTCATCCTTTATTTCTTCAGAAGCATTGAAATCATTTACAGATGTTTCTTCCAACTTATTTTTTTTCTCCTCTGACATAAAAATTTTAATTTTAGGGGGACAAAAGTAAGATTTATTTTTTAGTAAATGGTAATAAAATTTTATTTCTTCATCATAATCATATATAACGAATGCCCTCTATATTCTGATAAGTACAGGCGTAAATATCTCCAACACACGGTATGATTTCTTACATGATTTTTTTCACTCGTTCTTAATAAGTAAGAATGGGAAAATAACCCACAGAAAAACACCATTGTACGAATCATCTTAAGATATAAAAGTATTTATAGACAAAAATAGTTTTTAAGAAAATTATTTTGCATCTTTGCAAGGATGAAATATTGGTGCTTATACATTCTTTTATTTTTCATTTTCATTCAGTGTACGGATATTAAGAACACGAAAGATGAAAATGAACCAGATATTTCTGATTTTAATGTTAAAAAGCAAATCAATGTCCAGAATTTTTTTAACACGCTCCCGCCTGCAACGGATATTTATGAAATAATTCAACAATCCAGATTAAACTATAACCCTGATTTTTTGAATAATCCTACCAAGCATAAAAATTATTCACTGGAAAAACCAAGAGCACTCAATTTAGGCGTTTATGGAACTGATCTTGCTATTTCTGCTGCATTCAATCAGGTTCAGGAAAGCATGTTGTTTTTGAAATGTACTAATTATCTGGCTCAGGAATTAGGAATTAGTTCTGCTTTTGATGAATCAACCATGGATAGATTGGAAATAAATAAAGAAAACAGAGATAGTGTGCTGCAAATTATTTCTCATGCATTTAAAAAATCGGATAAAATTTTTTCAGAAAACAAACGGCAACAACTGTCTATTCTGATGATTGCAGGTGCCTATCTTGAAGGCATGTATGTAGCAGGAGAATACATCCTCTCTAAAAAAGAAGATACCCTGGCTGTTAAACCCTCATTAAATCTCTATTTTCAACAAAAAGAAGCATTGTCGTACCTGATTGAACTTTTGCAAATAAATATGGAAGCAGAAGAGAAAAGTTTGATTGAAAAACTTAAAGATGTGCATCATTTATTAAATCAATCCCCTGCCAATTTAGAACACTTCATAAACACCCATCAAATTATTTCTGACCTGAGAAAACAAATTGTTAACGTTTATTAGATTATTCTTTAAGTATTCTCTTTTACCTTTTATTTCAAATATAAACAATTTTTTATTGGCAGATTGTCCATAATAAAAGAATAGAAATTTAAACAATAGTATAACAACACGTCTGCATATTATTATACTTTTTTGAATTGTAGGTTCAATTTACATGTCTTATGCTTCAAATACCAATTAAATAAATCAAACTTTTTTTTCAAACAAGAGAGAAAGCATTTTATTTTTCTATATCGCAGAAGCACTATCACTATCAAGGTTTATAATCGTCTTTTTTGCATAAGTTCTAAAATAACATCCCCCTCACAGATTAATAACCAATATCTTTTTTACATGTTGGGTTTTTACCAATAAGTACACAAAGCTTTTTCACGAAGAACACAAAAAAAATTTTCGTCTTGGTGTTCTTTGTGTACATTTTCCTCGTGTTTTTTGTGGTTTATTGTCTTTTCTGAGTAGGCCCTGCAAAATGTCATTTCGCCCCTGCTGAGTAATAACAAAATATCCTTAAATAAAAAAAGCCACTAGGGAATAGTGGCTTTTTATTGTACAAAAAAAGTTTATTTGCTGTCAGAACCGTCCGCATATATGAGCGGGAAAAATTTATTATCTAAAAGCGATAAATAAACTTTATCTATCTGGTTAACATCAAAATCTTTTTCAAAGCAAACATACTGAATGTGTGTTTCATTCGGCTTTACAAAATAATTACACGCCAATTCACCTTCTTTGGCGGCAGTGGTATAGTTGTAAAACAAGTCCCCGTTTTTCATTAAAATGTACACCTTGTAATCGTTCCATTTTAAATCTTCTTTAGAATAATTGATCACAGCGACTCTCATTTTAGTGTATCCGCCTCCATTTGAATTTTTGACATATTCGGAGCGTGTTGGATAAACGCCAAAAGCATAATCAATGGTTTTATCCGGATTTGAAATAACCTCATAAAAATAAGGTACTTTTTCTTTGTTTTGAGCATGGCCTGTTGTGAATAGCCCTGTACTTAATGTAAAGGCCGTGAGGATGGAGATGATTTTTTTCATAAATTTAATTTTGCTTCAAAGGTATGAAATAAATAGAGTATTAAAAAATACGCAATTATTCGTAGTATATTTTTATAGAGAACTGATTATGAAGTCAATACTTCTTTTTCACCTATCCACCATTTTGGAATTAATGAAACGGATTGTTTTTTTCGTTCTCTCACAAGCGGATGGTTTACAATAAATTCAATCGTTTCATCAATATCATCGGTGAATAAAAACAATTGAGCATCTTCTTTGGAAATAGTACCTTGTTGTACCATATATTGCAGATGATTATATAAATGCTGGTGAAATGCTGTTCCAAAAACGACAATTGGGAAAGAAGGCATTTTTTTAGTTTGCACCAATGTGATGGCTTCAAAAAATTCATCTAAGGTTCCATATCCGCCCGGCATTACTATAAAAGCATGTGAATATTTAATCAATAACATTTTCCGGACAAAAAAGTATTTAATAGTAACCCATTTATCCAAATACGAATTGGGCTTTTGTTCGTGTGGCAATTGAATGTTACAACCAATAGAAAATCCTCCGGCTTCTTTTGCACCACGATTGGCGGCTTCCATAATGCCGGGACCTCCGCCCGTCATAATGGTAAAATGGTGTTGAGCCAACCGGGCTGCTAATTGTCGGGTTTTTTCATAATATTCGTTTCCTTCATTAAAACGAGCGGAACCAAAAATCGTGATGCAGTGATCTATAAAATGAAATGTTCTAAATCCTTTTATAAATTCAATGACTACTTTAATTAAAAATAAAAACTCTTTCTGACGAGATTGCTTCTTCTCAATAAAATCGTATTCTTCATGATTCCATTGAACGGTTTTCATGCGTATATTTTTTGCCAAAAAAATAATATTATTAAACCACTGTTGTCCGGTAAAAATTTTAATAAAGCAAAATATTTTTTCAAATCATTGGTAATCAATGACTTAAATTTATATTCTTACCCGTTTTAAAAAGTAGCCCCCCCTCATTTGTCAAATAAACTTAACTCTTGCACACTTTTGTACACGGCATTATCTTTCTGTCGGGTGACAAATCCTA
>CAZNVL010000087.1:0-8336 GCA_964576565.1 uncultured Flavobacteriaceae bacterium | reverse complement strand
CTTTACAGATACAATATTTTTAATGGCTTGATAAAAATAATATTCAACGATACACAAAACACTAATAAAAATAAGTATTCTCATTAACATTGCTTATGAAATCAACTTTAAACTTAAATCCAAACTGTTTATTTGATGTGTCAAAGCCCCAATAGAAATCAGGTCAACGCCCGTTTGAGCATACACTCTCAGGTTCTGTTCATTGATTCCACCCGATGCTTCTGTTTCTATCTCACCATTTACTAACTCCACTGCTTTCCAAACATTTTCTACTGAAAAATTATCAAACATTATCTTATCTGGCTTATATTCCAACGCTCGTTTTACATCCTCCAAAGTTCTGGTTTCTACTTCAATTTTCAACTCCAAATTATTTCTTTTCAAATATTCCCGGCATTTCTCAATCGCTTTTTCAATACCACCAGCTGCATCAATATGATTGTCTTTAATCAATATCATATCATATAATCCCCAACGATGATTGACGCCACCACCTATTGATACAGCCCATTTTTCAAAAAAACGAAACAGCGGTGTAGTTTTTCTTGTATCAGTAATTTTTGCACGAGTGCCAGCACACAACGATTGCAAATAGTGAGTTTTTGTGGCAATACCACTCATTCGTTGCATAATGTTGAGTAACAATCGTTCATAAGACAATAACCGTTGAACACTTCCACTGATACGAAAAACCACATCACCTTTTTTTACTTCACCACCATCGTTGATAAAAACCTTCAGTTCACCTTCAGGATAAATGTATTGTAAAATTTGCCGAACGGCTTCCACGCCAGCAATTACACCTTCCTGCTTGACCAATAATTGCATCGTTCCTAAAACATCCGATGGAATGATGCTTAAACTGGTAACATCCCCATCCCCCACATCTTCTTTTAATGCCAGATCTACAAATTGCTTTAAGTCAAAATGCTTTGAATGAACCTCGAAAAATGAATGCATATTTTTATTTATCTCCTCACAAAAATGCGTTTTTTTTATCAATTCACTACTTTTATTGCCGTTGTAACACTTGCTATATTGAAAAAACCAACGGCTTTAATAGGAGCGCCATTAGGCGTGATGATATTTGTTTTTGTATTTTCCAGAGTAGTGGCAAACAACCCTTGATTATTCGTATTGGTAATAATTTGATTAAACATATTAAAACATTCTTCGGATGAAAGCGAGTGTATTTCGACTCTACACGTATCATTCTTTTGAAAATATTCACCACCAGGCGTAATGGCTTCTGCAATGTTAGGCGTAAATACATAGCCATCTGCTCTCACTCCTCCGCTTCCCCCACTCGCCCCATCATAAGCAAGATTAATATCAGAAGTTCTTCCAAAAAACACGCCGTTTCTAAATGATTTAATCCAATAATAATCGGGTATAGGTCCCGGAACGTCTCTTCCCCACAGAATACATTTATATCCTTCTTTGCCAGTAAAATTATTTTTTCTAAATTTTACCTGAATGCTGTCAATTATCGCTGAACGTTTTTGTAATGCAGTAGCCGTATAAGTATAACCATTGTAAACCACTAACAATTGATATAAATGATTCACACGAGCAATTGTATCGGAAGAAGAAAGTGTATAGGTATAAAAACCATGACCTGTATAACTAAACGTATAGGTAGTATTTGTATTTAAATCTTTAAGATAAACTTGTGCATTATCCACTACATTCACATTTTGAGTATTATCAAAATAATTTTGAGAATATGTAATTCGTATTTTCTGGTCTTGTCTTAAATCATTGACAAATGCATCAATTACCAACAATTTTTGTCCTTGATCTAATTTTATCTGAACAGGATCTTCACAAGAAAGCAGGAACACTATAAAAACTGGCAAAATTGCGTAATAGATTTTTTCAATCAATTTTGTTTTCATAATAGATAAAATTTATATTAAAAATTAAAGTTCCATGTAATAGCCGGTACTATGCTTCCAATCACAGAAAATCTTACAGCTTGTGTTTCATTGGGATTATCAGGATTGGTGCGGAAATAAATACTATATGCATTTCTTCTGTTGTAAACATTGTACACACTTAATACCAGTTGATTTTTAAATCGTTTAGTTTTCATAGCATCAATGTTCCAAGTTACTCCCACATCTATACGATGATACGGTGTAATTCTGAAATTATTACGTTGGTTGGTAGTATTGTAAGGTACATTATATCCTTGCAATTGAAATTTAGCATCAGGGAAAGTAGCCGGTGTACCAGACAAATACACAAATGTTATTGATGCACTCCATTTTTTATTGAAATCATAGGTATTTACAAAATTAATTAAGTGTGTTCTATCATATTTTGATAAAAACCAATCGTTGTTAGAAATGCCTTGTACCTTGCGTTCTGTTCGGGATAAGGTATAACTCAACCATCCATTCCATTTGCCTTTTGCTTTTTTGATGTACACTTCTAATCCGTACGCTCTGCCAATGCCTTGTAAAAACTGAGATTCTATGTATTTATTGATAAGTAAGTCCGCATTATCAATATAATCTAATTGATTTTGAAAATATTTGTAAAACACTTCCAACGATGTTTCAAACAGATTGTCTTTAAAGTTTCTAAAATATCCGAGCGTTACTTGGTCTGCAAGCAAAGGTTTAACATTATTCGTAGCTGGTGTATAAACATCTAATGGTGTTGTCGCTGCTGTATTGGAGACAATTTGAATGTATTGAGCCATTCTGTTGTAACTCCACTTTAAAGATGACGTTTTGTTGATTACATAATTAGCAGAAAATCTGGGCTCTGGATTTAAATAATTTTTAATTGGATGAAATAGTTCTTTTACTTTCTCTTCTGATTGTAATGGCAACTCAATGCCCGGAATAGTATCTCTGTAAGTGTATTGAGTTGTATTGCCCAGATAAGTAAAATCCGATAAACGAAGCCCATATTCCAAAGTCAATCTGTCATTGATTTTTTGTTCATTACTCACATATACTGCTAATTCATTGGCATACTTTTTTTCCAAACTCAAATCAGTACTTCTACCCTCTGCATCTGTAATAATTGCTGTTGTTGGATTGAATTGATACAGAATATCCTGTATACCAAAACGAATAGTATTATTGGCATTGGCATACCAACTTAAATCCGATTTCAAAGAGTAGTTGACGATATTAGCACGCCACTCAAATTTTTGATTATTGCCCGGCTGTATAAAAATAATTTTGTAATCATAATTGCTATAAAAAGTGGTTAAATTCATAAATAATCTCGGATTAAAAATATGATTCCATCGCAAGGTTGTGGTCGCATTCCCCCAATCAAAAGTAAACCCAGCCCCAAATACATCTCTTCCAAAATAGCCGCTTAAAAACACTGTATTTTTATCATCTATCCGATAATTTACTTTCGCTGTCAAATCATAAAAATAAAATTGCGCATTTTTCAAACTCGGTTGTTTTTGGGATAAGAAAGGTTTTGCTAAAATATCAATGTAACTTCTTCTTCCAGCAATAATAAAAGAAGAGCGTTCTTTTTGAATAGGTCCTTCAAAAGAAAATCTGGAAAAGATTGTACCTATACCGCCGTTCCCTTCAAACTTTTTATTATTCCCTTCTTTCAATCGCACATCTAATACTGAAGAAGCCCGACCTCCATATTGAGATGGTATTCCACCTTTGTACAACTTCAAATCTTTCACAGCATCCGGATTAAACACAGAAAAAAAACCAAATAGGTGGGAACTATTGAACACAGGTGCATCGTCCAACAAAATCAAATTTTGATCTACATTGCCTCCTCTTACATTAAATCCAGAAGCACCTTCTCCTACTGTTGTAACGCCGGGCAACAATTGCACAGCCCTTACTATATCTACTTCACCAAGTAAGGCAGGTATTTTTTCTACTTGTTTAATATCCAATTTAACCGTGCTCATTTCAATACTCTTTATATTTTTATCTTCTGCTTCGCTGGTTATTTCAACTTCCTGCAATTGATTGTCTATTTCCTCCAGTTCAATATTTAATGTCGTGTTTTGATTTAAATCTATGTTCTTTTCCAAACTTTTATATCCTAAATAATTAGTAACTATTGTATGTTGACCTTTTGGTAAGGTTAAAGAATAAAAACCGTATTCATTCGTAGATACGCCAATGTTTGTGCCTTTTTTGCTTACGACCACTCCAATCAATGCTTCGCCATTTTTTTTATCTTTCACATACCCTTTGATAGTGAACTTTTCCTGAGCCAAGAGCCCAATAGGTAATACAAATAAGATGAAAATATCTTTGATTTTCATAACTAATTTTGGGGACGCAAAACTATGGAAACTTTTTTTGTTTTTATAGTTTCCTGCGATGTTTAAGAAAATTTAATAATTCTTTTAAAGACATTGTGTTGATGCAAAATTCTTTTGTTAGTCCTGCTTTTTGAGCGACCATCACACCGTATTGAATATCTTTAATCGCCGATTTTTCGTGAGCATCCGGATTAATAGCCATTTTCACTTCCTTTTCCATACAGTATTGTAACCAGCGCCAATCAATATCCAACCGATAAGTATTAGCATTTAATTCAATGATCACATTATTGGCGGCACAAGCATCAATGATTTTCTTATGATTTACGGGATAACCTTTACGAATTAATAATAATCGCCCTGTTAAGTGTCCTAGTATCGTTGTATATGGATTTTCTATTGCTTTGATAAGCCGCTGTGTTGCTTCTTCTTCGGTCAT
Organism: uncultured Flavobacteriaceae bacterium; assembly: GCA_964576565.1. GTDB lineage: Bacteria > Bacteroidota > Bacteroidia > B-17B0 > Aurantibacillaceae > BPGX01. Next base: position 3,621 of record CAZNVL010000087.1, on the reverse strand, counting down.
TTCAAAATGATTGTGAATAGACGCCACAACAAAATCAAATTGTGATAACACATCTGCACTATAATCCAGAGAACCATTTTTCAGTATATCACTTTCAATACCTTTTAATAGCTTAAAATTGCTGTGTTTTCTGTTGTACTCATCAATTGCTTGAAATTGTTGTAGCACTTTCTCAACCGTCAGACCATTAGCATATTTTGCTGACTGGGAATGATCGCATATTCCGAGATATTCGTATCCATTTTTTCTGACATAATCCGCAAATTCTTCTACTGCATTTAAACCATCACTGAACGTTGTATGACAATGTAAAATACCTTTGAAATCGTTGAGTTGAATAAGATTTTCATTTTTTAATACAGGTTTAGAAACTTCATAATGTTCTTTTCTACTCTCTCTCTGAAATGCCGGTAGATAGTGAAAATTCAGAGATTGGAAGATGTCTTCTTCATTATTAAAAGATCGCTTTTTGAGTTGGTGAAAATTAATTTCTTTTAAAAAACTTGCACTTCCTGTAGTTTCAAAAAGTTGATAAAAATATTCTTCCTCCCTGCAATGATGAATAATAACGGGAATATCAGAATGTGCCTTGATTTCTTGAAGAAGTTCTTTATTAATTTTATCTGTGGTGATAAATTCTATTTTAGAAATCACTTCGCATTGTCTTCTTAATTCACCAGTTAATTCGGCTTTAATTTTATTTTGTTGTAAAATACTACTAATTTTTTCAGCGATGGACAAGGCAATGCCAAGTTGTACTTTATTTTTATGTTGTAAATAAAACAAAGTATTTTCGTAAATAGTTTGCTGTGTTTTTTCACCAAAACCTTTTATGTTTGATAAACGATTATTCTCACACGCTTCAATTAACTGCTCCACACTACTTATATTCAATTCTTTCCAGAGTTTAAAAACTTTGGAAGGTCCTAATCCTCTAATGTTTAATAATTCAACAACTGATTCAGGTGTAAGCCGTTCATACTCTTCTAATTCTTTGATTTTTCCATGTTTTAATATCTCCTGTATTTTTTGAATAATGTTTTTCCCAATTCCTTTAATGGCTGCTAACGATTGATAATTTTCTAAATTAATTTCCTGATTTAATTTTTCAAGCATGGCAGCAACATTCGAAATGGCTTTTACTTTAAATACATTTTCCTGATGCAATTCCATCAACTTGGCTAAACGATGAAATTGCTCTGCAATTAATAAGTTATTCATGATAAAGTTTATTTACTGTTCATTGAGAGATTTTAAAATTACCTTTGCTATTTCAAAATCTATAGGATAAGTAATTTTGATGTTATGTTTTTCTCCCTCACACAAATTTATTTTTTCACCATAATGCTCCAAAACATTGGCTTCATCTGTAAAGAATTCCTGATACGATTGCTGAAAAGCGTTGTATAATGTTTTAAAATCCGCACATTGCGGTGTTTGAACAATAACAAAATTATCACGGCTAACCAATGTATTATCTGAACCATTGACGTGGCGAATACTTTCTGTCATCGGAATCACAGGAATAGCATTTCCCTTTTTTTCTGCTATTTCAAAACATCTATTAATTAATGCTTTGCTTACGCAAGAACGCGCTGCATCGTGAACAGCCACTATCCCATCAAATTGAAGTTGATTGAGTAGTTCAAGACCATTTTTCACAGATTCAAACCGTGTCTTACCTCCTTGTGTATAATGTGTTTCAGAAGTGTTGGGAAAATGTTTTGAGACAATTTCTTTTGCATACGCCTGATACCCTGCAGGTACTACAATCACAACAGTTATAGTTTTATCAAAATTAATAAACGGTTCAAGAGCATGAACAAGAATGGGCTTATGATCCAATTCTACAAATTGTTTGGGGATTATACTTTTGGAACGTTCTCCACTTCCGCCTGCCACCAACACTACTGCTTTCTTTTTCATACACTAACGAATTATATTGACATGACCTTTGTACGCTCCTTTGTCTGTACCAGTATCTAAAACATAGAAATACGTCCCTGTTGGCACTTGTTCGCCATTAATAGTGCCATCCCAATCATTTTTATATTCACGTTGGAAAAAAATTTTTTGTCCATAACGATTGTAAATAGTCAGTGAATTATCCGGATATTGTTCGAGATTAGCAATGTAAAATACATCGTTGATGCCATCGTTATTCGGTGTAAAGGTGTTGTAAAAAATCAGTTCATCATTTGGTAACACACGAATAATGACCGTATTAGATGCGATACATCCAGTAGATAAAACAGAGCTCACTGTGTAAATTATTGTTGAAACAGGGGCTGCATCGGGGTTTTGTGTTTGTCCATAAGGTATAGTGAGATAATACGGCGGCTTCCATGTATAATTTCCATTACCTCCGCTTACATGCAAAGTCACGATATTCCCTTTTTTTATTGTAGTATCTTGCGGCCGCACATCAAGTGGTACAAAACCGATGGTGATATTAACAAGGTCTACATAATTACATGTTCCATCAGATATAGAAAGAGTGTAGGTGATACCGGCAGTAGATGTATCTGGTGTTGATACAGGATTAGGTGAAAAAGCATTGTCTAAATAAGTCGTCGGCATCCATGTAAAAGAGCAGGTAGAACAAGCAGAATTGGATGGTGCACCAAGGGTTAATACCGAAGCTGTGCCTTTACAAATAAATTGATCTGCACCAGCAGAATAATTATCAATGTTACTTCTTGTAATGTAGACCGTATCTCTGCATACTTCGCCTGTTTTATCTTTTACAGTTAATACATAATAAGGACTTTGATAACTATTCAAAACAGGGTTGGGAATGGTATCATTACTCAGGCCCGTCGCAGGCGACCACGAATAGGTATAAGGCGAAACACCTCCTGTAACAGCAGGATTCCCCCCCAGAATATAAGTGGATTGCGGACAAAAAGTAAAATCTGCTCCTGCATTACAGGTAAATTGAGCTTCGATATTATGAAACAAACTAATAAGCAGAAGTATAAGAAAACGTTTCCGCATTGTTGAAAAATTATAGGCGAAAGGTACGAAAAGTAACATTGATTAAAAACATAAATTATCGGATCAATGTTATACTGCCTTTTAATTCAACATACTCGCCACGAGCGTTTTTATAGCGGATTAAATATACATAGACACCTTGTGAATAATCTCCTCCATCCCACGCACGATTGATGTCATTCGTTGAAAAAATCTGCTTTCCCCAGCGATCGTAAATCCATAAATGATAATCTTCTGGATTAGGAAATTGAAACACAGGTTTCCATTCATAATTCACGCCATTAGGTGCAAAGGCATCAGGAATAAACACATCGCCTTCTTCCATAATAAATGCTGTATTGGAAGAGGAGGATTCTATAAAACCATAAGGATTGCCTAAATTTTCTGCTGCCAACACCACATATCCAATTTTACCAGAATGCTCGTACAAATCCGAATAATCATCAGAATAAGTTCTAATACTTGCTGGAACTATGGCTCTTGGGGAAGTTTCCATAGTATTATCCACTATCCGATAAATGTAATAATCACTGACCCCTGTAGGCCACCCTTGATAATCGTCCCAATTCAGTATAGATTTAAACGATTGACTTCTCTCTTTATGTACTTTTAATAAAATGGTTT
>CAZNVL010000086.1:0-8483 GCA_964576565.1 uncultured Flavobacteriaceae bacterium | reverse complement strand
TCAAAATAAAAACTATAATTTATAATTCCCTACCTTCGCAGCCATAAATACTCATAAGAATGAGTCAAAATTCTGATAATCCGGAAATGTCTTTTTTAGAGCATCTGGAAGAGTTGCGAAAACACCTTGTAAGAAGCGCTATCACAGTTCTGATTATATCTATTGTGGTTTTTATGTATGCATCGTTGATTTTTGATAACGTTATTTTTGCACCGCTTCGTACGGACTTTTTATCTTACCGGGCACTTTGTAAAATCAGCAATTGGCTGCATATTCCGGAACTTTGTTTTTCTTTCAAAACCCGTCCATTACAGGCCTTATCTGCCTCCGAACAATTTTTCAATCACATCTGGATTTCCATTGTTTTAGGCATCATTTTAGCTTCTCCTTATATTTTGTTTGAATTATGGAAATTCATCCGCCCCGCACTGAAAGATAAAGAAGCACAACCCGTTAAAAGTTTCGTTAGCATTTCTACTTTTTTATTTTTGTTAGGTATCTGTTTTGGTTATTTTATTTTATTCCCGATGTCCTATAATTTTTTAATCAATTATAAAATTTCAGAAGCAGGTCTAGTTGAAACACACAATACACTGGAAAATTACATTTCATTATTGAGCACAATGGTACTGGTTTCGGGTTTAATTTTTGAACTACCCATACTCGTGTATTTGTTAGCCAAATTGGGTTTAATAACAGATGCCTTTATGAAACACTATCGCAAACATGCCATCGTCGTTATTCTCATTGTAGCGGCTGTGATTACCCCTTCTCCCGATGTGATGTCTCAATTGATTGTAGCATTACCAATTTATATTTTATACGAATTAAGTATTTTCATTGCCAAAGCAGTTAATAAATCTGCCTAATGATTATCCCCATTGAATAATTTACCTCAAAAATAATATCGTAACTTTGTCAGTCCATACACTATCGCGTATGCGAAAGAACATTATCCTTTTTAGTTTTTTATACCTGAATTTTTTATCCATAGCCCAAATTTTAGATTCTATTCAAATTGTCCGTTCCTTTCAGATAGGGGCGGGCAGAATTATTAATATATTAGCATTACAGGAAAATTTTGACGATGTGGAAAATATATTGGGCTGGAATTACAATGCTAATTTTTTATTTCACAATTTATCAAGAATTGAGTTTTCTTATTGTACCTTTGAACCCACGGATGTAAGTCCTTTTTGGAAAAACATCCATTTTCAAAATTTGAATCTGAATTACCAGTACATAATAAGTTCGGAAGATGGCGTTTTTTTCATTTATCCATACTTTGGTGCAGCATATACTCTCTTTTCAGGATTTCAGATAATTGACAAAAACTTTCAAACCATTCAAACCAATAAAAAGTACAATCAACCGGGATTCAATGCCGGATTAGGTGCAGAAGTTCACCTTCGTTTTTTCAGCATTTTCGTGGACTACAATATGCGTGTTACAAAAATTACACCAGATAACGCCGTTAATTTAAGGAATGTAGGGTTTTCAGCCGGCATTCGTTTATTTTACTTTCAACTCCATTGGCACAAAGAACAGTCCAACGACAAAAAACACCCATTTAAAAAACACAAAAAAAGAAAATTGTTTGACATCTTGCACGACCGCTACCACTGGTTTTAATTTTTTTTCTAAACTTAATTTACAGATATTTGCCAAAATAGTATTCCAATATGCATTCTCCTTACGGAATATGTAAACTCTCTGTTATTCCCGGACGCTCAGAACCTTCCAGTAAAAGTGAACTGGTAACGCAGATTCTTTTTGGAGAGTGCTATTCTGTTCTTGAAGAACAACACAACTGGTTAAAAATAAAAATAGACACCGACGGTTACGAATGTTGGATAAACAACTTACAACATTTTCCTATTTCAGAACAAAGTTATCATCAGATAAAATCCTGCTCTGTTGCTATGAGTTCAGAATTATTGCAAATCGTTCAATCCGGAAAAAATCATTTTATAGTTCCCCTCGCTGCTCAATTTCCAAATTATGAAAATAAGCAATTCAAAATTGAAGCAACGATTTATGAAGTGTATGGTAAAGTGGTACAACACACTAAAACAACAGCATACAATGGGCAAATGTGTGTAGATTTTGCAACAATGTTTTTAAATGTCCCCTATATGTGGGGCGGAAAAACATTAATGGGCATTGATTGCTCGGGCTTAGTGCAGATATGTTGTGCTTTAGCAGGTTATCAATTGCCAAGAGACGCTAAGGATCAAGCCCAACACGGTACACCACTTACATTTTTAGACGAAGTTCAACCCGGCGATCTGGCTTTTTTTCACAATGAAGAAGGCAATATCGTGCATACCGGTATTTTAATTAACAAAGAATACATTATTCACGCTTCCGGAAAAGTGCGCATTGACAAAATAGATCATTATGGAATTTTTTCTCCGGAGTTAAAAGATCATTCACATCATCTTCGCGTTATTAAACGACTCAATAAATGATGACTCTCCTGAATGATAATCCCGTACTTACTCTCTATCAACTCAGCCAGTTAGTCAAAAAAACTCTTGAACAACACTTTTATCGTCAATACTTTTGGATAAAAGCAGAAATCCATAAACTCAACGTGTATAAATATTCCGGACACGCCTATCCTGAGTTATTAGAAAAACAAGAAAACGAAGTAATATGCCAGATGCGTGGTATTATCTGGAAAAATGATTTGTTACAAATTAATCAAAAATTTATAAACACCATCGGCGAGCCCTTAAAGGAAAACATTACTGCACTTTTATTAGTAGAAGTAAAATACGAATCAAAATATGGATTAAGTTTACAAATCAAAGACATTGACCCCAACTATACACTTGGTGAACTAGAAAAACAAAAAAAACAAACTATTGAAAAACTCAAAAACGAAGGGATATTCGAGAAAAACAAACAACTTGAATTATCCATAGTACCACAACGATTAGCCATTATTTCAGTAGAAACCAGTAAGGGCTTCAATGATTTAATTACCACCTTTCAAAAATATGCACAGATCTATCAAATTACTTATGATTTATATCCATCCTTGCTTCAAGGTGAAAATGCCGCAGTGCAAATCCGTACTCAATTAGAAAATATCAAAGAAAAACAAACACCTTATGATGCCGTCTTAATCATTCGGGGAGGCGGGGGAGAAATTGGACTCAGTTGCTATAACGATTATGATTTATGTAAAACTATAGCCACCTTCCCCATCCCAATAATTACAGGAATAGGACATTCCACTAATTATACTGTCGCCGAAATGGTTGCTTATCAAAACGGCATTACACCTACCGATACGGCTATGATTATTATTCAGCGGTTTGAAGAATTTAATACCCGATTAAACAATAATCAGAATACAATCATCCAATCTTCTCAAAAATTTTTATCTCTTCAAAAACAAAATATTTTTAATACAAGTAATCACTTACTTCCCTTAATCAAAGAAATTTTCCATCAACAAAAAATTGCTTTACAGGAATATGAACAATGGTTAAAAAATTTTCCTGTTCATCATCACACAAGGCAGGAAAAAAATCTTATTCAAAAGTCCTATCAAATCAAGCATTCTATTCAACACCTACTAAACAATGAAGATAAAAAATTGAACAACATACAGCAAGCATTTAAATATTCTATCCACCATCAGATTAAAAAACACAAGGACTCTTTAAATCAGCTTCAGGAACAAATTTTAGAAACCACACACACCTGCTTACAAGAACAGCAAAACCAACTTCAAAACATCGAAAAAAACATACAACTTTTACATCCTCAAAACATATTAAAAAGAGGATTTTGTATAGCATTTAACACTCAAAACAAAATTCTTAAAAATGCTACACAAGTAACTATAAATGATATTGTAAAAATTAAATTTGAAACATCTGAATTAATAACTCAAGTACAAACCATAAAAATTGAAACACATGAATCAGAACCCTACAAATGAAATCACATACAAACAAGCCATTGAAGAGTTAGAAGAAATAGTCCGTGAAATAGAAAGCGGCGAATTGGATTTGGACGAGCTGCTTAAAAAAGTGGACCGAGCAGCGGTACTCATTACATTTTGCAAAGAAAAACTCAAAAACTCAGAAATAAAATTTAACGAAGTAATAAAAAAACTAGAAAATAATCAAGAATAAACCTCTCTTCCATTTCTCACACTCTATCATTTATATTTCCTTAAATTGCCGCTCAAAAAGCATTGCAAATCTTTTCTGAACATAGTTGGGGATGGTTACTATTAATCTTTCCTTTGGCATTTGCTATTGCCTACCTTAAATATCTCTACAAAAAAAAGCAGTCCACCTTTTCAAAATCTCAAAAACAAATATTATTTCTACTGCATTTTTTATTACTTTCCATATTAGGCATTTTACTACTTGACCTTTATTCCCGTTTTTACAAAAATGAATACATCAAACCAGTATTGATAGTAGCCATAGACAACAGCCGTTCTATGATAAGCGCCAAAGATTCCAATGAAGTGAAAAACTTTTTCAAAAACACATTTACTCATTACATCCAAACGTTTAAAGACAAAATGGATGTACAAATTCTAAGCTTCGGCGATCATCTTCAATTCAATCCAGACAGCATACGCTTCCACGACTTTAAAACGAATGCGGAAAACATATTTTCTTATCCCGCTACCATTTTAGGCAACAAGCCCATCAGCACCATGCTGCTAATCAGCGATGGAATTTTTAACGATGGTATTCATCCGGTTTCATTGGCTGAAAACATTGATTTTCCGGTATACGTCCTCGGTACAAGCGATACCACTGCATACAGAGACCTCGCTATTAAAAATGTCTTACATAATAAACAAGTGTACATCGGTAATGATTTTATTATCGAAGTCCTTCTGCAATCAAAAGATATAAAAAATGAAAAAATTAAAATAAGCATTTCTGAAAACAATCAGGAAATAAGTGCAAAAGAAATTATTGTGAATAGTGAAGCCCAGAACCTAATCTCCCTTCCATTTCAACTACCCGCCAATAAAGCAGGAACACATACCTATAAAATCAAATCCACCATTCTAAAGGATGAAAAAAATACCAAAAACAACGAATTTTATTTTACCATTAATGTTATTGAAAACAAAATAAAAGTACTCATCCTTTACACTGCCCCTCACCCCGATATTTCAGCAATTCGTCAAACATTAAATACATCCTTACAATATGATGTACAAGTATTTCAGGAAAACTCCTTTAATAAAAACATAAAAGAATACGATGTCGTTTTATACCATTCCCCCAACAATAATTCTCTCTGGTTCAATAAATGCATTCAACTCAATATACCCATGATGATTATAACTACTCACCTTACCCCCCTCCAAAACACATTACTCAAAATCAATCAATATATCCCTACACAAATGAATGAAATTGAAACACAATTCAAAAAAACATTTTCAAGTTTTTCTTTAAATGAAGAATATACTACCATAGAATCACAACTTCCCGTTATTCTTGCACCCTACGGAAATTACAGCCCACTGGGCGAATATGAAATATTGTGCCATCAAAAAATCAACACAATTTTTACCGAACTACCATTATTTTATTTTACTCAAACATTAGCAAACAAATATGCTGTGTTTTTAGGAGATGGCTTATGGCGATGGAAAATGCTTAATTATCAAAAAAATCAAAATACAGAATGGTTCAATCATCTTATTCACAGCACCTTTCACTATTTATCATTAAAAAAAGATAAAAGACCATTTAAAGTGTTTGTCCCCGCCAATATCCACGAAAATGAACCATTGCAAGTAACAGCTGAACTATTAAACGAAACCATGCAACCCATTACAGACCCCGATGTGCTTTTCACCCTCAAAGACAGTACTAAAAAAGAATATAAATTTGTCTTTAATAAATCCGCCAACAATTATTATCTCAATGCAGGCATCCTCTCTGCCGGCGAATATACTTACAAGGCATCCACTCAATATAAAGGCAAAGAACTGACTCAATCCGGAAAAATTCACATACTGCCCTACTCTATTGAACAAAACAATCTGACCGCCCAACACACCGCCTTAAAAATACTTGCCAACAAAACAAAAGGAAAATTTTACCTCCTTCCTCAACACGAACAACTTAAAAACGACCTCCTCAACAACCCCGAAATAAAAACCATTGTTGTAGAAAACGAAACCTTTCAATACTGGATTGAAAATAAATATTGGCTAATCCTAATCATTTTATTATCTTTGACCGAATGGATCATTCGCCGTTGGAATGGCATTATTTAATTTTTATCTATGAAATTTCAATTGGTATCTCCCTATCAACCCACTGGCGACCAACCCGAAGCCATAGAACAATTGACACAAAACATCCTGAATGGCGTCAAACATCAGGTCTTATTAGGCGTAACGGGCTCTGGCAAAACATTTACCATGGCCAATGTCATCCAAAATATCAACCGCCCCACCTTAGTACTAAGCCATAACAAAACTTTAGCCGCCCAATTATACAGCGAATTCAAACAGTTTTTTCCGCACAACGCCGTTGAATACTTCGTAAGTTATTACGATTACTATCAACCCGAAGCATACATTCCGACCACAGACACCTATATTGAAAAAGATTTATCCATCAATGCCGAAATTGAAAAATTACGACTAAGCGCCACTTCTGCTTTACTCTCCGGAAGAAACGATGTCATCATTGTCAGCTCCGTATCTTGCATTTATGGCATCGGCAATCCACAGGACTTCCGAAACAACATCATCCATATTAAAGTCGGACAAAAAATCTCCAGAAATAAATTTCTTCACTTATTAGTTACTTCTCTTTACAGCCGCTCGCACGAAAAATTTGAACGTGGTAACTTCCGTGTCGCCGGCGATACCATTGACATCAATCTGGCTTACGCCGATTACAACCTGCGTGTCTGCTTCTTCGGCGATGAAATTGAAGAAATTTATACCTTTGACTCCGACCCAAAACACATCATTGAAAACTTTGACGCCTACAACATCTATCCGGCCAACATCTTTGTCACTTCTCCTGAAAATATCAATCGTGCCATCTTTGAAATCAATAAAGATCTGGAAATTCAAGTCAATAAATTTCTAAACGAAGGAAAAACAACAGAAGCCAAACGATTGGAAGAACGTGTAAAGCACGATGTAGAAATGCTCACAGAACTCGGCTATTGCAGCGGCATTGAAAATTATTCCCGTTACTTTGATGGCAGACCGCCCGGCTCTCGTCCCTTCTGCTTATTAGATTACTTCCCAAAAGATTATCTCATGTTCATTGACGAAAGCCACGTTACTATTCCGCAAATCCGCGGCATGTATAACGGCGACAAAATGCGAAAAACAACTCTTGTAGAATATGGCTTTCGCTTACCCGCTGCATTAGACAATCGCCCCCTAAAATTTGATGAATTTGAAACATTAGTTAATCAAGTGGTTTATGTCAGCGCCACTCCCGCCGAATACGAACTCAAAAAATCAGAAGGCATTATCGTAGAACAACTCATTCGCCCAACCGGCGTCTTAGACCCAATTATTGAAGTCAGACCTTCGCACAATCAAATAGATGACCTGATAGAAGAAATCCGAAAAACCACTGAAAAAGACGAACGTGTTTTAATCACAGTGCTTACTAAAAGAATGGCCGAAGAATTAGACAAATATCTTTTGAAACTCAACATCCGTTCTGCTTACATTCACTCTGATATTGATACACTTGAACGCGTAGAAATTTTAAGACAATTACGAGAAGGATTAATTAGTGTATTAGTAGGTGTGAATTTATTGAGAGAAGGATTGGACTTACCAGAAGTGTCATTGGTAGCCATCTTAGATGCTGACAAAGAAGGATTTTTAAGAGACACCCGTTCTTTAGTACAAACTGTCGGAAGAGCCGCCAGAAATATAAATGGCAGAGTCATTATGTATGCCGATAAAACGACCGAAAGTATGCAAAGAACAATTGACGAAACACAACGACGCCGTCACAAACAAATAGAGTATAATCTCAAACACGGCATCACACCAAAGCAAGCCGGTAAAAAATCCCTCCTACCACCTTCTCCTACTTATGAAAAACCATTGTCCTATCAAAATCGCTTTTATGTGGAATCAGAAGAAATCAACATCGCCGCAGATCCCATCATTCAATATATGAATACTGAACAATTATTAAAACTCATCAAATCATTAGAAGAAAAAATGAAAGAAGCAGTAGAAGAAGAAAACTACTTATTAGCTGCAAAATACAGAGATGAGATGAAAGCCCTCCAAGATAAACTCCTCGCTTCTTCTGATGCAAAATAGTATATTCCCATTTCTCTCATCCAAATTTCCCCTTTCAGAAAAGGGCATTGGGTAAACCCAACACCCCTCATCACTTACTCTGAGAGGTCTTTATTTCTATCCCTTTCTTTAATCCTTCGATCTCTGCCCTTAATTCCTCTATTTCACTCATCTTTTTTTC
>CAZNVL010000085.1:0-8544 GCA_964576565.1 uncultured Flavobacteriaceae bacterium | reverse complement strand
GTGGGGGATTATTATTTAGATATACAAGTAAAATTATCGTTATTATTTTTTCCGGTTGCAATTGGTTTTTCAAATTATTCTCGTAAGGATATTGAAGAAATGATGCATTATTTTGTGGTAAGTGGGTATGTGGTGAGTATTTTATTAATTGTTAGAATGTTGATGATTTATTTTACGGAGGGCAGGTTAGCGTCGTATAATAGTTATACTGGGCATCTTCATCCGAGTTATTTTTCAATGTATTTTCTTTTTTACTTAAGTTATTTTCTTTTTTCTTTTGATAAAATGAAGGGTTGGATTCGGTTGGTAGGGATTGTTTTGTTTTCTATTAATATTTTTTTATCAAGTTCAAAAGCGGGGTTTTTGGCATTTATATTGCTTTGCTTTGTATATGTATTGAAGGAGTATAAGTTGAAATCTATTTTAATAGTTGTGTTTTTTGTAAGTATATTTTATTATGTGTTTTATAAGACGAATTATTTAATTTTTATTTCTGATAGAATAAAATCTATGCAGGAAATGCTTGTAAAGTTTGCCCAGCATGATTCATTAAAAATAGAAAGCAATTCTATTCGTTTGTTTGCATGGCAAGCATCTATTGATGGTATTTCAAAAAATTGGCTGATGGGTGTGGGAACTGGAGAGGTGCATCGTGTTTTAAATGAATATTACAACACACATCATCTTGAAGTATTATCAGAGAAAAATATTAATGCACATAATACCTTTTTTCAGATTATGCTAGCAACGGGAATGTTGGGATTATTCGTTTTTTTGTATCTGTTTATGAGTTGGATTATTAAATTATTTCGCTATCAACAGGTGTATTTAGGATGGTATGTTGTCATCGCCTTGCTGTGTTTTTTTACAACAGAATCTATTTGGGAAAAGCAAGCCGGAACGATATTTTGGGGGGCTTTGATAGCTTTTAGCGATAAATATATTAAACTAAATGAAGTATGATTTACGATTGTTTTACATTTTTCAATGAATTGGAACTTTTAGAGATCCGATTAAATACTTTAAATAATTCTGTAGATAAATTTGTGCTTGTCGAAGCTACTTGCACGCATCAGGGTAAGCCGAAGCCCTTGTATTTTCAGGAAAATAAAGAGTTGTTTAAGGACTTCAAGAATAGGATAATACATGTTGTGGCGGAGGATATGCCTGCGTTTAATGGTGAGAACTCTTGGGAGTTGGAACACCATCAAAGGAATGCAATTGTTAGAGGACTTGAAGGATGTTCTACAGAAGATATTATTTTAATTTCAGATTTAGATGAAATTCCTAAACTTTCGGGTATTAATTTTGAAGAGGTGAAGGAAAAGGATGTTTATATTTTTCGTCAAAAGATGTATTATTATTTTTTGAATTGTATGAATGCAACGGAGAATGCAAATTATAGATGGAATGGCACTATTTTATATCGGTATTCGCGTAAGATACAAGTGCAAGCATTAAGAGAATTATCTATGAGTAATTTAGGATTAAAAAGCAGTCAGTTAAAGCGTAGAATGTATGCTCATTATTTGAAATGGTTGAAATCTAAGTTATTAGGAATAAACATTCGTTTTGTAGAAGAGGGTGGATGGCACTTTAGTTATCTTGGTGGGGTGAATAAAATTATTCAGAAATTAGAGGCATTTGCACATACAGAGTATAATCAATCTCAATATAAATCACCAGAGAAAATTCAAGAAATTATTGAGAGCGGGAAAGATCTATTTGGTAGAGATTTTAAGTACAAGTTTGTTCCATTAGATGATTCTTATCCTGAATACATCTTGAAACATATCGATAAGTATAAACATTTAATTAAAGTTTAAGTGTTTCTGGAGTGCGATTTCAAATTGCTCTCTCCAATTATCCCAATTAAGTTCATTTTTATACAATGTATAGCTATTTTTAGAAAGATTGTAGTATTCATTTTCATTATCTATAAAGTATTTTATTGTATTTACGAAAGCAGAAGCGGGTGAGCCAACGGGCAATAAAATTCCATTTTGATGCTGTCGGACGGCGGCTGCAATGCCGCCCGTATTATAGGTAATAGAAGGAATAGAATATGCACTTGCTTCACAAAACACCAGTCCATAACATTCTGCTTTTGTTGGTAATACTAAGAAATGCGTTTGACACATTATTTCTTTAAATGCTTGATATTCTGTAGGATTATTTTTATTGATAAATGGTACGATACTGATGTTGTGGTCTTCTTCAATAGAGAATGGTGGGACACACCCGCAGATTTGCAAATGTATAGAATATCCTTGTGCTTTTAATTCATGATAAATAGACATTACAATATCTCCACCTTTTCTTTCCCAATTAACGGCTAAAAAGAGCAAATAACATTTTTCTTTTGGTGATGTTTTTAGGATATAGGTAAAATTTTTTTCAATGAGATTAGCGCCCAATGGTATCACTTTTATTTTCTCTTGTGGAATGTGGTAATCATTAATGGCTGATTGGGCTGCCCATTGAGAGGGAAATAAACAAATAGTGGCTTTTTCTAAAGATTTTTGTTCAATAAAATTTCCTTCTTTAATGGATTTTTTTGAAAGATTAGTAAAATTGGGATAATAATTGATCATATTTTTGAAGGTGGTATCCGATAAATAAACAATAGGTAATGGAGTTTTTAAGAAACACAGAATAGAAGATCCTGCAGGAGCTAAGACAAGAGTATCTTTGGAGGAATATAATTTAATTTGTTTAGAAAAATACCACGCATAATAACGTGATAAAACACTGCTATGTGAAGAATCTATTTTTTGATTGAAAAGCAAGGATTGTACTTTTAATATTGCTTTCAAAAAATATTCTATCCATTTATATTTTCCTTTTAGATAAACAGGAATAATTTCGTATTTTTCTTTCAAAGATTGAATGATAAAATAAGGGATTCCAGACCATGTTTTGACGTTTAAGGGATTTTGAATAGAAAGCACTATAATTTTTTTAATTTTCATATTGTAAGGTAGTTTGAATGGCTTTGAAAATAATACTGCTTATGAATATAGCTTGTGTGGTACTAATTAGCCACATCGATTTAATATAATGAAGTTCCCAATAATTACTTGCAATCATTATTAAGATTAAAATTAAAATATTTAAAGATAATGCATAAGAAACCCATTTTTGTTTATTAAACAAATACAAAATTTGCATCAAAGGGGCTTTTAAAAAATCTGTGATAATCCATATTAATAAAACTTGTGCTATTGTCCCCGCCATAGTCCATTTTTTTCCAAATACTAAAGAAAATAAATCAGGACCTTTCAATACAATTACTAATACAATGGGCAAACTGGTTCCTAAAAGTGAAAAAAAGGTTTTTAATACTAAATTTTTAATGGACTTTTTTTGCCTTTTTCTATCGGCTATTTCTGAAAAAAAAACCTGTGATAAAGGCATACTGATTAAACGAAAAGGCACTTGTAAAGTTCTAAAAGCAAGAGAATAATACCCTAAAAATGTCAGATCAGAAGACAAGTAAAAGGTGAGCAAACTCACTTGTAGTAATTCTAATACACTTTGCCACATATAATAAAATTGTTTTTTGAATATTTTGATTAATGGTAAATACTCAAAAGAAAACAGTAGCTGTTTAAATAAATCGTAAAAAGAAATACTTTTTTTTAATTTTACCATCAAAATGATGTTGGTTACAACAAGAGTTAGAAAATTTGCCAGAACTAAACCTAAAGATTGTATTTTTTGAAAAACCACATAAAAACTATTTAATAACAAAGCTTCTATCATTTTCATCTTTCCTTGAAAAGCAAAGAATTGTTGCTTGACACAATACATCCACAATAATTGCACACTGGTTTGTAAAAAAACAATAAGAAAAGCAAGTAATATCCAAATAGAATTTAATTTTCCTAAATTAAACAAATTGAAATATCTAAATATGGCGAATACAATGGCAGATAGAAAACTAAAAAATAAATTCGATTGAAGCGCTCTTATCAAAAGCATGTGATTGGTATCATTGTCAGATTTTACTATTTCAATATCTAATTTTAATGCAGAAAAAATTAAAAAGTAAGAAATAAAACTCATATAAAGCGAAAACTCACCAAAACTTTCTGGAGCATATACACGCGTTAGATAGATATTAAAAATAAAATTAAAGAATTGTGCAATCGTTGTACCGCCTATTAAACGAATGTTATTCTTGACAAACTTAGAGGATAAAATATTTAAAAATAATTGCTTTATCATTTCTGTGTCTTTAAATAAAACCAATACGCTACAAAGCTAAACACAATGTTAGGTATCCATACAGCCAGCAATGGCGGTGCAAAGCCCGTTGTGGCAAGTATGGTAAACACATACATCAACATAATGTATACAGCACTTAAAAATAAACCTAAGGCAATGGTCCATCCTACCCCACCACGTACTTTTCTCGAAGACACACTAACGCCAATAATAGTCAACACAAATGTTGCAAATGGAAAAGCCGTCCGCCGATAATGCTCTATTTCAAAGTGTTCTACTTTATTACCACCTTTTAATCGTTCCTTTTGAATATACTCTTTGAGTTCCCAGTAATTCATTACTTCCAGCTTACTTTCATAACGCCACAAATCATCGGGTGTGAAGTCAATTTTAATTTTTTTTGAAGGATAGGTTTTTACCTCTTCTTTGTAATGCACACTATCGCCTTGCAAGTTTATTTTTAATGTTCTTTCAAAAACAGAATTCAGCAACCAACTTTGATCCGTACTGTCCCACTGCATAGCTTCGGCTTTCAGGTAATATACCTGACGATTGTTTTCAATTTTTTCTAAAGAAACTTTATAGCCCATTTTGGCTTTATTGTCAAAACTATAAATATAAAGCACTTCTCCATTTCCCACGATTCTGTGAATGTTTTTTTCGTCCGTGTTATAATTATTATTAAACCATTTATCTTCAAAGGCAATTTTTTTTCGATTGGCTTTTGGAATAATAAAATGATTAAGCACCAAAGAAGTTAGAGCAATAATGCCAGCAGTGATTAAGTAAGGTTTTAAAATACGATTGTAAGGAATACCACTGCTCAACATCGCTACAAATTCATTGCGATGCGCCATCCGAGAAGTGAAAAAGATCACAGAAATAAATGTGAATAAAGGACTAAACATATTACCATACACCGGAATAAACATTAAATAATACTCTACAATAATTTCTTTAAGTGGCGTTTTATCTTCCAGAAATCCGGGCAATTTATCTTTCAAATCAAATACAATGAATATCAGCAATATCAAGCTAATAGAATAAATAAACGTTCCTAAAAATTTTTTCAGAATGTATTTGTCAAGAATGAGCATATTGGTCAATAAATTGTGAAAACTGCTGCGGATAATATACTTCAATGTTGTTTTTAAAAACACGTTTAAATTCTTCAATAAGTTCCCTATCTGTGCTGACAAAGATGACGAGTGATAAAGAATATTCTTTTAATAAATAAAAAATAAGTTGATACAAATAGCAATCGTCATCTTTTACATTCAAGTTTTGATCGGGACAATTTATATCTTTTAATTTTTCTTCTGCAATTGATTCATATTTTTGAGAATTCAAATAAATGCCATTAAACCATCTTTGACGAATTCTAAGTAAAGTAACTTCAGAATAATTTTCTAATGACTTAAAACACTCAAATTGTTTTATTTCAAATTTAGATTTTTCTACAACATAAATTTTTATATTATTTTTCTCATAAAATTGAAGTATTAGTTTCCCAATTAATTTTAAGTTATTATCATCATTTCCACAGAGATATTCCCAAAACCACTCATCTATAACTAAGTTCAACATTAGTACGAAAGTTTATGTGTATAAATATTGGAATTGAATAATCCTAATTATTCAAGAAATGACTTTAAGATTTCAATTTCATTTTCTACAAAATTTTTTAGACCACCTTCTATTTGTCCTTTTTCGTTGACTTTTTGTTCTTCAAAAATACTTTGTCTATTCTCTTTTTTTGCCCAAAAACATTTCACCTGATTATGTTCAATTTCTTTTTTCTTAATTGCTTCAAGTAGTGCTAACACGAAAGTTTCACTATGTGTAGTAATAAATAATTGTTTATTTTCTTTGTTTACAATTTCTATTAAAACACTTACAAACTTTCTTATAAGTTCTGGATGTAAATGAATTTCTGGTTCTTCAAGCAATACAACTCTTACATCGCTTCTTCGGAGTTTAGCCAGCATATACACTAATTGATTAATACCAAATCCTTCATTGATGATATTAGTTGGTGTTTTGTTTTGTCTATCCGTAACTCGTAATTGAAAGATAGCAGAACCGATAGGATTATGAACTCTAAAATTTCGTTGTGTAATTTCATTAAGATCTTCCGAAATAAAATCTTGTAAATCCGCATTATTAGCGATAAAAGACGCCAGTTCAGTATCTTCTATCAATAATGGAGCAGTAAGATTAACAAGCGAATAATTTGGAGCATAAAAACCTCTTTTAGGTGGAATAATATCTATACTTTTCAATTTGTCATTGATTTGATTAATTTTGGTAACAATTTGTTTTAAAGTTTCAACATCTGATGGATTGTTATTATTAGATGTATAGCCCGCTGTAAGCCCTGTAAAATTAATCACTCCCGACTTAAACTGTGTACTGAAATTTTGATTTCCTTGATATGGTAAAGTAAATTGAGAAGAGATACTTAATTGAAATTCTAAAAAACGAATGATGTTTTGAATGGAATTGTTTTTAATACAAAAAGAATGAACGATACCATCATCATATTCTAAGTTGATTTCAATGCTTTGAGTATTAGCACTTTTAAAAAGAACTTCCGCAAAACCTCCTAAACTAATATATCTGTAATTAAATAACCCATCCACGTTTTGATTAGGATTAAAATAAAAATTTTTAATGGATAATAACGGATAAAATAGAGATGATTTTCCACTTCCAGTTTTACCATAAAAAACATTTATACTCCCTAAATCTATTTGAACATCTACCAAACTTCTAAAATTTTTTATTGTCAAATGCTTTATCATACATTTATTTTTTTGCAAAGATACAACATTCCCAATAGATATTTTTCCCATCTTTGAGCCAAAATGAAAACTATGACACAGGCCTATATTGTAGATGGAGTCAGAACAGGTATCGGAAAGTTCGGCGGAACACTCGCCAAAGTACGAACAGATGATTTAATCGCTGAAACCATTAAGGCACTGATAAACAAACATCCCAACATTCACTGGGCGGAAGTGGGCGATGTCATCATCGGATGTTCTAATCAAGCCGGCGAAGACAATCGGAATGTAGCCCGTATGGCCTTGTTATTAGCCGGTTTGCCGTATACTGTGCCGGGTCAAACCATCAATCGCTTATGTGCTTCTGGACTTACATCTGTACTGGAAGCCGCACGGACCATTATGTTGAGCGATGCAGACCTGATGATAGCCGGCGGAGTTGAAAATATGTCACGCGGACCGTATGTACTCAGCAAAGCCAACGAAGCATTTGACAGAGCCCAACAAATCTACGACTCTTCTTTTGGTTGGCGATTTATTAATCCGAAAATGCAGGAAATGTACGGCACCGATAGTATGGGCGAAACAGCAGAAAATGTAGCAGAACTATTGAAAATTTCCCGAGAAGATCAGGATAAGTTTGCCTTCTGGAGTCAACAAAAAGCCGCAAAAGCCAAAGCAAAGGGACGTTTTCAAAAAGAAATTTTTCCACTTTCCATTCCGCAAAAAAAAGGCGATCCACTGATATTTGACACAGACGAGTTTATGAAACCGGACACAACATTAGAAAAATTAGCACAACTAAAACCTGCTTTTCGTAAGAATGGAAGTGTAACCGCTGGTAATGCTTCGGGCTTGAACGATGGTGCCGCAGTGTTATTATTAGCCAGTGAAAATGCCATAAAAAAATACGACTTAAAACCAATGGCAAGAGTAGTTACAGGAACAGTAGTAGGTGTAGAGCCAAGAATAATGGGACTTGGACCGGTTGAAGCAGTGAATAAGTTGTTGGCAAAAACTAAGTTAACTTGGAAGGACATTGATATTCTTGAACTAAACGAAGCATTTGCGGCTCAATCGTTAGGCTGCCTTCGTCAATGGGGATTAGCCGATGACGATCCGCGTATCAATCCTAATGGTGGTGCTATTGCTTTGGGTCATCCGCTTGGAATGAGCGGCGCACGGATTGCTTTGACAGCGGCTATTGAACTTCAAGTACAACAAAAGAAATACGCTATTGCTACGATGTGTGTGGGCGTAGGACAGGGCTATGCCGTGTTATTGGAACGTGTCTAAGCTTTCTCATGAATTGAAATAACTAATACGCACTGCTCAGTTTCAGCATTTTCAATGAATCGTTAAGTACTGTTTCATTCATCCCTCTTTAGTCCAAATTCTAAATAAAACGTAGATTCAATTTATAAAGTTTATACTTCAAATGTCGATAAAATCTATTTTTTCAAGTAAGGAAGGGGAAAGATGAATCAGCACAACAGAATAAATTCTAGTACTGCTAAATTAGATGAAC
>CAZNVL010000084.1:0-9067 GCA_964576565.1 uncultured Flavobacteriaceae bacterium | reverse complement strand
GTGTTCATGAATATGCTTCTAATGTTACCTAAATTAAGGTAAAAGTTTTTTTTAATTGTAACATTTTCAGCATATTTGCACACTAACAAAGACAAAATTATGCCCATTGTAAAAATTGATGGCAAAGAAATTGAAGTTCCAAAAGGAACCACCATCCTTCAAGCCGCCCGAATGTTAGGAAAAGATTATGCCCCACCCGCTATGTGCTATTACAGCAAAGTAAAAGGTACAGGCGGATTTTGCAGAACCTGTTTGGTAAAAGTTACCAAAAGTTCCGCTCAAAATCCCAATCCGATGCCCAAGTTAGTAGCATCCTGCAGAACAGAAGTAATGGACGGAATGGAAGTAGAAAATTTTACCAACGCTGAAGTGTTAGAAGCAAGAAAAGGTGTGGTGGAATTTTTATTGATTAACCACCCCTTGGATTGTCCTATTTGTGATCAGGCGGGAGAATGTAAATTACAGGATTTATCTTATGAACACGGTGCTCATCAAGGACGGTATGAATTTGTAAGAAGAGAATTTGAACCCATTGATATAGGCGACAAGATTCAATTACACATGAAGCGATGCATTCATTGTTATCGCTGCATCAAAACGGTGGAACAATTGAATTCTGAACAGCGCGTGCACGGTATGATGCATCGTGGTGACAGTTCTGAAATTTCCACCTACATTCAAAATGCCATTGACCACGAGTACAGTGGCAATGTTATTGATGTGTGTCCGGTTGGAGCATTGACTGACAAAACATTTCGTTTTAAAAGCCGTGTGTGGTTCACCAAACCGGTAGATGCCCATCGTAACTGTAACAAATGTTGTGGAAAAGTTCGCTTGTGGCTAAAAGGTGAAGAAGTTTTAAGAGTAAGTGCCAGAGTGGACGAATGGGGTGAAGTAGAAGATTTTATATGTAACGAATGTCGTTTTGAAAAAAAGAAAAAATCCGATTGGATAATAGAAGGTCCCTCTAAAATTAGCAGAAAATCGGTTATTTCTATCAATCATTATCAACATCTGAATGAACTAAAAGTTCAGGTGATGAAACAACAAAAAGCATTGGGATTTATTCCTTACAATAAAAGACCTTAAAAAACATATATTATGGCATTATCGGCATTTTTGATTGTAAAAATTTTGCTCTGTGTGATAGTATTTGCAATATCTTTAGGCATTGCGGCCTATTCTACTCTATGGGAAAGAAAATTCGCGGCTTTTTTACAAGACAGAATAGGGCCTAACAGAGCAGGGCCAGGTGGTATATTTCAGCCACTGGCAGATGGGGGAAAATTATTTTTCAAAGAAGAAATTATCCCGGATGTATCGAACAAATTTTTATTCCTCTTAGGTCCAAGTATGTTTATGATTACTGCTTTAATGACGGGCGTAGTCATTCCGTGGGGAAAAGATTTTATCTGGAATGGACAAAAAATTGCTTTACAAATCACAGACATCAATGTGGGCGTATTATATTTATTAGGTGTTGTTTCAATTGGGGTTTATGGTATTATGATTGGTGGATGGGCCTCTAATAATAAGTATGCGTTACTGGGGGCATTGCGTGCGTCTTCACAAATGATTAGTTATGAAATAGCCATGGGTATATCTATCATTGCATTGATTATATCTGCTGGTGGTACATTAAGTTTGAAAGAAATTGTAGAAAATCAGGATGCGGGATTGGCAAACGTGGTGTATCAACCATTAGGATTTTTAATTTTCTTTGTGTGTGCATTAGCCGAGACGAATCGGGCGCCCTTTGACTTACCTGAAACAGAAAGCGAATTGGTAGGCGGTTATCATACCGAATATTCTTCCATGAAGTTAGGTTTGTATTTGTTTGCTGAATACATCAATATGTTTATTTCATCTGCTGTGATGAGTGCCTTGTATTTTGGTGGATATAATTTTCCATTGGCTCATGAAATTTATTCTGCATTAGGATTGCAGGAAGGAAGTATTGCTGTTAGTTTGATAGGCGCTGTGGTTTATTTTATCAAAATCATAATTTTTATCAATGTGTTCATGTGGATAAGATGGACATTACCGAGATTTCGCTTTGATCAACTGATGAATTTAGGATGGCGCTATTTAATCCCACTCTCTTTATTCAATTTAGTGCTGACCATTGTAGTAGAATATTTCAGAGGGAATTTAAATTTTTAAGATGGAAACAGTTAAGCAATCCTTTGAGAAAAAAATAATCATAAATAGAAGAAATAAAAATATAAATTTAGTTTCTGTTAATCTTTTTTCTGATGTTGAAGACAAAAAAGAGATTTTTTTAAAGAGTTTGTCAGCCAATGGAAATAAAAATAGATATAAACGGTATTTAGGCAGTCCGCTTAGATATGCAGGGGGAAAAAGTTTAGCAGTTGGTCATATTATAGAGCATATACCTGTAAATATAAAGCGCCTTGTTTCGCCATTTTTTGGTGGGGGGTCAGTTGAGATAGCGTGTGCAAAAGAATTAGGAATTGAAGTTATGGGGTTTGATATTTTTGATATTTTAGTGAATTATTGGCAAGTTCAAATCCAACACAATGAAGAATTATATGCTAAATTATTAAATCTAGAACCTGATAAATCTACCTATACACAAGTAAAAAATGAACTTCGGGCACATTGGGAAGGGAAAAAACAATTAGATAAATTGACATTAGCCAGCTATTATTACTTCAATCATAATTTATCTTATGGGCCTGGTTTTTTGGGATGGATGTCTTCAGTTTATGAAGATAAAAAAAGGTATTTGACGATGCTTGAAAAAGTAAAAAATTTCAATGTAAAAAACATTTGGGTAGAATGTGCTCACTTCAAAGATATTATTGCATCCTTTCAAAAAGAGTTTCTATATTTAGATCCACCGTATTATTTAGGAGAAGACAGTAAAATGTTTACTGGAATATATCCACAAAGAAACTTCCCGATACATCATAAAAATTTTGAACACGAATTATTAAGGAATCTGCTTTATCATCACAAAGGAAAATTTGTTTTATCATACAATGATTGTCCCACAATTCGTGAATGGTATAAAGAATTTAAAATAATTGAGGTTAAATGGCAATATACAATGGGACAAGGAGAAACAAGAATTGGTAAAAACCGAATAGAAAAAAATCTTTCGCATGTAAAAAATTCTCACGAAATTTTAATCATAAAAGAATAAGAATGCAATGGCTAAACGTTCGATGAGTAGTGAAAAAGCAAGTTACGTAAAAAGACAGGGGCATAAAGACGCACTTGAATTTGCATTATTGCTTGGATTAAAAAAAGATTATCAAAATGATTTGAGAGCAAAAAAAGATGTAATAGATAATTCAGGGTATTCTTATTCCGTAAAAAGCGGTGAAAAAAAATGGCAGATATTTTTGTACTCTGCATCTCGCTTTAAAAATGATATTTTATTTCAAAATTTTAATGGGCTTGGTAATTTGCTCTTGGATTGTTTGAATGTTTTTCCAGACGATAGAAAGAAGTATCTTCTGAATAAAGAATACTTTAAAATGCGTTTAGCGGATAAAATATTAAACCTAAAAAACTTTTTAGAAAAACCCGCAAAATTAAAAGGATTTATAAGCTTATCCTTCTTTAATGGCAATGAAGTTGATTTTTTAGTAATAAAACACAATAATACTTTTCATGTTTTTTCAGCAAACGATGTTGTTAGAATTTTATCCGAAAAGATTAAAATTGATACTTCACATAAAAGACAAAAAGGACAATTTGATCATCAAAAAGTAGTTTTCAAAATTCAAGATAAAACTGGTAAATTAAAAACTATTGGGGAAATTGAAGTACGGAACGATAGTGATTCACACTACAAAGAGTTAAAATTTTGGATGAGCAAATCATTGTGTTTTCAATCTTTAGTTGATTATTTTAATTCTTCTCAACATAATGTTGGAAAAGAAATAAAAAACTCCTTAATTTCCAACCGAATAATTTTATATGGGAAGAATACTATAAAGAAATTTAATAATAGAAAAAATGTAAACTAAACTCTTATGCAATCTCTCACCAATCGCAAAAAAATAGTTAGTAACAAAGAACAAAGTTTTTCAGAAAAAATTTACTTGCCCGGTGTGATAAAAGGAATGAGCATTACTATCCGACATTTGTTCAAAAAGAAAGCAACCATTCAATATCCGGAAGAAAAACGTCCATTAAGCCCTGTTTTTAGAGGGAGGCACGTATTGAAGAGAGATGAAAACGGTGCAGAGCGTTGTACGGCTTGTGGATTGTGTGCGCTGGCATGTCCGGCAGAAGCCATTACAATGGTGGCTGCTGAACGTAAGCCCGGTGAAGAGCACTTGTACCGGGAAGAAAAATATGCCAAAGAATATTACATCAACATGCTTCGTTGCATTTTCTGCGGATTGTGTGAAGAAGCATGTCCAAAAGAAGCCATCTTTTTAACTGACAGAATTGTAGATACTGAATTCTGGAGAGAAGATTTTATTTATGGAAAAGATAAATTAGTAGAGCCCATAGAAAAAGATAAACGTATTGATGTTACAAAAAGACAAACACCGGCCGTTCTGGCTTTCAAGAAAATTCCTGGATTAAGACACAATGTTCTTTATGAACCTAAACAATTAAAAGAAAAAAAACATCGTCAACATTAAAATTATTATTACAACTATGAAGAAATCAGATAAAAAGAAAAATCAGGTATTTACCGAAAAATCAAAAGAATTTTTATTTAAATACATCAATAACTCATCACCAACAGGATTTGAAGCGTCCGGTCAACAAATATGGTTAGATTATTTAAAGCCCTATATTGATGAATACATTGTAGACAATTATGGCTCGGTAGCGGCTATTATCAATCCTGGCCAGGATTACAAAGTCGTGATTGAAGCACATGCTGATGAAATCAGTTGGTTTGTCAATTATATTACCAATGATGGTTTTATTTACGTGTGTCGTAACGGCGGGAGCGACCATCAAATAGCGCCTTCCAAGCGGGTGAATATCTATACAGAGAAAGGTGTTGTAAAAGGCATTTTTGGATGGCCGGCCATCCATGTCAGAGAGCCGGGCAAAGAAGAGCCACCTACCTTAAAAAATATCTTTGTGGATGTTGGTTGTAGTTCAAAAAAAGAAGTAGAAAAATTAGGTATTCATGTAGGATGTGTGATGACGTATGAAGATGAATTGATAGAATTAAACGAAAAATTTTTAGTAGGCAGAGCATTGGACAATCGCATTGGAGGATTTATGATTGCACAAGTAGCCCGCTTGTTGGTAGAAAATGGCATCAAATTACCTTACACTTTATACATAGTGAATTCTGTACAGGAAGAAATTGGATTAAGAGGTGCTGAAATGATTTCAAGAAAAATAAAACCAGATGTGGCTATTATTACAGATGTATGTCATGATACACAAACACCAATGATGGACAAGAAAGTACAAGGCGACATTGCTTGTGGTAAGGGTCCTGTATTGAGTTACGCACCTGCTGTACAAAACAATGTACTAAAATTAATTATTGCCACAGCAGAAAAAGAAAAAATAGAATTTCAACGACTGGCTTCTTCACGTTCAACAGGCACAGACACAGATGCTTTTGCTTATAGTGCGGAAGGCGTGCCATCGGCTTTAATTTCTTTACCTTTGAGATATATGCATACGACCAATGAAACCGTGCACAAAGACGATATTGAAAATGTGGTATGGCTGATGTATCATACTTTACGAAATATCAAGAAGAATCAGGACTTTCGCTATATTAAATAAAATACAATGCCTGCCATTTTAGGGACATTATTAAAAAACACTATCACACTAAGTAGTAAACTAAAGCGAGAGAAACGTCCTTTCAGGCAGCAACAAGAAACATTGATTAAACTATTGACCAAAGCCAAAGACACCGCTTTTGGGCATTATTATCATTTTGATAAAATCTTGAAAAGTTCCAACATTGTTCGTAGTTTTCAAGAAAATGTTCCTACTCATGATTACAGTAAAATATACAAAGAGTGGTGGTATCGCACTTTGAATGGAGAGCCCTTTGTGTGCTGGCCGGGGTATACAAAGTATTTTGCTTTAAGTTCGGGTACATCCGAAGCATCGTCAAAATACATTCCTGTAACAAAAGATATGTTGAAAGCCATTCAACGAGGGGCCATACGACAAATTCTTTCTACGGCTCATTTTAACTTACCACCGGAGTTGTATCAAAAAGGCATTTTAATGATTGGTGGCAGCACGCATCTGAATTACAATGGTACTTATTTTGCAGGCGATTTGAGTGGCATTACAACCGGTAACATTCCTTTTTGGTTTCAACATCATTACAAGCCCGGTAAAAAAATATCGGGCTATAAAGATTGGAACACCAAGCTCAATGAAATGACCGTCAACGCTCATAAGTGGGACATTGGAATTATTGCGGGCGTACCAGCGTGGATACAAATTTTAATGGAAAAAATTTTAAACCATTACAAAGTAAATACTATTCATGAGATTTGGCCTAATTTTTCAATATATGTTCATGGTGGGGTTGCTATTCATCCTTACAAAGCAAGTTTGAAAAAAATGTTTTCAAAAGAAGTGTTGTTTATAGATACGTATATGGCATCAGAGGGCTTTATTGCTTTTGAAGAACGTCCGAACGAACTGCAAGCCATGAAAATGATTTTGAACAATGGCATCTTTTTTGAATTTGTACCATTTAATGAAAACAACTTTGATGCCGATGGAAACATGAAAGAAAATCCTGAAACTTTACTAATCCATGAAGTAGAAGAAAATAAGGATTATGCTTTATTACTTTCTTCCTGTGCAGGTGCCTGGCGGTATTTAATCGGCGATACTATTAAATTTACAGATGTAAAGAGCGCTGAAATTTTAATCACTGGCAGAACAAAACATTTTTTAAGTTTGTGTGGAGAACATCTTTCGGTAGAGAATATGACCAAAGCCATTGAATTGACTGCAAAGGAGCTGGATATTGAAATCAATGAATTCACAATAGCTGGAATTAAGTATGAAAATTTATTTGCCCACCATTGGTATGTGGGAACAGATAGAATGATTGATCAGCAAATTATTAAAGATAAAATTGATACCTATTTAAAAGAACTCAATGATGATTATCGTGTAGAAAGAATGGCGGCATTGAAAAACATTTTTGTGGATGTGTTACCAGATGATGTTTTTATTCAATTTTTAGAATACAAGAAAAGAGCAGGTGCACAGAGCAAATTTCCAAGAGTTATCAAAGGAAAATTGTATGAGGAATGGAAAGAATTTTTGATTCAAAAAGGATATGATATTTTCAAAGAATGATATTCAGTTTAATTTATCAAAGTATCATTATCATTATTTTATTGACTTTTTCATTTGGCCCTTCTTTTTTTAGTTTAATTAATTATTCCATCAAAAAAGGGTTGCGGCCAGCGTCTATGTTGGCTTTTGGTGTGGTAGGGAGTGATTTTTTTGTTTGTTTGTTTAATATCTTTTTGGTGCATTATGGATTTACAGAATGGCTGAATGACGGCAAAAATCAGCGATTTGCAGGTATTTTAGCCGGTATTATTTTAATTTTATTTGGCGCATTTTATTTCAAAAAAGAAACACCGGCGCCTAATGAAAGTGGAGAAGATATGCTCATAAAAAACGAAACACATCCTGTACTCTTGATTGTCAAAGGATTTGTGATTAATCTCTTCAATCCAGCCGTGTGGTTTTTATGGTTAGGAAACGTTACTATCATCAGTAATTTTTTTAATCATTCGCTTACTAAAACCTTGTTGTACTTTTCAATAATCAATGGCACAGTGCTATTAGTAGAATTGTACAAAATATACTTAGGCAATAAAATTAAAAATATACTCAAACCACAAGTCATTCACATTATCAACATCCTTACTGGAAGCACTTTAATTGTGTTTGGTATTTACTTAATCTATAATTATTATTTTGAGAAAATATGACAAATGATTGGTCTAACTTAAAAGCACGATTAGAAGAACATCAGCCGTTTCCGGCGTTATATATGTTCAAATTTATATTGAATAGCGATAATAAAAAAATTGCTCAAGTAGAAGCCCTGTTTAACAAAGATAATTCTGCTGAAATCACTATTCGGCAAAGCAACCGGGGAAGATATGTAAGCATTACAGTGAAACAAATGGTACATACGGTAGAAGAAATTATCAATATCTATGAGTTGGCTTCTGCTATTCCGGGCGTCATGATATTATAACAGCAATGGAGTATAGTTTGAAAAATGAATATCTGCATTTAATGGTAAGCACAAAAGGGGCTGAAATAGTTTCATTGAAGTATAATAATGTAGAACTAATATGGCAGGCGGAAAAAGAATGGCAAAGACACGCCCCTATTTTGTTTCCCATTGTGGGGAAACTCAAAAACAATCAATATAAATTAGATAACAAAATTTATTCTTTACCACAACACGGCTTTGCAAGAGACAAAGAATGGTTATGTACATTACACACGGATACTAATTTACAATTTGAACTAACCGATGACGATGAAACATTCAAAATGTATCCTTTTCATTTTTCTTTGATTGTAGAATACGAACTTCACGAGAACGTTGTGAAAATAACATTCAAAGTTTTTAATCCTTATCATTCTGTTTTTCCCTTTAGTATTGGATTTCATCCGGCATTTAATACCTTTGGAAAATTAGACGAATGTTATTTAAAGTTCAATAGAAAAAATAAATCTTTGCCTTTGCTGAGAAGTTTTTTGAGTGAAGGATTGATTTCAAAACAAAAACAATCTGTTTCATTTACCAATGCTCATGAAGAAAAATTAGAATTAAATACTCATTTGTTTGATAACGATGCATTAGTTTTTGAAGATGGGGGAATTGAATCTATTGTGTTAGAAAATTCATCGCTGAATTATTCTATTAAGGTAAGTGCTTCGAACTGCCGCCATTGGGGCATCTGGACAAAACCGCAATGCAATAAATTCATTTGTATTGAGCCGTGGATGGGCCTTGCCGATACAACCGACCACGATGGAAATTTTTTCAATAAAAAAGATATGATATTACTGGATGCTTATCGTCGCTGGG
>CAZNVL010000083.1:0-9548 GCA_964576565.1 uncultured Flavobacteriaceae bacterium | reverse complement strand
GTTTGGATAAATCATCAAGTATTAAATAAACCAGAAGATGAAGAAGATGCTAAACGAATGTTGCGTATGTTGAGCCATAATGTTCACAGTGTTTTTACGGGCGTGTGTATTCGGACGAGTAACAATAAAGTTGTATTTTCTGATGAGACAAAAGTATATTTCAAAAAACTTACAGCGGAGGAAGTTGATTATTATGTTCAGCAATATGAACCATTTGACAAAGCAGGTGCTTATGGTGTACAGGAATGGATAGGGGCTATAGCCATTTCAAAAATAGAGGGTAGTTATTTTAATGTGATGGGATTGCCTGTTCATCTTCTATATCAACATTTAAAGTTATTTCAATATGTCTAAAATACGTTTTTACGAAAATCTGCATATAGTATTTTGGCTCATAAAAGATTTAAGTTGGGTGATGATCTGGAAGCCGCTTGGTATAGCGATGCTCATTCCAACTGTTGGATTTGCTATTTGGTTTTGTATAAAAACATTTCAGGAACGGGAATTTTATGTGTATGTGGCCACGTTGTTCTGGATATTGGCCAATGCCTTGTGGATGCTTTTGGAATTTTTTCAGAAAGAAGAATATAAATTTATCTCGGCGATCTTATTTGTCATTGGATTGATAAATGTTGGGTATTATGTGTATTTAGAAGCACGGGATGTTAGAAAATAAAAAAGTGTTGCACACCTTAGTATGCAACACTTCTGATGAACAATAGGATAAACCTGATGAGATATTGTTATTCTTTTTGTAAGATAATTTTTTGATTATCTACAGATTTATCGGAATAAATTTTAATAAAATAAACACCGTTTGGCAGATGATGGAAATTTATATCCTTATCAGGATGTGTTATTTCAAACACTTTGTTACCTAATGCATCATAACATTCTATTTTATCAATAGAAGATGCAGAAGATACATGGAGTTTATTTTTTACAGGATTAGGATAAAGTGTAAATTGGTTATTTAGATTAAAAGTTGGACTATAAAGGCAAGCATCTGCGTAAACATCTATCATCAGCATACCAACAGGCGGACAATTTTGAGAATAATACCACTGACCTATCATGTATTCATGGATATTGGCTGGCAAACTACATGTAAAGTTGGGAGCCCCTGATGGGCAAAAACTCGCTGTTACTATTGGAAGTATCATATTTACAGGTGCATTAGGGATAGGAATATAATCAACAGTGAAGGTAGTATTAGCACACACCGTATAAGAATTACCAGATGAGGCAATGGCGCCAAGTACAGTTGCAGTAGAAGTACCTACTAAATTATCACAGATTGAAAAGGTGTAAGTTGAAGCGTTAGAGCCACAAGGATTAGACGTTTGGTCAGAGACGGTAACACCATAATCCCCGGGGTATAAAGAAATAGTATCTTGTAAGTTGTTGGTCGTATGAGTGGCAATAACAATTGGTGGTGTGCTTGAATAATTATACCATGTTATCGTATAAGGAGCAGTTCCCCCAGTATATGTCACAGTGGTTATGTATTGAAAAGGTTGATAAGGAGGATTGGGTGCCGGTGCGTAAGTAACGTTGGTAATAGTTGGTAAATTGACAGTAGCGACAGGGACCGACACAACAGTGTATCCAAAAGCATTTGAGGCATCTAAGCACACTAATGTGTAATTATCTGGACAAAGCGGTAAAAAACTCGCACTATTTCCCATACTATTCAGAGTGATAGTGTTAGAAGTACCTGCTATGGTCCAGGAAATTGGTGCGGTAGCAGGCGAGGTAATGCTGGCACTAACAATACCATTACAATTAGGTGAAGAACATGATGGTGTAGCACTGGTTACAATTGTAAGTTGTGCCGATAGTGGGAGCATTCCAAAAATGCTCATGCCGATTGATAATACTTTTGTTTTCATAGCATTAGTTTTGTTGCAAAGATAAAAATAAGCAGATGCAAAAAACAAATTTTTCGCTCAATGAAAGCTACACTTCACTCAAAAAATTATGCTCTTCACTCAAGCGTCTTTGATTGTAATAAAAGATTATCTATTAAACTAATCGTTTAATAATTGAATTTTGTCGTAAAAATTTGTTTATACTTGCCAAAAAATTTTTTATGCGGAAGTATTTTATTTCAATTTCTGTGATCTGTATTTGTTTATATTCTTTCGCTCAATCCTCTGATGAGAAGAAAGGGTATAAGGATTATTTTACAGAAGGCAGTTATTTAATTTTAGAAGAAAACTATCCTCTGGCATTAACCAATCTAAAGAAAGCATACGAATTGGATTCTACCAATGCCAACATTAATTTTTTAATTGGTGAGTGTTACTTACACTCTGCTTTAGAAAAATCAAAGGCGGAGTATTATTTATCTAAAGCAGTTCAAAATGTTAAGAAAAAATACAGACCGAATGATCCATCCGAAAAAGCAGCGCCTCCTTATGCTTATTTGTATTATGCACAGGCATTACATATTAATTATAAATTTGATGAAGCACTTCAAAATTATGATAAATTTCTATCATTCATAGGGACCAAAGCCGCTAAAGAATGGCAAAACGACATTACGTACTACAAAAACCAAAGTGTGTTTGCAAAAAAAATGGTCGCTAATCCCATCAATGTGAAGTTAATTAATATGGGAGACAGCATCAATAGTCCTTATCCTGATTACAGCCCGGTTCTTACAGCCGATGAAAGAATGCTCATATTCACTACACGACGCCCGAATGTACAATGTAGTGAACGGACACCCGATGGACAATATTTTGAGGATTTAGTAGTGTCTTACAAAAACGATAATGATCAATGGTCAGTACCCGTATTGTTAAGTGAAAACGTGAATACCTGCGGACACGAGGCATCTATTAATTTAACACCCGACGGTCAAACGCTCATTGTATATAAAGATGAAAACGGAAATGGTGAGTTGTTCTTTACTCAATGGGATGGACGCCAATGGACGTCATTGCAAAAATTTGGTTCTGACATTAACTCACCATATTGGGAAACACACGCTTGCCTCTCTACAGATGGACAAACACTTTACTTCGTATCGGACAGACCCGGCGGCTATGGCGGAAGAGATATTTACAGAGTAGTAAAACTACCAAACGGTCAATGGAGTAAAGCATTAAATCTCGGACCAACTATCAACACACCCTATGATGAAGACGGCGTATTTATGCATCCGGATGGTAAAACTTTATTCTTCGCCTCAAAAGGACACCAAAGCATGGGCGGATTTGACATATTTTTCTCTATTATTGATGAAGAAGGAAAGTTTTCTGAACCTTTTAATATCGGTTATCCTATTAATACCACCGATGATGATGTGTTTTATGTAACCTCTCCTGATGGCAAAAGAGCATATTATTCATCATTCCGAGAAGATGGATATGGCGATAAAGATATTTATATGATAACGATTCCGGAATCTTCTGAAAAAAATGTAGTATTGTACAAAGGTCAGTTTATCCCATCACAAGGCGATGAGCTACCGGACGATATTTCAATTGTTGTTACTGATAAAGAAACAGGAGATATTGTGGGAGTTTATAAACCACAAAAAAATGGCAACTTTGTTTTTATACTAAAACCCGGAAAAGAGTATAACATCAGTTATGAAGCCAACGGAGAAAAATTCTACGAAGATGAAATCTATGCAGATAAGGAAGCATCTTATAAAGAAATTCAAAAAGGACTTGAGTTAGAACCCATTAAATTACTTGGTAAAGTAGCTGTAAAAAAGAAAGAATATCAACTCAATATTTCAGTATTAGATAATCCAAAAACCAAGCAATTTGCTAAAAACGGAACCATTACCATTATTGATAATAAAGGAAATAAAAAGGAATACACACTTACAGAAAACAATAAAGGAACAGTTAATCAAATTGGCTTATCTCCAGAAACTGCTTACACCATTACCGTAAATTCTGAAGGGATTTCTCAATCGATGAGTTTCTCAACAGATAAAGAAGAGAAAGCAAAAACCATTTCAAAAGTCATTTATCTAAAATCCAAACCCACTTCTACTGCACCTGTTATTCAATTAAACATTGCTGTTTTAAATAAAAAATTGAAAAAGCCACTTTCAAACGCCAAAGTCATACTAAAAGATATGGATGGAAATAAAGAAGAATATACTACAGACGAAAAAGGAATCGTTACTATTGATGCAGAAAAAGACAAAGTATACGAAGCTATAGCATCTACAGAAGATGGTCAAACCTCTAACTTAATCACCCTTAACCTTAAAAAGGTAAAAGACAAACTCATCAAAAAAACACTATATATTGAAGAGACACTTGCAAAAACTGAAAAGAATAATGCCACTCAGAATAATACTACAAATACAAATGAGGTAAAACACGCCAAAAAATTACCGCCTACTAAATACGAATTTTATTTTACATACTTAAAGTATGCTATAGATACTACTGAAAACAACTGGATACAATTTATTGACAACATTGTAGCAAAATCTAAATCTCGTAAAGTAACTATCTTTATTGAATCCTCTGCATCCAAAGTGCCTACTCTCATGACGAATCCTGTCCTTGCCAAATTGAGAGGAGAACGTCTAAAAGATAAAATCATTAAAGCGGTGGAAGAAAAAGGCGGCAATACCAATAAATTAAAGTTTCAAATCACTCCAAAAGTACAAGGTCCTCCCTGCAACATCAATAGAAAAGACCAGGAAAACAAAAGAAAAATTTACGAAAAATATCAGTACGTAAAAGCAACTGCAAAATAAGTTTTCTAAATAATCCTTGCACTTATCTTTAAACTATGGAAAATAAAAACTGGAAATTCGGCACAAAAGCCATTCATGCTGGTGTAGAACCCGATCCTTCCACTGGTGCCATCATGACACCCATTTTTCAAACCTCTACTTATGTTCAGGAATATCCCGGAAAACATAAAGGTTATGCCTATGCCAGAGGGAAAAATCCAACCAGAGATACTCTACAAAGAAATATAGCCGCACTTGAAAACGGAAAACATTGCTTGTGTTTTAGCAGCGGAATGGGGGCTATTGATGCGGTTATTAAATTATTATCACCCGATGATGAAGTGATAACGGGCAATGATTTGTATGGCGGCACGTACAGAATGTTTACCAAAATTTTTCAACCCTTGGGAATTCGTTTTCACTTTATTGATCTAAGCGATGTCTCAAACATTGAAAAGCGTATTAACTCAAAAACAAAACTTATCTGGATCGAAACACCTACCAATCCTACGATGCAAATTATTGACATCAAAGCATGCAGTGAAATTGCAAAGAAATACAATCTGATGCTTGCTGTAGATAATACTTTTGCTTCACCTTATCTACAAAACCCTTTGCAATTCGGTGCGGACATTGTGATGCATTCGGTTACAAAATATCTGGGTGGACATAGCGATGTAGTAATGGGTGCACTGGTAGTAAATGATGATCATCTCTATGAACGTTTAGCATTTATACATAATAGTTGTGGTGCAACACCCGGTCCCATGGACGCCTTCTTAGTGTTGCGAGGCATCAAAACCTTGCACTTAAGAATGGAACGACATTGTTACAATGGAAAAAAAATAGCAGAATTTTTAGCACAGCATCCAAAAGTAGAAAAAGTGTATTGGCCCGGATTACCAACACATCCTAATCATGACATTGCTAAAAAACAAATGAAAGATTTTGGCGGAATGGTTTCTTTTACATTAAAAAATGCTACCTTAGAAAAAACGTTTCAATTGGCTTCTTCTTTCAAAGTATTTTCCTTAGCAGAATCTTTGGGCGGTGTAGAATCTTTGATCAATCATCCTGCTACTATGACGCATGCTTCTATTCCCAAAGAAGAAAGAGAGAAAGTAGGCGTTACAGATAATTTACTAAGATTAAGTATAGGTATTGAAGATATAGAGGACTTAATAGAAGATTTAAATCAGGCATTAGAAAAAATTTAATAATGCCCACTCATAAAAAAGTAGGTCTATTTTTCGGATCGTTTAATCCCATTCACATTGGACATCTTGCCATTGCCAACTATTTTGCAGAATACACCGATTTAAATGAAATCTGGTTTGTGGTTTCTCCGCATAATCCCTTAAAAGAAAAGAAAAGTTTATTAGCCCAACATCATCGTTTATACATGGTAAATTTAGCCATTGAAGATTACCCCAAATTCCGAAGTTCAGATATAGAGTTTCATTTACCACAACCTTCTTACACCATTCACACATTAGCACGTCTCAAAGAAAAATATCCCCAAAATGATTTTGCTTTGATTTTAGGACAAGACAATTTAAGCACATTTCATAAATGGAAAAACTTTGAAGTAATTTTAGAACAGTATTCATTGTACATCTATCCCCGTCCCAATGCCGAAAAATCTGCATTTGATAATCACCCTCATGTCATTTTTACCAATGCCCCGCAAATAGAAATTGCTTCTACTTTTATCAGAAACGCTATCAAAGAAAAAAAAGATATTCGTTTTTTTTTACATCCCAAAGTTTGGGAGTACGTTGATGAAATGAATTTTTATAAACGGTAAGATATTTTCGCAAATAAACCTTTCAGTAGAGTAGATTAATTGAAGCATTTTTATTTTTAGTTTTCTATACTTTATTCACATTTCATTTGGGATAAGTTTTTGATAAAATGCAGGGCAATTGTATCCCTAAATCTGCTTAAATTTGTTGCATTCTTTTATTACAATGGCAAAAACCAAAAATAAATTAAAACCCACGCCTTTATTGGAAGATTCTTACGTAGAAGACACCAACGATGAGACGCTCCTGAAAGAAAAAGCAGAGAAACCCACTTCCCAATCCGGTAAAATCCCATCTACCCATTCTGCACTCCATAATCTCAAAAATTATTATTTAGAATTTAAAACAAATCCAACTTACCAGATTATTCTTGGCGGCTTTTTTATTTTTTTATCCATCTATCTGTTTATTTCATTGATATCCTACTTTTTCACGTGGCAACAAGATTTTGATAAAGTAACAGCACCTTTTAGTAGCTTATTCGGATATGAAACCGAAATTCAAAACTGGGGAGGTGCCTGGGGTGCCTTATTAGGGCATATTTTCATCTATAAGTTTTACGGCGTAGCGAGTTTAGTACTACCTATTGCATTGCTCATTTTAGGTATCAATAAAGTTCGTCTTTTGCCCACTTCTTTTAATTTGGTATTACATACTTTTTTTTGGTTAATCTGGTTATCTCTTATCCTAAATTTTTTCTTAGGCAATAACTATCCTATTGCCGGCGGAAACTACGGCGATATTATGAACACAACACTCATTCATCACATTGGTAAATGGGGATTAGTAAGCTTATTGCTTTGCTCACTTATTCTTTATTTTATCATTCACCCCAATTATCTAACTGTATTGAAGTTTATTTTTGGAACAGAAAGCAATAAGGATAAGGAAATACAAAACGAATCGCCCAAAGAAACCCCTAAAAATCAACAAAATAATACTGAAAATAGCCCTGATAAAACAGAAGACGAGCCCGAAACAGATGATACAATAATTCTGGTTGAGCAACCACCCAATGAAATTACTTTTTCAATAGAAACCTCAAAAGAAACAATGGAACAAACAGAACTCCAAAATCAGGACCCTAAATTTACAATTGAACAACCCGAAACAGAACTTCAAGAAACAGTAGACAGCAGTCCCATTGAAGAAGAAAAAAGTGCAGAGCAAATAGCAGAACAACTGGTAGCAGAACAAGGCGAGTATAACCCACTTGCAGAATTATCGGACTATGTTTATCCAGGATTAGATTTACTAAATGATTATGGCAGCGGAATAGGAAAAATCAATCAGGAAGAACTACTACAATACAAAGATAAAATAGTCAAAACATTAAGAAACTATGGCATAGAAATACAAGAAATAAAAGCCACCATAGGGCCAACCGTCACCTTATACGAAATTGTCCCTGCTCCCGGCGTTAGAATCGCCCGTATTAAAAATCTGGAAGATGATATTGCTTTAAGTTTAGCCGCACTGGGAATACGTATTATTGCCCCCATGCCCGGTAAGGGCACAATAGGAATAGAAGTGCCTAATCAAAGCCCTGAAATCGTCTCAATGAAAAATGTATTGTCCTCAGAAAAATTTCAACATACGAATTTTGAATTACCGGTGGTTTTGGGGAAAACAATTAGCAATGAAGTGTATATCGCCGACTTAGCTAAAATGCCGCATCTATTGATGGCCGGCGCTACCGGGCAAGGTAAGTCCGTTGGAATCAATGCCATTTTGTTATCCTTATTATACAAAAAACACCCGGCAGAACTGAAGTTTGTTTTAGTAGACCCCAAAAAAGTTGAACTGACACTTTACAATAAAATAGAAAGACATTTTCTGGCTAAATTACCCAACTCCGAAGAAGCCATTATTACCGATACCAAAAAAGTCATTCATACTTTGAACTCGCTCACCATTGAAATGGACAATCGGTATGCCTTATTACAAGATGCACAGGTGCGCAATATCAAAGAATATAATCAAAAATTTATCAAACGACGTTTAAATCCAAATGATGGACATCGTTACTTACCTTATATCGTGGTAGTAATTGATGAATTTGCGGACTTGATAATGACAGCCGGAAAAGAAGTAGAAAGCCCAATTGCACGGATTGCCCAATTAGCAAGAGCCGTAGGTATTCATCTGGTTATTGCTACACAACGACCATCTGTCAACATCATCACCGGCGTCATAAAAGCGAACTTCCCGGCACGCATTGCATTCAAAGTATCCAGCAAGATAGATTCCAGAACGATACTGGATGCTGGCGGAGCAGAGCAATTGATAGGACGTGGGGATATGTTGTACAGTGCGGGTAGCGAGTTAATTCGCCTGCAATGTGCCTTTGTGGATACGCCAGAAGTAGAAAAAGTGGCCGAATTTATTGGCTTACAAAGGGCCTATCCAAGTGCTTTCCTATTACCAGAGTATGTAGATGAAAACGAAGAAAGTACTCTGGCTGAAATTGATTTATCCGAACGAGACAAATTATTTGACGAAGCAGCCCGATTGGTAGTGCAATTCCAACAAGGCAGTGTATCGTTCTTACAAAGAAAATTAAAAATTGGTTTTAACAGAGCCGGACGGTTGATAGACGAATTAGAAAAAGCGGGAATTGTAGGAAAGTTTGAAGGATCTAAACAACGAGAAGTTTTAATTAAGGATATGCAGCAATTAGAAGAATTACTGAAAGGATTAGAGGGAAGCGTGTAGTGAAGAGACACATACCAACTTAAATGATAATGAGTAAACACTTCTTCTTTCTGCTTGCACGGAAGGGAAGCGTTGACACTTTTTTGTTAAAGTTATTTTCTTAAGTTCATTAGAATAAATGCACACATTTGCTCCGGATAAAGAAACGCCCTTCAGTCAACTTGTACTAAGAAGTGAAGCCCAATCGGGAGGAAAAGGAAAAAGCGTTCCATATTCTTTATTTGACAAAATTAAAGATTTTCAAAATTTTAGAATGCAAAATTTGAAATTAGAATTTACAAATTTTATCTATTTGTAAAGTATAACGTTTT
>CAZNVL010000082.1:3877-9797 GCA_964576565.1 uncultured Flavobacteriaceae bacterium | reverse complement strand
CTCAAACCATTTCTCCTTTTGTAATTAATACCTGCGGGGGCGAAGGAAATGTGGGTAATGTGTACTTGTATTACAATATCGGAGAAACAGTTATCAGCACCATTTCAAACACCAATAATATCATCACGCAAGGATTTTTGCAACCCGATGCAGGAAAGTTTAATTTGATAGCAAATTATACTATCACCCCTGTTTCCTGTGTGGGTAAAGAAGATGGGAGTATAGTCCTGAGCAAATCCCATACGGGTATTGTTCCCCAATCTTTGAATTATCAATTGTTCTGGAACGATACGCTTTGCCCTACGAAGGACTGCGATG
Source organism: uncultured Flavobacteriaceae bacterium (assembly GCA_964576565.1). Lineage (GTDB taxonomy): Bacteria > Bacteroidota > Bacteroidia > B-17B0 > Aurantibacillaceae > BPGX01. The sequence continues at coordinate 9,479 of CAZNVL010000082.1, read as the reverse complement.
CTTTATACAATCTGCCGCCGGGTACATACAGTGTAATGATTATTGCTTACGATGGCACGCAGCCGATAGATACGGTGGTATTGAGCAATCTGGTAGTATCTCCTTCCTCAGCACCCTGTAAAATCAAAGTATTTACTTACATCAGCCCTAATGGAGATGGACAGAACGATCAACTTTTTATAGAAAACATTGAAGAATATCCGGATAATGTTGTGTATATATTTAATCGCTGGGGGCAGCAAATTGTGAGTATTAAAGGATACGATAATCAGGAAAATGCCTGGGGAAGTAAAAAATATCCCATCAATGTTCCGGCCGGTACTTATTACTATTTAATTGATTTAGATGGTAAGAATAAAAATCTTACAAAAGGATTTTTGGAACTTATTGGAAATAAATAAAAAAATTATTTTTGGAATAAACATCTATGAAAACAAATTGTTTAATATACATATTCCTCTTTGTCTTGGCGTGGAATAGTTCCAACGTACTTAAAGCCCAACAAGATCCGCAATACAATATGTATTTGTTTAATCCATACATTATCAATCCGGCGTATGGCGGCACAAGAGAAGCGATTGCGGTAACAGGATCCTTGAGAAATCAATGGGTGAGTTTTCCGGGGGCGCCGCAAACGAGCTATTTATCGGTGCATGCCCCGCTAAAAAAATACCGACTGGGCTACGGTATAGCCGCGATGAACGATAGAATAGGCGCACGAAACACTTCGGCGGCTTATGCCAGTGTTTCTTATATTCTTCCCTTATCTTCCAAATGGAAGTTGTCTTTTGGAGCCCGTGCCGGTGCTATCAATTATCAATTTAATCTGAATAAAACCGAATACAAAGATGCGAATGATAATAGTTTTACACTGCTTAACAGTTATCAAAAAACGGTCCTGGATATAGATGCAGGATTTTATTTATACACCCGGTCCTTTTATGGTGGATTGAGCTTCACACATTTAAATCAGGCCAGAATTATCAATAGTAGTTTTGCGATGGCCGGAGGAACAAGCAGTGCAGTTTATAGACTGGTTCCACATGGATTTTTTATTCTTGGTAAATCATTTTACATTAATGAAAATTTTTTGTTGAATGTGAATTATTTACAACAATGGGCCTGGGGCAGATATAAGGGCGACTTATCGGTAAATACATTGCTCAAAAACAGAATCTGGCTAGGGATTTTTGTAAGAGGAGATTATGGTGGTGGCTTGCTTACGCAAATTATTGTGACCCGACAATTGAGAATAGGATACTCGTATGATTTAGGAGCAGGCATTAAGAGAGCATTGGGTGGCACACATGAAATTATGATAGGATGGGACATTCGGGCTAAAAACAATACCACTGTCATTAATCCAAGATTTTTATGAGTGAGTAGTTATGAATTATGAATTTTGAGTTATGAATTATGAATTATGAATTATGAGTTATGAGTTATGAATTTTGAATTTTGAGTTGTAGAATATAAAAAAAACATAAGAAAGATGAACAAAAAAATTATATTATCTTTAACTCTGATAGTAACGCTGATACAAAGCAGCTGGGCGTATTCTCAGGAGCCCAAGGGCGACAAATATTTTTCAAAAAAAATGTATGGCCTCGCTATCCGATATTATGAAAAAGAGTTGAAAAAAAATAGTACAAATTCGGAATTGCTGTACAAAATAGCAGCCAGTTATTACAACATTGGACAGTATGATAAAGCATACGATTATTTTACTAAGGCCTATCAACAAAATGCACAGCCCGCCAATAATGAATTTTTATACTTATATGCCAATACATTAAAAATAAAAGAAAAATATCCTGAAGCTATTAAACTATATTATGCTTTTTTAGAAACCAATCCTAATAATGTGGCGGCTAAGAATGCACTGAAAGCATGTTCTGATATCCGAAATATCCTCACCAAGCCCAAAGAATATGATATTCAGGCATTCGAAGACCTCAATACAGAAAAAACGGAATTTGTAGCCGGTGTTTTGAAGGATAAGTTGTTGTTTATTAAAGAAATAAAAGTTCCTGAAATGTTTGACGATATTCATAGTAATTATGACAACGGGTATTTTTTTGATATTTATGAATATGATGCAATAAAGAAAAAAGAGAAAAAATTTTCTTCCAAACTCAATCAGGATTATGCGTATGATGGACCTATCGTGTTTTCTCCGGATGGTAAAGAAATTATGTTTACTCGTACCACTTACAATCCAACTAAAAATATCAACACGGCAAAATTATACATAGCCGATTATGTCAAAGGAAAAATTAAAAACATTCGTCCCTTTGATTACAACAGCGATGCCTACAACACGGCTCACGCGTGTTATGGACCCGATGGCAATACTTTATTTTTTGTGTCTGATATGCCGGGGGGCTTTGGACAAAGCGATCTATGGATGTGTAAACGAGAAGCTAATGGCTGGAGTAAGCCCGTTAATCTTGGCGGCGATGTCAATACCAGTGGAAAAGAAATGTTTCCATATATACGAAAGGATGGTAAGTTATTTTTCTCTTCCGATGGTTTGCCCGGTTTAGGAGGGATGGATATTTTTTCTGCCCAACAAAAAGAAGGAATATGGATATTAGACCGAATGGAAAGTTTACTACTCAATAGCAGTTATGACGACTTTGCCATTGTATTCACTTCCGATTCTACCGGTTATTTTTCTTCCAATAGACCGGGCGGAAAAGGAAAAGACGATATTTATTCATTTAAGTACAGAAATTTATCTTTGAAAATTGATGGAAAAATTTTACTCACTGAAAATCTCAATGATCCTGCCAAGAATGTCAAAGTTTACTTATTAGATGCTACAGGTAAAAAGGTGGACTCTACTATGACCAATGAAAAGGGAGAGTTTGTTTTCAATTATTTAGATTACAAGCAAAATTATCTGGTGCAGGTAGATGATGAAGCACCTGAATTTAAGGGTAAAGCACGTTTTTATATGGCCAAAGACGGAAAAATTATTCGCGTGAGTAAAAAATTAAAGGACGAAAAATTTGTGTTCAAACTCTTACCTTATGAAAAGTATATGATTGAAGATTTAAAAGGAGATGGGGATCTAACGCTCTCCGGAAACTTTTTAATAGCCGGCAATACCAGTTTGCCACTTAAAAATGTAAAAATTATTATTAAAACACCTTCCGGAGATATAGTAGATACAGCCACTACCAATGAGTTTGGTGCCTTTGCATTTAAATATCTGGATTATGATCAAAATTATTTAATCACATTTGAAGACAAGGATTTGAACCTTTCTCCCGGCACTAAACTAATTTTAACCAATAAGGCAGGAAAAGAAATCAAAAGTTTTATTTACAATCCCAATCAGCCATTTAAATTTGAACTATTGGAAACAGATAAAGTGGTGTTGAAAGAATTAGAACTTTCGGATAAAGACCTGATATTTAATTTAAAGGGATATTTAAAAGATATTAAACTCAATCCATTATCCAATGTGGAAGTGAAAATAGTGGATGAAAAGGAGTTGTTACAAACTATTAAAACCGACGATAACGGTATGTTTGCAATAGAAAATCTGAAATTTAAAAACGGCGTATCCTTTGACGTTGATGAAAATAACGATAAACTAAAAAATTTAGATGTTATTTTAATTACAGATAGTAAAAACAGAGTGATTAAACGGCTGGTAAGAGGATTAGGAGGTGCGTTTAAAATTGAATTGTTAGATCTGGAGAAAACCACACTTTCTCAATATACTGTGGATGACCCATGGTTGAAGGTATTGAATTTAAAAAATGCAAAGAAAAAAGACAGTATTACGGTGATAGAAAACATCAATTATGCACTGAATGAATATAAGTTTGACGAAGCAGGAAAAAGGATACTGGATAAAGTGGTGCAGATATTAAAAAACAATCAGAATTTATATGTAGAAATCAGTTCCCATACCGATAGCCGTGCTGATGACAATTATAATCTGAAATTATCCCAAAAACGTGCACAGTTTGTTGTGGATTATTTAATTTTGAATGATGTTGACAAATCAAGATTAAAAGCTATTGGCTATGGTGAAAAAAAATTATTGAATAACTGTGGTAACAACGTCCCTTGTACAGAAGAAGAGCATGCTGTAAACAGACGAACAGAGTTTAAAATTGTGGACAAAACAGCCAGCGAAATAAAAAATTAAATGAAAAAAAACAAACATTCCCTTTGGTTTAGTTTGTATGATAACAAAGAATATGAGGGAGTGGAGTCCTGTTTTGAAGAAGTGAATACTCTTAAAGGGATTAAAGAGTTACAGGAAAACACAGAAATAATATATTTAGAACTGTTGAATTTTATGGCGCAGCAAGAAATGGAGGCACAGTTTAATGTAACAATGGTAGAATGGCCGAAATCATGGAAAGTCCGCTCCTTACGAGTATGGGGTGTAGAAATGTATGATTATCAAAAATACTTTCCGAAAACAATGGAATTGCTCTCAAACATTGATAATGTAGTCAACATTGGTTTCAATTTATTAGAGCCACACGCTACTATCAAGCCACATCAAGGCGACACGAATGCAATTATTCGTTGTCATTTGGGATTAGAAGTGCCAAAAGCTAAAGAACATTGTTATTTGTCGGTGAATGGTGAAAAACGCCATTGGGAAAAAGGGCGTGTGCTGGCCTTTACAGACGCCTACACACATTTTGCCAAAAACGAAACGAATGAAAGAAGGATTATTCTTTTATTTGATATTTTAAGACCAGAATATATTCACAAAAAAAATTTAATTTGTGCAACAGTATTGACTAGTTTTTACTTACAACAAATTGGTAATTTTTTTCCGTATTTATATAAATTCCCCAGAAAAATATTTAAATGCTTATTGTGGCCAATGGTTAAATGTATTGAACTCGCTATTCCTGTTCGTAATTATCTTAAAAAATAAATTATGCAACACATTCATATCACCTCAACAACTAAATCAAAACAATATAAAGAACTTTATGAACAATTGATACACATTTTAGATAATGAGCCAGATGTAATAGCCAGAATGTCTACAATATGTTCTGCTATCAAAGAAGCATTTAATTTTTACTGGATAGGATTTTACAGAGTTTTGAATGAAAAAGAATTAGTAGCAGGTCCTTATATTGGAACACTTGGATGTTTAAGAATACAAAAAGGCAAAGGGGTTTGTGGCACGGCTTGGAAGCTGAAAAAAACAATTATTGTTCCCGATGTGAATAAATTTGAAGGGCACATTGCTTGCAGTAGCGTGTCAAAATCAGAGATCGTTGTTCCTGTTTTTAAAAACAATCAAATCATTGCGGTATTAGATATTGATAGTGAATACCATAATACTTTTGATGAAGTGGATAAAGAATGGTTGGAGAGAATAGTGAAATTGGTGTAGAGCATTGTAAATACAAAATAAATATAAAACACTAGCAGAACAAAATTTTGTAAAATAAAACAGTAAATATTTCATTATCTTTGCAAAAAATGAATACTATGGAAAGAAAAGTGGTTTATATTGTATCGGCAGCAAGAACACCAATAGGAAGTTTTGGCGGCAGTTTAGCATCTGTACCTGCTACCAAATTAGGTGCCATCGCTATCAAAGGTG
>CAZNVL010000082.1:0-3844 GCA_964576565.1 uncultured Flavobacteriaceae bacterium | reverse complement strand
AATCCCAAGGAGGTTCAGGAAGTGTTTATGGGGAATGTTTTACAGGCCAATGTGGGTCAGGCGCCGGCCCGGCAAGCGGCTAAATTCGCTGGTATTCCGGATAATGTGCCTTGTACAACGATTAACAAAGTTTGTGCCTCTGGAATGAAATCTATTATCTTAGGTGCACAGAGCATTATGTTGGGCGATGCCGATGTCATTGTGGCGGGGGGTATGGAAAACATGAGCATGACACCGTATTATGTTGAAACCAACCGATGGGGGGCTAAATTTGGTAACAGTGCGTTGATTGATGGTATTAGTAAAGACGGTCTTTTAGATGCGTATTCCGGGAAGATTATGGGCTCCTGTGCAGAAACATGTGCTGCTCAATACAAGTTCAGCAGAGAAGAGCAAGATAATTATGCTATCATGTCTTATCAACGCTCTGCTGATGCGTGGACTAAAGGAAAATTTAAAGATGAAGTGGTGCCGGTGGAAGTACAAACAAAAAAAGGCAATATCCTTTTTGCTGAAGATGAAGAATACAAAAACGTCAATTTTGAAAAATTAAAACAACTCAAACCTGCTTTTGAAAAAGACGGCACTATCACTGCCGCCAATGCTTCTACAATTAATGACGGGGCAGCCGCCGTCGTATTGATGAGCAAAGAAAAAGCAGAACAATTGGGCTTAAAACCTTTAGCTATCATTCGGTCGTATGCAGATGCAGAGCAAGATCCGGTTTGGTTTACCACCACTCCTTCCAAAGCAATGCCCATCGCTGCTGAAAAAGCAGGACTAAAAATTTCGGATATTGATTATTTTGAAATCAACGAGGCCTTTTCGGTAGTGGCTTTAGTCAATGCCAAAATCTTAAATATACCGCTTGAAAAACTCAATGTGCATGGCGGGGCAGTGTCTTTAGGTCATCCATTAGGTGCTTCGGGGGCAAGGATTATTGTTACATTAATCCATGTTTTAAAACAAAACAAGGCCCGTTATGGATTAGCCGGTATTTGCAATGGCGGTGGCGGTGCAAGCGCTATGCTCATTGAAAATGTGCAATAAGAATATCAGATGCTTTCTGTGGATTGACGTGTTTTTTGAATGAAGCTTGAATTACTTATTAATGTTGTTTTCATAAGTTTATTACATGGGCTTATTCCTGGTCATTGGGTGCCCGTGATGGCTATGAAAAAACAATACCAGTGGACTACTTTTTTTACGTTAAAAATGGTTTCATTGTTGAGTGTGGCTCATATTTTAAGTACTTTAATTATTGGGATTCTTTTTTCTTTGCTTGGTAAGATACTTTCTGATGCTTTTAAAATTATTTCAGTTCATTTACTTTCCTCTCTTGTACTGACCCTATTGGGTGCTTATTTTATTTACAGACATTACTTTCATCACCATTTTCATTTGTATCACGAAGAGCATGTGAGGCAGGAAAAAAATATGAGAAAACAATTGTATCTTTTGATGATAGGCATGCTTTTTTCTCCATGTATGGAAATCACCGGGATGTTTTTTGTAGGCGGTATGATGAACTGGTACTCTGTTTTTTTTATTTCAATAATTTATTTTACAATATCTTTTCTGAGTTCTGTGTTTTGGGTATATGCTTTTGATGCATTGTCAAGAAAAATTAGTTTTCATAATCTGGAACATTACGGCGGATTATTATCCGGATTAAGTTTAATCATCAGTGCTTTGTTGATTTATTTTATTTAAAAAATGGGCTATTACCCCGTGTTTCTTTCCGTTTTGCATCCTGGCAAGATTTTTTACAACTATTTTTTAGGATTTCTGAGAAAATAAACAAGAGATTGAAATGCCAGAATTTCTCTCCACTTCAGATGTTCGTGCTTTATGAAAAAATATACGACCAGTAGCGCTTCGATGCTATAGCTGATAGTGGCTACTAATGCCGCACCATTTATTCCCCATTTCTGAACAAATAAATGACTAAAAAGAATGGTTACCAAACAGGCGAATGTATTGCTGATGGCATTGTATTTCAAAATCCCAATTCCACTGAAATAATGCGATAGAACCGCTGAATAAGAAATCATTAAAGCACCCATCGACAGTAGTTGCATCGGCTGCTGTATGCCCTTAAACCCTTTGCCTAAAATCCAAAGTAGCCACGGTTCCGGAAGGATTAAAATCACCACAATGGCTATAAAACTTAAAAGGAAACTGGCTGTGGCGGCTTGTATTGTAATTTTCCTTGATTGTGCTCTGTCTGTTGCATTGGATACATGCGTCAGAACGACTGTTGAAATCCCACTATAAATCACAAAGATACTTTCAAGCAAGGAAGTAGCAGTAGAATATACACCTAATACCTGCAATCCGATGAACGATAAAACATAATAACTGAATCGGTTAGAAAGCAAGTGCATCCAATTGCTCCATTGAGATAAGAACCCATTGGATAAAATATCTCGCATAGCAAAATGTATTTGAGTGTCTTTTTTAAGATATTGAAAAATGCTAAAACCATTAATCAACAAAGCGATGCCAAAGGAATAAAACAACGCATCAAAATAACTATCTAATATCATCTTTTTTTCAATGAAAATATTAAACATCAAAACAGAAAATAATATCATTGGCTGTAATACGCTTAACCAATTGTACAAACGAATGTTTCCCTTTCCCAAGATAATGACCATGAAAAAAGTATTTAGTATAACCATAAAACATATAAGTAAAAAGTGTATTTCATAATCTGGAATTAAATAATTCAGATGCCATAACACAGCACTACCCACTATCACCACCCATACAATCCATATAATGCCTGATAAAATAATTTTTTTCAATGAAAACTTTGGAATAAAATGCACCAATGCATATCCCGTAAATATCTCACTTATCATCTGAATATTCGCAATGTTTAATATCAACAAACTAATTTGTCCTCTTGTTTCTACCCCAAAATATCTGGAGGTTAGAATTAAAACTAAAAAATTAATACACGCTACTACACCACGCGTTACAACACTGTAAGAAAATTGTTTCAATAACATCTGAATTAATCAAATTGTTTTTGGACTTTGATGAAGTACCAGTGAAAATGCAATCCTAATGTTAGCCAGGAGATATTAAACGTATTTTTCCATTTTGAGTAATCGGCGTATTTATTTAAGGTTCCATACGTTGGATTAAACGATTGAAAGTATAAGGTGTAGTTCAGAAAAGCTCCGAATCCAAGATTTTCTTCTACCATAAAGGTATATGAAAAATGTCCCTGCAGAAAAGCCGTTGAAAATTCAGTGGGGGGAGCGGGTTTACCACTATCTACTTTTAAAATAATGTTTGTATATTTATTAAAACTATAACCGGCTCTTAATTCTAAGCAACCGAACTGATCCGGTCTATTGTTTTCTACTTCCACTGGCATAAAATAACCAATGGTGAAATTGGCATTATACGAACGGAGAAAAAAATCGTACGGTAAAGAATTGTTTCCGCTGATAAATTGAAAATTTTTAGAGGTTTTGAATAAAGCATAATTAAATCCTACACCACTGTAAAATAGATGAAACAGTTTTATATTCAATTGACCACCGGCCTGAAATTCACCTAAAAACGTGTTCCGAAAGGCCTGACTACTCATCGCATTGGGGATTCCGCCTTCTCCCTTAAAAGAAAAACGAGCCAGTTTACTTTTTGACTGTGCGTCTATATCTTTAACCGCACACACAATAAGGATAAAAAAAAGCAGAACTATTTTTTTGATACCCGTCATTAATCTTACAAATCAGGGCTCTAAAATATACATTTTATTTGATACAGAATGCGTGTATAAGAGAGTGCTTTTGTATATGTTTAATAACACTGTTGTCCGATTAAA
>CAZNVL010000081.1:0-9869 GCA_964576565.1 uncultured Flavobacteriaceae bacterium | reverse complement strand
GAGTAGAACTTTTATTATACACTATCCAATAATAGCTTGCACAGAATATTATTTTGAAAAAGTTAAGTCAGAGATTGAAAAGATGAATCTGGACAATCGTTGTCTGGATTATAGGCAATTTTTAGTTACGATTCATTCAAATAATGAACTGATGGGTTTTGGAAGAATACGAGAATATGAAGATTGTGCAGAAGTATGTAGTGTGGGAGTACTTGAAGCATTCAGAAAACAAGGCATCGGAAAAAGTATTGTAAAAAAGTTAATACAATTATTTAGAAGTAATAATGAAAAGCCAATTTATGTAGTTACTATTATCCCCGATTTTTTTGAAAAACTTAATTTTAAAGTTGCCCAAGCGCCGTATCCATTAGATATTCAGGAAAAATTAGAATATTGCATTCACAATTTGACTGTTCCAGAAGAGTATGTAGTGCTACGATTACTTTCTAGTTGTTAATTGAATACCATAATTTCGGACAGGTGTTTCTACGAACTTATAAATTAAATAACTAACGAACACAGTAAAAGAAAAATATAAAAAGAATTCTAAATAAAGGGGGATTTGAAGTGTAAAAGTTGTAAATTGAATCTACATGATTTTAAAATGATTGTTTTCTCCAACACTCTTTCACTACAAAGGTTTTTTGCACAAATAAATTTTTTCGCCTTTCGGTAAACGATAATAATCTATTTCCTCTTCTGTAAATGTTTTTGTATAATCATATTCTTCTACCACAAAGCCCACACGTTGGAGCCGTTCAGGATAATCCAGTCCATACAAACGAACATGATCTTTTTGCCAGAAATGCTTTTCCCGCTCTTCCGGTGAACTAATACTCTTATCCTCGTAGGTTTTTTCTCTTGTGGTATCTTGTGGAACTTGAAAAATTCCCCATCCACCGGGCTTCATCATTCTATATAATTCTTTCATACATTGTATATCATCTTCTACGTGTTCTAATACATGATTGGCAAAAATAACATCAAATGTATTGTCTGGCAAGGGCGCGTGATGTAAATCAAAGTGCAGGTCGGCAATAGGCGATTCTATATCAGCAGTAATATATTCTAAATTTTTCATGCTTTTGAAAATAGGTAAAAAACATTGTTCAGGTGCAATATGCAGCACTTTAAGGGGTGCGGAGAAAAAATTGGTTTTGTTTTTCAAAAACAACCAAAGCAGACGATGCCGTTCAAGCGATAATGTGCCGGGCGATAAAACATTTTGTCGCTTACTTTTTTCAGAATAACCATAAGGTAAAAATTTCCTATAAGTTTTGTTATTGATAGGATCTTTGTATTTTTTGCCATAAAACAGCAAAGGAGCAAAGAACTTCACCAGATAACTCATTCTGATTAAAACAGGGCGAGGAATTTTTTTTAATAAAAAGTGAAACATAAAAATTTTTGTAAAACGAATATCTGCAAAGTTAATCAATTATTATTCTCTTCATCAATAAGCAATGTCTCAGGTCGCATGGATACATAAGGACATACTTTGAAAGAAGGCGGTGAGAAAAATACACTTTAACTTCACACATTAAATCTAAAATGCATCACATCACCATCCTGTACCACATACTCTTTGCCTTCTATTCTTAATTTGCCGGCCTCTCTGCAAGCCGCTTCAGAACCGTATTTGATAAAATCTTCGTAAGCAATCACTTCTGCTTTAATAAACCCTTTTTCAAAATCGGTATGAATAACACCTGCAGCTTGTGGGGCAGTCCAGCCCTTTTTAATCGTCCATGCACGCACTTCTTTTTCTCCGACGGTAAAATAGGTCTGCAAGTTCAGAAGTTTGTACGCTTTTTTAATAAGTTTATTAACCCCCGGTTCGTCCAATCCTAATTCTGCCAAAAATAATTGTTTCTCTTCATAACTTTCTAATGCCGCAATTTCACTTTCCATTTGTGCAGTAATGATTAGTACCTCGGCATTTTCTTCTATTGCTATTTGTTCAATTTGTTGAGAATATTTATTCCCGGTTTTAGCCGATGCTTCATCCACATTGCACACATAAAGTACGGGCTTTATAGTCAATAAATTTAAATCTTTAATTCTGGATGTCTCTTCTTCTGAAAGATTCAAAACCCTGGCGGACTTGCCTTGCTCCAATGTTTGCTTTATTTTTTCTAACAATTGAAATGTTTTTAATGCTTCTTTATCATTGCCGGTTTTGGCCTGTTTCTCAATTTTTTTAATTCTCGTTTCTACTGTTTCCAGATCTTTTAATTGTAATTCTATATCAATAATTTCTTTATCTCTTACAGGATTGACAGATCCTTCTACATGCACTACATTTGGATTATCAAAACAACGCACAACATGAATAATCGCTTCGCATTCACGAATATTGGATAAAAATTTATTTCCCAAACCTTCCCCTTTACTAGCACCTTTTACAAGCCCTGCAATATCAACAATTTCAACCGTAGTGGGGACAATATTTTGCGGCTTTACTAACTCTGCCAGTTTGTTTAATCGCTCATCCGGTACGGTGATGCTACCTACATTGGGATCTATTGTGCAAAAGGGAAAATTAGCTGCCTGAGCTCTTGAATTACTTAAACAATTAAATAACGTGGATTTCCCAACATTTGGTAATCCAACAATTCCACATTTTAAGGCCATAAAGTTATTTTATAAAGTCGGCGAATGTAGAGATTTTAAAATTAATGTTATGGTTCCGGTGCTTCCCAATTAATTAAATGTCTTTCAAAGTTTTAATTTAAATTTGGCTGGAATAATATGTAACTTTGCAGGTAAAAAACTATGTCCAATCAGGAAGGCAGACAGATTATTTTCAGTATGGTGAATGTGAGCAAAGTCCATCCACCTAATAAACAAGTACTTAAAGATATTTACTTGTCTTTTTATTATGGCGCAAAAATTGGAGTATTAGGGTTAAATGGTGCTGGTAAATCCACCTTATTAAGAATTATTGCAGGCATTGATAAAGATTACATTGGCGAAGTGCATTATTCACCGGGCTACACCATTGGCTTGTTAGAACAAGAACCTCAATTAAATGAAAATAAAACGGTGATGGAAGTGGTGAGAGAAGGGGTGCAAAAATATATGGACATTTTAAATGAGTACGAAGAAGTGAATAATAAATTTTCTGATGAAGAAGTTTTAAATGATCCAGATAAAATGGAAAAATTGATTAATCGCCAAGCTGAGTTGCAAGAAAAAATTGATCATTACGATTTGTGGAACTTAGATGCACGACTTGAAAAAGCCATGGATGCTTTACGTTGTCCTGAATCAGACACGCCAATAAAAGTATTGTCCGGCGGAGAAAGAAGAAGGGTGGCGCTGTGTAGATTACTTTTACAAGAGCCCGATATTTTGTTGCTGGATGAGCCCACTAACCATCTGGATGCAGAAAGTGTAGATTGGCTAGAACAACATTTGAAAAACTACAAAGGTACGGTCATAGCCGTGACACACGACCGTTATTTTCTGGACAATGTAGCCGGGTGGATATTGGAATTAGACCGTGGTGAAGGTATTCCATGGAAAGGTAATTATACCAGTTGGCTCGAACAAAAACAAGAACGATTAAGACAAGAAGAAAAGCAGGAAAGCAAACGTCTGAAAACACTGGAACGAGAATTAGAATGGGTAAGAGCAGGCGTTAAAGGAAGAGGTACCAAGCAAAAAGCCCGTTTGCAAAACTATGAAAAACTCTTAAATGAAGATGTAAAAGTTAAAGAAGAAAAACTTGAAATTTTTATACCCAATGGACCAAGATTAGGTAACGATGTCATTGAAGCAGTGAATCTCACAAAAGTATTCGGAGATAGAGTATTGTTTGAAAATTTAAACTTCAAACTACCACCAGCAGGAATTGTTGGAATTATAGGCCCTAACGGGGTAGGTAAAACCACACTTTTCAGGATGATTATGGGGCAGGAACAAGCCACTTCAGGAGAAATTAAAATCGGACCGACCGTAAAAATTTCTTATGTGGATCAAACCCATAAAGCCATTGATCCTGAAAAAACAGTATTTGAAGTAGTAAGCGGCGGATTGGATAATCTGGTGTTTGAGGGCAGAACAATTAATTCAAGGGCTTATTTAGGCCGGTTTAATTTTACAGGCGCCGATCAGGGTAAAAAATGCGGTGTGCTCTCAGGTGGAGAAAGAAACCGGTTACATTTGGCATTGGCTTTGAAGGAAGGAGGTAATGTGTTGTTATTAGATGAACCAACAAACGATTTGGATGTTAACACCCTTCGTGCTTTGGAAGAAGGTTTGCTGAACTTTGCGGGCTGTGCGGTGATTATTAGCCACGACAGATGGTTTTTAGATAGGGTATGTACGCATATCTTAGCATACGAGGGAAACAGTACATTCTACTGGTTTGAAGGTACTTATTCGGAATACGAAGAAAATAAGAAAAAACGATTAGGAACTGTTGAACCCAAGCGACCACGATATAAAAAACTCAGTATTTGATACAAGAAAGACATTTTTAAATTTTCATGAAGGGATAAAAATTTTTACTTACATTTGTCCTGATTTAAATTTAATTTATCATGCAAACTTATACTTTTAAGACCCAATCTGTTATCTGTTTTGTAGTGTATGTGTTTTTCACTTCTTTTGTATTGGCACAAGCTAAAAAAGGGAACAACAAAGTTCTTTCAATAGCGCCGGAGTTTGAAAAAGGATGGTATTTGCCTTACAAAGGTGACACTATAAAGGGCGAGATTCAAACAAATGCAGGAGAAACAGAAGCACAATTTAATATCAGTTTTTTCTTTAAAGCACCCAATGCTAAAAAAGTTACAGAAATTACTCCCAAGAAAGCAAAGGCATTCGGTTTCAATGATAGAAAATTTGAACTATTCAAAATAAAGGAAACAGATTATTTTGCAGAAGTGTTAGAAAAAGGCAGAATTACTTTATACCAAATCAATAAAGAAAAAACAGAAAAAGACCGGAAAATAGCCGTGCCTGTATACTATATAACAGATGCACAGGCAGATCCTAAAAGCAAGCTAGCAGGTATTGTGGAGTTACCAAAAGAAAAACCCTACAAAAAGGTTTTAAAAGAATTGTTTAAAGAACAGCCCATGCTGATTGAGAATGTAGATAAATGGTATTTACAGATTGATCAGGTAAGACAAGCCATTCAGGAATTTAATAAATTATATCAAGGCAGTTCAAATTCTGTTAATGCAGAGGGTACTAAAAAAGAAGAAGAGACCGAAAAAATTGAAGTAGAAGAAGTAAAATAAAACTAAAAAATAAATATATGAAATTAAAAGAAAGAGGTATTATTTTAATTCCCATTGATTTTACAGAACAATCATTGATTGCTATCAAGCAATCTTACAATTTAGCAAAGTATAGTCATTCCAGGTTAGTGTTATTATATTGTTATGAAAAAAGAGGAATGGAACGTTTTGAAGAAATGAAAGAGTTAGCCAAAAAAACAGAACAGGAAAGTGGATTGCCAACCGATTTTATGACCGTCAAAGGAAATGTGTATGAGGAAACCGATAAAGTTGCAAAAGAAATCGGTGCCACACTGATCATGGTTGGACTTGAAAGCCATATTGAGTTCAAAGATATTTTTAAGCCCAGCGCCTTTAGTATGATAAGAAAAGCACCGTGCCCCGTAATTACTATTCGTGGAAAAGAAAACAGAGATGGTTGTGAAAATATTCTGTTGCCGCTTGACCTTTCTCCTGAAAGTCGTGAAAAAGTGGATGTGGCTATTCAATTCGCAAAATACTATAATGCTTCTATTCGGCTGTTAGCTATTTTTTCTCCTGAAGATGAGGGCTACGAAAATCAACTATTGGCCTATTCTCATCAGGTTAAGCAATTCATTAAAAGTAAGGGTATTCCATGTTCTAATAAATCTATTGGAGCAGATGATATACCCAAAACCGTAGTAGAATATGCCAATAAAATTGAAGCAGACCTTATTATTGTGATGAATAAACCGGACTTATCTATTAAAGAATTTTTCAGCGGTACGGATGTGCAAAAAATTGTAGATATTAGCAATATCCCTGTGATGATAATAAATCCAATGAAAAGAGAAAGTTTAGCACACTTTAGTTCTGGAATTTAATAAAAACTCACGGCACTGGATCGTAGCCGCTGCCGCCTCCGGGGCGGCAGCGGCTTATTCTTTTTAAACCCAACCACAAACCTTTTAAAAAACCATATTTCTTCACGGCTTCCAAGGTGTATTGAGAACAAGTTGGTGTAAACCTACAAGCGTTCGGTAAAACTGGAGATAATACCACCTGATACACACGAATCAAAAAAACAACAATGTATTTCATTACACTATTTTTACTTCAAAAACCTTTTCGTTTTCTAAAAAACCACATAAAACATCACCAACTTTAACGCTCCCGACATTTTGAGGTGTGCCTGTAAATATTATGTCCTCCGGATTTATAGTAAAAAATTTGGAAGCGATGGATAATAATTGGGCAAAAGAAACCAACATCTGCGAAGAAAGACCGTGCTGTACTTCTTTATCATTAATAGTTAAATAAAATTCATAAGCTGTTTTTGAAACATCAAATTTTTTCCATGCTCCAACCACCGCAGAATCATCAAAGCTTTTGGATTTTTCCCAAGGCATTCCTTTTTTCTTTAAGTCCATTTGAAGGTCTCTGGCGGTAAAATCAATTCCTACACTAATTTTATCAATACTTTTTAAGGACTTGTGTACATCTGCTTCTTTCAAAGTTTGATTCACTTTAATAATTAATTCTGTTTCATATTGTAAGTCCTGCGTAAAAGAAGGATATTTTACGAATTCAGATTTACACCATGCACTTTCTGGTTTCATAAAAAGTGCTATTTCATGGTTATCCTTCCATCCCATTTCTTTTACATGTTCAGAATAATTTTTTCCAATACAAATAAATTTCATAATACAATTTTGACAAAGTTAGAAAATATCTCGCCAAAGTGATTTAATAAATAGAGTATTATATGAACTTAACTATATTTGCCAAATATGATTACACCTTTTTCTATTGATAAGATATTATCTGCTGCCCGCATTGAAGAAGTTATATCCGATTTTGTGGCATTAAAGAAAAGAGGAGTTAATTACGTTGGCTTGTGTCCTTTTCATAATGAAAAAACACCTTCTTTTAGTGTATCGCCTTCCAAAGGTATTTATAAATGTTTTGGCTGTGGTGCTTCTGGGAATGTTGTGAAATTCTTAATGGATCACGAAAAACTTTCCTATCCGGATGCTTTGAGATGGCTGGCCAAAAAGTACAATATTCTTATTGAAGAAGTGGAAGAAACAGAAGAAGTAAAAAGAGAAAAATCTGAAAGAGAAAAAATTTTGGAAGTACTGCAATTTGCACAAAAATTTTTTACAAACGCACTATTAAACACAGAAGAAGGAAAAGAAATTGGGCTTAATTATTTATACAACAAACGAAAAATAGATTTTTCTCTCATTCAAAAATTTCAATTAGGATACAGCCCTTCTGATAAAAAAGCATTGACCAATTTGGCTTTACAAGCCGGTTTTTCAGCAGATGTTTTATTAAAAGCAGGATTAATAAACTATCCGGATTATGAAGAAGGTAAAGCAATAGATGTACATAAGATTTACGATAAATTTTTTGGAAGAGTTATTTTTCCGATTCACGATTTGTCCGGAAAAGTCATTGGTTTTGGAGGAAGAACACTAAGTGAAGATAAATCCATTGCTAAATATATCAATTCCCCTCAAACCGCTGTGTACGATAAAAGCAAAACCTTGTACGGCATTCATTTGGCGAAAAAAGCCATTATGCAACAAGATCTGTGTTATCTGGTAGAAGGATATGCAGATGTGATTGCATTGCACAAAGCCGGTATTGAAAATGTAGTCGCCTCCTCCGGTACTTCGCTTACAACAGAACAGGTAAAATTGATACATCGTTTTACCAATAATGTAACCGTGCTCTATGATGGGGATGCCGCAGGAATTAAAGCCGGCATAAGGGCTATTGATATGCTTTTGGAAGAAGGATTGCAGGTGAAAATACTTTTATTCCCGGATGGTGATGATCCGGATAGTTTTGTCAACAAACATTCACCAGAAGAGGTCATCCGGTTTATCCACGAGCATTCAAAGGATTTCATTCAATTTAAAAAAGATTTGTTTTGGGCAGAGGCACAAACACCGTCCGATAAAGCAAAAGCCATTGAAGAGATTTTAAGTTCGGTAGCCCGCATCCCCAATGAGATTCAAAGAAGGGTATATGTGCAGGAATTAGCCGATAGTTTGAAAATTGAGGAAGCAACACTGCTCAGGAATACTCAAAAAATGAGAAATGAATGGTATAACAAAAAAGAAATTGTTCATAAGAATGAGAAAATACAAGAAGAACAGCCAAAAATAAAAGATACTTATGCGGGTTTTGCACCAGCATCTACAGAAATAGAAGAAAAAGAATTATTAAAACATTTGATTAAATATGGAACGGTGGTCATCAACATTGACGCAGAAATAGCCGGCTTTGAAGATAAGCAAAGTATAGAAGTAACTACTTGTGAATACATTGTTCTTTATGAACTTAAACACGATGAAGTGGAACTGGAAATTCCTGAACATAAGTTAATAATTGCTGAAATAGAAAATTGTTTAAGCAATAATTTTCTTCCTACGGAAGAATATTTTTTTCGGCACCCCAATCCCGTGATTAGTAATATTGCTTTTAAGTATTCTGAAGAACATTTCATTAGTTCAAATTGGCAACAGAAATACAAAATTCACACGCCTGAACCAATTGAAAATGTAGAAAATGTAATTCGGTATTTAATTTTATCCTTCAAAGAAAAAAAGATAAGAAAACTATTATTGCAAAAGCAGCAGTCCTTACAAATGGCTGAAACAGAAAAGAACGAGCCAGAAATTCAAAAACTCCTTTTTGAAATCAAAAACCTTGAAGAAATAAAAAAAGACATCAACAAACGACTGGGTAAAAGAATAATAATTGTTTAAAACTTCGCTCTGATTTTTCTGATTCTTTTCTTTGATTTTTTCCCAAACCAGGAAAATTTGCTACGATAAAAAGAGCTTTTACCACTAATCACATAACTATAAGAAACACTCATCGTTAAAAAAGCGTCCTTGTGAGTAGGGTCTCCTCTTTTTTGCCCCCAGTTATGGGCAAGATAAACACCTGGATTGTCTTGCAATGCTTTTGTTCCTAATTCAGGTGTTCTCAAAGACATTGCTTTTGCAAGGTTATCTTTTGGTGGAGTAGAAGGATAATTGCCACTAATATCGTCTAAATAATCCGTAAATGTTTTCCAGTAAGTTGCTTCAAAGCCGATGCGGTGTTTTCTATTGAATGTAAAATAAAATCCTAATCCCATTGGAATGGCAAAGTTAATAGGTGAATACACTACTCCTTCTGTTTGTAAGGGTCTCAAGTTAATCCATTGACCTTGATACAGCCCTTTCGGATTGTGATAAAAAACACTGCCTCCTGCAAATAAGTACGACCTGAAGCTATTCCTGTAACGATAGGTATTTCCTAAATCAGGATCTTCATAAAAAAACCATTCTCCTGTAAAGGATAACGTGTATAAACTATTTCTAAAATTTAAGTTTCTGTAGTGCCGAGCAGGATTGGTAGTCAACTTATCATCCCCTTCAATTCTGATATAATCAAATGCTATTTTAAGTGATATATTGGGCATAAACTTATATCGGGCAAAGGCACCAAAATTGTATTTTGTCTTGGCAAGTTTCATATCATAAATAAAGTCCCTTCTTGTTTTTTCTTTCCCACCAATATCTCCAAGATAATTAGAGGCGCCTATTCCTCCTCCAAAATCCCATAGCCATTGGGATTTCAGTGACAAAACTA
>CAZNVL010000080.1:3101-9928 GCA_964576565.1 uncultured Flavobacteriaceae bacterium | reverse complement strand
ATAACCAATTAATTTTTTGTCAGGATTATTAGGGTCAGTAATATCTTTATCTGCCCTGGCCTCTAAGTGATGTTGAAATTGTATTCTACCATCTGTTTTGCCATAAAGAGCATATATGTTATATAATCTTTCGGTTAGTTGTTTTTTGTTTAATTCTTTTAATTCATTGATATTATTTTGATAAAAAATTACTTTTTGATTACGATAAAGAACTGCTTTTAATTTTGCAATTAATTTTTTCTTACCTCTTCCTATTTCTTTCGTAGGTTCAAAGAAATCTTTGACATTTAGAATGTTTTTCTGTTTTTTTCGTTTTGTTGCTTCAAATAGATTGAGCATTTCAAAGGTTCGATTCCCGTTTTCATCTTCATATAAGGCATAATAGATATTTTCAGCATTGTCAGCATAATAGAAGTTTTTGTAGTCATATTTAGATGGATGACTTTGTTTTTTAATTTCAAGAAGTTCTGTTGGTTTTTGAAAACAACGAACGTGGCGGATTCTAATTGTTTTACCTGTTTTAGGATCGGTATAAAATAATCCCCCTTCTCTTTTCATTTCTTTAAGGGATTTAGTTTTTATTTGTTCTTCAAAAATCTTTTTAATTTCAGGATCTACAATATTTTTAGTTTTCAATTGTTCATCTATTTGTACACGTTTTACAAATGCATAAAGAGGATTACCATTTTTATCAGTCTCGAAGATCCAATTACCGTTTTCATCTCTTAATGGTTTACCTTCATTGTCTCTTTTGACTAACTTAATTTTACCATAGAAAGATTCTTTGTGAAGCTGGCCTCTTACTACATCGCCAGTAACTATTTTACCTTTTAGTTTTCCTTTACGAATTTTCTTTTTTGCAACTGCAAAGATTCTTGATCTTTGTGAAATAATACCGATTGTTGTTTGTTCAATATTATTAATAATTCGATAAAGTGTATTTGTTGTTGGAATTCTGCTTTGCACCAATATATTTTTTATTTCGTCTTTTAAAGTTTGTATCTCACGATTTGTTAGTTCTCTATTTTCACTGTGTTCAAGTGTTTTTTCTAGTTCCTTTACTTTTCCGTATTTTTCCAGAATAGATTTTAATCTGGCACTATCAGGAATAAGAGATAAAATCATAGCATCTAACACGTGGTGTGTGTGTTTGGCTCTATTTTTGGGTTTGTATTTGTCTCTTAATCCTAAAATTTTGGCAAAATCGGATGTTATGGCACCTTTTTGAACTTGTACATTATTGAAGAGTGTTTTTAAGTAGTGAAAGGCATATTTACTAATGAGCTGGGTTTCATTTAATTGTGCTCTTACAAAGTTTTCATTGATATCACCACTGGTCATTAAAAATCTGTTTACTTTATTTTGCCAATATTCTAATTCCCACGTCCATAAATGTTTTTCAATGATGCATTGGTTTTTACGATCAGGGTTTTGTGCTTTCTTAGCTTCATTTTTCCAGAATTCAAGATGTTTTTTAATATTTTCTATTTTTTCTTGCCATGGTTTTATTCTTTCTAAAATATCTTGATAATTTGGACATTCTGATGGAAGGCGGTTTTGTTTAATTTTACGATTATATTCTTTATCACACACCGTTTTATTAGCTAAACTATTATCAAATGAGCGAGAGTAGGGTATGGTGTGTTCTATATCAATTCTATCTTCACTGAATAAATCGCTTAATTTTATTATATTTCCAGAATAAATGCATATTGCTTTTTGTTCAGTCCAAAGTTTATATTTTTCTATTATATTATCTTTTACTTTTTGGATATTGAACCAAAGAGAAGTATTAACTTCATTGAATTTATTTTCTTTCCATGTAAGAGTTTCTTCGGTATTTTCTTCACCTTTCTTGTTCTTTTTCTTTTTTGTCTCGGATATAAGTATGTTTTCACCATTTTTAGTATGTTCTTTTGAAATCTCATTAAAACACTGCTCATACCATAATCTAAATTTATCTATATCAGAGTCACTGTTGGGATTGGCTTTTATTTGTAAAGAATTATCTTTGAGTAATTCTGCAATTGCTAAGGCGAATTGTTGATTTTCTTCTTCTTTTCGTTTTTGCCATATTTCGTAAGCTTTGCGTCTGTTGGCATCATTTAATTCTCTTGGGATTTCAACAATTATTTTGGTGTCTTCATCAATTTGGTTAGTTTTTATTAAATAGTTAATTAGTTTCTTTAATTCGTTTAAAACACGCAGTGCCATTGGATTTTTCCAAGAACCGGTTTGTGGATTTTTCAGGTAAAGTTTACCATCAGTGGATTTATCTTTGTCAGTTAATTGGGGATAAATATCAATAGCTGATGGATGATATAATTTGTTTAATGCCTTTTCTGTGAGAGATGGAAACTCTTTTTTAAGAAAATCTTTCAAATCGTCTACGAGTTTTGGTAATTTTTTGTATTCTCTGTTTTTATCGTTAAAGAAGGTTTGAAACTCATTTTGTATCTGATTGGGATAAAATTCTTTTTCTTCTTCACTAAAAGCATTCCATTTACTCGTACCAAAAAATTTTTGACATTCTTGTTCAATCTTTAATAAATCATCCTTTTGCAAGGTATATTGATAATCTTTTTCATGAAAGTGATTGATTTTGTACTCTGAAATCAAGGCATTTGTGATATTCAAAATATTTTTCTTTTTTCTATTTTCACTGATGATGTTGTTTAATGAATTGATGATTTTTTCTTCAAAATCAGGTGTAAATTTTTCTTTAAGAATTTCGGGAATTTTTGCGAGTAAAACAGCGTCTGTGTAAATGAGTCCTTTTTTTAGAAAATAGTTGATGTTTCTTATTGCTTTTAAACTAAGTTTTGCATAATCTACTTCAATATTATTGAATAATTTTAGATATTCTGCTATTTGCTCATCGTTTAATTTAAATTTATTTCGTGCTATGTTTTCTACTTCTTCTTCATCTTCTAACTGAAATGCCACATGCCATAAGTCCTCGTAGGTATAGTAATTCTTTTGGGAAATATAAGTTTGATAACTATTTTTTATTTTTTTTATTCTTTGGATTGGAGCGTGTTCAATTTTTGCGTTTTGCCAATCATCACCGAGTATTTTTTTAAGAAAATAGATAGTTGGTGAGCCGGGTACGAATGTTTTATCAGAATAGTTTAAACTAATATTTGTATTATTAAGTTCTTTTCTCAACCAATTTTTGATTTTTGATATTTCAAAACCATCTTTATTGATAAAAACTTCATCAAAAAGTTTATTCTTTAAATCAAGTGGAAGATATTCTTCATTTCCATTATTTATTTTGTATCTTAAATTATTTATAAGTGACCATGCCCTGAATATTTCAAATTCTGGATGACTTGCAGGACAGCGATATTTGTTTTTTTCTAAGGTACACTTTCCAACAGAGGATTTTTGAGAACGTAATGGCCTTTGCCAGAAAATAGAACATTTAGCAACTTTTTCCACTCCAAAAATGTCCTTAAATTCATTTAACCAATTGTTTTCTCCAAATTGAAATTTAAAGATTTGTTCTACTTCTTGTTGAAGCATTTTTCTGGTAACATAAGGGTGCAATTCGTTTCGGATTCTTCCATATCCTCTTTCTTTAAAGAATAATTCAGCTTCAGCAAGTAATTGACCTATTGTTTTATTTTCATCATAGGGGATATTATTTTTTTCAAATTCTTTTAATAATGCATCTCTTTTCTTTTTTTCTGCACCGATGTCAGCGCTATCTTGTTGTTCAATATCTATGTTTTTGACCTTTTTGTTACTTTTGAATGCCCTATGTTGTGCAATGTGGTACAATGCCCTTCCGAGCATATATCTATTTTCTGCTTTGGAAAAATCTAATTTGTTTTCTGCAAGATATTTTCTTAATTGATAAGGGCTGTCAAAATCAGGTTTGCCATCCCCGTTGAAATCAAGTTTTATCCATGCTTCAAATTCTAAATCATCAATTGGATATTCTCTTTTTAGTCCTAATGATTTATTGTATGTTGTCCATTTTTGCAGGGATTCTTCTTTAATTGGACAATAATCTTTTTTTCTTAAATTTTTCAAGGTTTCCCATAATTTATATTTTCTTGCTTGGTATAATCTTCTCATGGAGCGATACTTAGTTCGCTCAGCGGCCAAAGAATATTCCACATTTTTTTCTTCCCCTACTCCCCTTTTGAAGGTGATTACGCCAAATTTTTCAAATTGTTGCTCATCTTCATTGTCAGTGTTTCGAATTAACCAGCCAATGGATGATTGGCCTAAGTCCAATGCTAAAATTTTTTGTGCCATAGGTTTAATTTTTAAATTTGTTTTAGTTTATAGTTTGATTTATATTTGCGTGCAGAAAGACCAATCACAATAAGGCTATAAGCCGAAGGTCTTTTAGCCCTGCGCCTCGCGTGGGGCTTTTTTATTTAAGCCCAAAATGTAAGGAAAAAAATGTTTGAATAATAAACTTTTATGTGTGTATGTTTTTTAATTCAAAACTTTTTTCTTGATGGATTGTAGTTGATAAAGTTTTTTGTATTCACTGTTGGTTTGTAATAGTTCTTGTGGGCGGCCTTGTTCTATGATATTGCCATCTTTTAAGTACAACACATAATGGGCTAATTGGTGTAATATGGAGAGTTTTTGAGAAATAATAAGGACGGATTTTTGTTTTAAATCTTCTTTTATGTTCTGCACAATGATTTGTTCTGTTTCATTATCTAATGCCGAAAAAGCATCGTCAATCAGTAGAATGGGGGTGTTTTTAATCAGTGCTCTGGCTAATGCTAATCGTTGTTTTTGTCCGCCAGATAAGTTGATGCCACGTTCGCCAATCTGGGTTTGGTACTGTTGAGGCCAACTCATGATAGTGTCATGTATATGTACTTTTTTACATATTTCTATTACTTTTTCTATTGGATAATCCGTTTCTGGGAAAATGATATTGTTTAAAACTGTATCATTAAATAGAAAAGCATCTTGCGGCACATACGCAATATGTTGTCTTAAGATATTGAGATTGTGTTGTTGGATAGCGAGATTATCAATTAAAATTTGTCCGGTATCTGCATCGTAAAATCTGAGAAGAAGTTGAAAAATAGTGCTTTTGCCGGACGCTACTTTTCCGGTAATGCCTAATACCTGACCGGGATTTACAGAAAACGAGATGTTTTTTAATGCTTGTATTTGACTTTCCTGGTATGTAAAAGAAACATTTTGAAATTCTATTGTTCCTTTAATTGAATAAGTTTGTGGGTTGTTTGAAATGATTTGTGGCTGTATGGCCAATAATTCATTGATTCTTTTTTGTGAAGCAATGGCTCTTTGAATGAGGGCACTCACCCAACCTAAAGCAGTAAATGGCCACGTCAGCCGATAAACATATAATACAAATTCAGTGATATTACCGGGTTCTATTTGTTTTTTTAGTAACAAAACACTTCCCAGCCACACGGTAATAATAATTCCAGTACCTACCATGGCGGTCATTAGTGGTTGAAAGAGTGCTTCGGTTTTGCCTAATTTTACAAAGGTTTGGCTATAATCTTCATTTAAATCATTGAGTTTGTTTTCAAAGTATTTTTCTTTGTTGTGAATTTTAATAAGACGGATAGATGAAATGCTTTCTTGTACAAAAGAAGTAATAGTGGATAATTTTTCTTGTACCTGTGTGCTATGTAGATTTATTTTTGTGCTTAAATAAAAGATTCCCCACGAAAATAAGGGCAATGGCAATATCACAGAAAGTGTAAGTAATGGGCTCACATGAAGCATAAACGATAATACAGTCATTACAGTAACGATAACATTTACCAGATACATAATAGCAGGACCTGTAAACATCCGCACTCGTCCAACATCTTCACTGATTTTATTCATCAAATCACCGATACTTTGCATTTTCAAAAATTGTTTGTCCATTTTTTGAAAATGTTGGTACAAATCGTTTTTTTGGTCGTATTCAATGTGACGGCTGGAAACAATGATGGTTTGCCGCATCAAAAACATAAATATCCCGCTTATCAACGAAAGCCCCAGTAAGTAAAAAATATAAGTGATGAATTGAGCATGGTTAAAATGTTGTTGTTCAATGTTTTTTATAATTTCGTTGGTGGCATTTCTTACGATAATCGCCTGATAATTCGCAAAAATGGAAGAGAGGGTAACGAATAATATTCCTGATAAATAATACCATTTGTATTTAAGGAAATAGGGCTTTAAGGAAAGAAGCGTTTTCATGCGTGCAATGTACGGATAAATCAGGTTGTGTAGAGTAGGTAAGTGGAATGGGCTTAACAAAAATTACAAAAATGCTTTGTATGCTTTTCAAATTTGATTTATCTATATTTACAAGCCATTATTTAAGTTGAGATTATGAGATATTTTGTAATTCACTTTTTGATAGCGAGTTATTTATTTAGAATAAATGCTCAGGAAAGACCGGCTCATTTTGATATTAAAGCGATTAAAGTGAAAGATAATGAGTATAAAATTTTATTTCATGTAAAAATTGATGAACCCTGGCACATATATTCCATTTATCAAAATCCAGACGATGGGCCTATGCCTACAGCTATTAAGTTTGATGTGTCAAAGGATTATGAATTAGTAGGAAAATTACAACAGAGTAAGGGTATTAAAGAAATGGATAAAGTGTTTCAGGTGGAAGTAGAGTATTTTTCAAAAAAAGCAGAGTTCTGGCAGAATATACGAGTAAAACGAAATGGTAAAATTAAAGTCAGTGGAACGTATGAATATCAGGCCTGTACCGAAGAGAAGTGCATCTTTCCACCTGCAGAACCTTTTGAAATATATATTGATGTTGAAAATACTTTACAGGAAAAGAATAATTCTGAAAC
>CAZNVL010000080.1:0-3001 GCA_964576565.1 uncultured Flavobacteriaceae bacterium | reverse complement strand
TTTCCTTTGATTCCAATGAACATTAGTTTTTTTACAAAGCGGCATAAAGACAGAAAGAAGTCCATACAAGAAGCCACGCTGTATTCAATAAGCATTATTGTTATTTATTTGTTGTTAGGAATTTTTGTTACCTTAATTTTTGGTGCCAGTGCCTTGAATGATTTGTCCACCAATGTCTGGTTTAATCTGGTGTTTTTTGTGTTGTTATTAATTTTTGGTTTTTCCTTTTTAGGGGCTTTTGAAATCAATATGCCGTCTTCATTGGTGAATAAGATGGATAGTTTGAGTAATAAGGGTGGTTTTATTGGGATATTTTTCATGGCATTTACATTGGCCTTGGTGTCATTTTCTTGTACAGGACCAATAGTAGGGACTTTATTAGTACAAGCCGCCAGCACAGGAGAGATATTAGGACCTTCTATTGGGATGTTTGGTTTTTCATTAGCGTTAGCATTGCCTTTTGGTGTGTTTGCAGCATTTCCATCCTGGATGAAATCATTGCCAAAATCGGACAGTTGGTTGAATGCTGTAAAAGTAACTTTGGGTTTTATAGAGATTGCCTTGGCTTTAAAATTTGCTTCTAATGCAGATTTGGTAGTACAAGCAGGAATCTTGACTCGGGAAGTATTTTTGGCATTGTGGATTGGTATATTTGGTTTATTGACATTGTATTTATTAGGTTTTTTCAAAACGCATCATGACGGAGAAGTGAAATATCTCTCCGTTACTCGTTTGATGTTTGCTACCTTATCATTGAGTTTTACTTTGTATATGCTGCCGGGCTTGTGGGGCGCACCGTTGAATCTAATCAGTGGAATTTTACCACCATTAGAATATTCTGAATCGCCGCATGGATTCATGGCTTCGGCTTCTTCTGTCATGTATGAAAATCAGCCCTTACCAGAAGGTGCTGAAATGAACAAGCATGGGATTATTCACTTTAAGAATGATTATCAAAAAGCATTGGAATATGCCAAAAAGGTGAATAAGCCACTGATGGTGGACTTTACAGGCCATGCCTGTGCGAATTGTCGTAAAACAGAAGATTTTATCTGGCCGGATGAACGGGTAAAAAATATCTTGAATAATGAAGTGGTATTGGTGTCTTTGTATGTAGATGATAAAAGGAATTTACCGGAAAGCGAGCACTTTGAAGTAGAATGGTACGGCAGAAAAAGAAAAATAACTACGATTGGAGATAAATTTAAATACATGGAAGAAACACGATATGGTCAAAGTTCTCAACCATTGTATGTTTTATTAGATCACAATGAAAATCTTCTAATGGATGTGCGTGGATACAATCCGGATAAAGAAGCGTATATTGAGTGGTTAAGAAAGGGTATTGAGAAATTTAAGAAGAGTGCTATTCAAAAGTAAAAAATTAGGGGAAACATCCATTACTTTTTCTTAAAAGACAAAATAAAATTTCTGGTATATTCGGATAACACTAATTCTCCGCTAATTCCGGCACGTTGAATAAGCAGTTCATCCCAGTTTTCTGTTCCTTCCCAGAATACTTTTTTAAGGTGTTGCATGGCGGCAGGATTGCTTTTGGAAAGTTGCTGACAAAGTTTATCAATGGCTTTGTCCATTTCTTCAATGGAGTTGTATATTTCGTAAAATAAACCTTTTTCTTTTGCCCATGATGCGGGATACCATTCGGTAGCGTTGATGCTCATTTGAGAGAATGCAGATACTCCGATTTTTCTCTGCACAGCCGGGCCCACTACAAAAGGTCCAATGCCAACGGCTAATTCACTGAGTTTTACCGCTGCCTCTTTGGTAGCAAAACAATAATCTACGGCTGCAGAAATTCCAACGCCCCCACCCACGGCTTTGGCATGCACTCTGCCAATGACAAATTTTGTGGCTTTGCGAATAGCGTTGATCACATGAGCAAATCCGGAAAAAAATTGCTTGCCTTTTTGTCTGGCAGCATCAATATCTGTAGATGCTGTTTCGGCAATGTTCAGAAGTTCATCAAAACTGGCGCCTGCACAAAATGCCTTTTCGCCTTGACTTTTTAAGACAATCACTTTTACATTCTCATTTTTTCCGGCGGCTTCAATGTGTTGTGCTAATTCTCTTAAAATTTCCCCCGGTAGCGAATTGCTTTGTGGATGAAAAAAAGTAATATACGCTATTCCATTCGAACTAAGATCGGTTTTGACAAAAGCTTGTTCCATAACTATTTAGATTAAAAATAATGGCAAAAATACATTTAATTTATGGTTGGTGGTTTACTTAAATTGAAATTCTCAACGAATGCTGAAAGGACGGTATTATCTAAATAAAAACGATAGGGTAATAAAGCATCTTCGCCGGCGTAATCCACGCCAATTCTGGTACCAACGATAATATCGTTTTCTTTTATCAAAATGCTATCATCTTCTATCCAAATTTTATTACCTAATAAACTCACTGAATTAAACGATTTATCAATGCCTAATGCTTTTGTTACTTTTCCTGGACCATTTAAGACATTTTTCACAAGTGATCTGGTAGAAATTCTTTGAAAAATATATTTTTGACCGTGATAAGGAATAATTCCTCTAATGAGCACGGCATCCGGAATATCTTTTACATTAGTAATCACATTAAACAAATAATGCATTCCATAACAAAAATAAACATAGCTGATGCCGCCTTCTTCGTACATCACTTTGGTACGCTCTGTTTTTCTACCATTATAGGCATGACAGGCCTTGTCGTAAATTCCGTTGTATGCTTCTGTTTCTACTATGATTCCAGATGTAATTTGCTTGTTGATTTTTGTTACAAGCACTTTACCTAATAATTCTTTTGCAATTTGAACTACATTGTTTCTGGTATAAAATTCTTTGGGTAATTTCATGTAATAATTCCTATTTAATTAATCCGTAAATTTTATTAGAATTTCAGATTTGCAGAATGTTTGATATAACATTTATTTTTAAATGCGACCCCTTCTGGGGTCGTAATAAATAATATCTGAATTCAATTTTTGTTGCTATAAAGG
>CAZNVL010000079.1:0-9955 GCA_964576565.1 uncultured Flavobacteriaceae bacterium | reverse complement strand
AATCGGAGCCGGCCCCGAGTATCGGGGACAAGTTCTGTTGTAATAAAGTGTAAAACTTGTAAATTGAACCTACAATAGAAATTTGTACAATATTTTAGTTTAATTTTTATATACTTGCAACAAAAACAAAGTCATGAAAAAACATGTATTCCTACTCAGTTTATGTAGTGGAATGTTTTTTAAAATCAACTACTCCCAAAATGTAGGTATTAATTCTACCGGTGCAGCACCCAATAACAGTGCGGGTCTTGATATTGACTTTACCAACAAGGGACTTCTAATACCACGGGTAGCTCTGACAAGTTCAACAGATGCTACAACTATTTCTTCACCGGCTACATCGCTTTTGGTTTACAACACAGGAACAGGCGGTTTATCACCAGCAGGATATTACTATAATGCCGGAACACCCGGTTCACCCAACTGGGTACGACTGCTTATCACAGGAACTCCCTCCGATGCGTGGCTCACACTTGGCAATGCCGGTACAACGCCCGGAACACATTTTGTGGGTACAACAGATAATGTGGATTTGGTCTTCAAAACCAATAATATTGAAAGAATGCGGATTTCTAACGATGGGCGCGTAGCCATCAACAATCCTATACAAACAAAGTATTTGTATGTTCGAAGCAACAATTCCTCGTGGGACGGGATATTAGGAGAACATACATCTGGTTCTACTGCCACTGCGTTTTATGGAACAGCGGGATATGTTACAAACAGTGCGTATACGAGTGCTCAGGGTTTTTTAGCTTATCATAATTCAAATAATAAAACATTTGGAGTATATGGAACAAACGGAGATTTGGCAGGAATGTTTAGCGGAAAAGTAGGTATTAACTCCGTTTCAACCGACATCACCGGTTATGACCTGGAAATTAGAAATTATGTTGCTGCCAATCCAAGCAATGTTTTATTACGTGCAACTGCACAAAAGCCCAATATCAATGATGTGATGACTAACCTTGATTTTGGTGATAATTACAATAATGTAGCACAGGCAAAAATACAGGTTTCCAGAGATGCGGCCGCTTCTTCAACTTCGGATTTACCTACTACAATGAGTTTTTGGACCACACCCGATGGAAGCAATGCCCCTCTTGAAAGAATGCGCATTGCAAACAATGGCAATGTTGGCATCGGGACGACGGCACCAAATGCTGCAGCGCTTTTACATGTTTCTGCTACTAATAAAGGCGTGATGTTGCCAAAAGTAGCATTAACTGGTGCAACAGATAATATAACGGTGCCTGTAAGTTCTCCGGCAAGTGATGGGATGCTTGTATATAATACGACCACTGCTGGATCTGGTACAAATGCCATTACGCCCGGGTATTATTATTGGCAATCCAACCGATGGACAAAATTTCAAACCAGTGGATACGCCGGCGTGATATTTGGTGTGCATACTTCTGTTACACCTAACCATCTCACAACACTGTATCCTGGATGGCAATATACAAATGCGTATATTCAATTACCCCCTGGAAAATGGATTGTGTTTATTTATCAATTACTCACACCTAGTAACGCGGGTGTTCAAGGGTGGGATGGTACAGGTACAGATATGGGTCTATGGGTAAGAACAACTTTATCTAATAGCAACACAGTGTTTTCATTTTCTCCAGATATTATCGGAAGCCCGTTAGCAAGTGGAGCATTAGTTGCTCCGGTTGGATTTGCTATGGTTTCTGGAGCGATTTATGTTAATAATACTTCTGGTACAACGAAAACATATTATTTATGGGGAAACATGAATAGATACAACACATCTTGTAATATACATGATTTTGCTACAACTTCATGGGGAGAAAATCAATTTTTTGCAGTGCCTGCAGAGTAAAATTATGTATTCAGGCACTTAATTAGTGCCGCTACATTTATCGCTGCTGTTTCTGTTCTTAAGCGAATATCGCCTAAATGGACTTCTAAAATAGGGGTCAGTTTTTGTTTCATTATTTCTATTTCTTCTATTGCCCAGTCGCCTTCTGGCCCTATGTAGGCATAAACATCAGAATAATGATTTTTAATTTGTTGTAATAATGTTAAGTCAAAATTTATCTTATTGGATTCATAACAATGTAAAACTAAATGCAGGCATGAATTGGCTGGAATGGATGAAACGGGTAGATGTTCAGTAAATTGATTGAAGCTTTTGTATTCTGAAAGGAGCGGTAGATAAGGATTACCACTTTGTTTAGCCGCTGCATCTCTTATCTTTTGCAATCGTTCTATATTTAATGATTTTCGTATGCATCGATCAGATAGAACAAAGTGCAAGCTCCATACTTGCAATTCCACTGATTTTTCAATCAACCATTCTAATCTTTCGTTGTTTTTTGGAGGCGAAATAATCAGATGTAATTTTGTTTTGGGAGACGGGAGTTCTTTTATAGTTGTAATTTTACCAATACATTCTTTTTTATGAACAGAAACAAGCTCGGCTAAATAAATTTTACCGGGGCCGCCTAATACACTAATTTTTTCACCGGTTTGGAGTCGTAAAACGCTGGCACAATGATGTGCTTCTGCTCCTTCTAATCGGACTAAATTTTCTGAAGGATCAAGATTGCCAAAGAAATAATGCATTTCAACGATTTAATTCTCTCATAAACTCAATTGTTCATAGGAGAATAAAAACATTAATTACTTAATTACAAAATTAATAGGCAATTGAAAATATACTTTTACTTCTTTTCCGTTTTGTTTGCCAGGTTTCCACGACGGCATTGACTTCACAACGCGAATGGCTTCTTTGTCGCACTCCGGGCATCCGGGCACGCCTTTCAAAATTTCCACATTAGAGATTTTGCCATCTTCGTTTACTACAAACCTTAAAAAACATTTTCCACTAATACCTGCTTCTCTGGCAGAAGGAGGATAGACAATGTTTTTTTGAATAAACTTCATCATTTCGGCTATTCCACCCGGAAATTCCGGCATTTCTTGCACTACTGTGAAAATTTCGGGGGCTTTTTCTTCTATCACTCCTGTTCCTGTGCCTTCATCCGGCACTTGAATGCTTTCATCTCCACTACCTTCCTGTGTTTGAGTACCTACATTCGTTTCACTTACTTTTTCTTGGGGTGGAGGCGGCTCTTCTTCATTCGCATCTTCTTTGATAACGGGTGGCACAAATTTAATCGTTTCCATTACGGGTGGTGGGGGAGGAGGTGGTGGTGGTGGTGGTTCGTTTTTGTCTAATTGAGGTGGTGTAAGATCAATTTGTGTAATATCTATTTTTGTATTGGCCAATTCTTCTTCAGAAGGTTTATAATTATCTATAAAGTATTTAATGCCGAATGCTAAAAAAGCGGCACCTATCATGGATAAAACAATAGTAGAGAGTGTTTTATTGTACTCTTTACGCAGTTGATAAGCACCATAAAGTTTATTTCTATTTTGAAATACGATGTCATTACGAATGTCAGATACTACATTATACCAATTATTCGCTTGCATAATTTTATTTTATTGTCCTAATTTTTGTTTCAAAAGTTCATATTCCTGAGGTATTATGTCTACGGTAACATACTTTCCCACCATGGCTAAATTGAGTTCGTCCACCACATCAATAAAATTTTTGTAGGTAGCTTGATCGTCGGTTTTAATAAGAACGGTCAGGGCTTCTTTTTTTCCTTTGGCTTCCATGACTAAACGTTTGAAAGTAGTATCCGGGATTTCTTTGCGTTTGGCTTTTTCTTCTAATTGTTTAATTTCTTCAATGGCGGACTTATTCATGTCCACTAAGATTTTATGAAGTCCATTGATGCTAAAATCGGTTTCTTCTAACTGCGTAGCGGGCCTGCCTTTTGGGTCATTAGGTAAAATAAATTCTCCTTTGTAGTAAAAGATTTTATTGTCTTTTGTCAATAATAAAGTTAAGCCATTTTTTACTTCGGGCGGTTTGATATTATCGGTTGGTTCGGGTTTGGCGGGATAATTGATTTCCATAGTTTTGGGCTTACTAAAAGTAGACGTTAGCACAAAAAATGTGAGTAGCAGGAATGCTAGGTCCACCATGGGTGTCATATCAATGCGGGCAGACGGTTTTTTTCCTCTCTTTTTTCCTTTACCATGTCCACCACCACCGCCTTCTTCTGCGATTTCAGCCATAGTTATTCTTTTTTAGAACCACCTTCGTAGGAGGTGATAAGATTAAAGCGATAAATTTTAATATCTGTAAATGTGTCAATAACCTTTTTTACAGAGATGTATTTGGTTTTTTGATCGGCCTTAATAGCGTATCTTGGTTTTTCCATTTTAAATTCCTGATTTTTACTTTTGGCTTTTTCTTTGGCTTCCAGATATACGGCATTGGCTTCCTGAGCGGCATATAATATCCATTCTTTTAATTGTGGGGTTAAGGAATCATTTGGTATTCCGTTTGTTTTAAATTTTTGTCGTTCAGCATCGCTCATGTCTAAATACTGTGGCAATTGCTTAATATCTACTCCAAAAACGGATAATTTCATGAATTCTTTTTTCTGTTTTTCGGTCAATTGGATATTGTATTTCTGAAGCATTCTGCCAAGTGTTTTTTCCTTGGCTTGTGCGTTGGATATTCCAAAAAACGGACGACCAAGGGCGTCAATGTCAACGAGGATATAGTTTTCAGGCAGGAGTTTATCGGAATGCGAGCCGGGCGGATCTATTACGACCGGTTCCGCTTCTCTGAATGAGGCCGTGAGCATAAAAAATGTAACCAGCAAAAATGCCAAGTCCACCATTGGGGTCATGTCCAGAGAAGGGGAGGGTTTTTTTAAACTAACTTTTGGCATAAGTTATGTTTAGGCGGTTACGGCGGCTTCGGTAGATTGAAATTCCTGAACAATAGTAAAGCCGGCTTCGTCCATAGCGTAGGTTAATTGATCCACGCGATTATTGAAAAGGTTGTAAAAAATAATCGCAAAGGTAGAAGACATGATACCAATAGCCGTGTTGACGAGTGCTTCTGAAATACCGGTAGCCAGTGCAGATGTGTCGGGTGCTCCAGCAGTTGCTAATGCGGCAAACGCACGAATCATTCCGAATACGGTTCCAATAAGTCCGACTAACACTCCGATGGATGCACAGGTAGAAATGACCACCATGTTTTTGGTCAGCATGGGTAATTCAAGGGCTATGGCTTCTTCAATGGCTTTTTGAATAGCCGCTACTTTGGCTTCTTTGTCCATTTTGTTATCGTTTTTTACGTACAAGAGTTTTGAAATGCCTTCATGAATAACGTTGGCTAAAGAGCCGCCTTGTTTGTTACATTCTTCAAGAATTTGTTCGTATTGATGGTCTGCTAAAAGTGCTTTTACTTTTTCAATAAATTTTTCAGTAGGCATTTTGCCCATGGCTTTTTGAATGGTGATAAATCTTTCTAATGCAAAGGTAAGCACGGTTAATAATACACCTATCAAAATGGGTACTATAAATCCCCCTTTATACATAATGCCAAGAATGTTGCCGGGCTTGGGGTGACCTTCTGCATCAAAGTTGTTAGGGTTCCCAAGAATGACCAGGTACACAAAGATACCGATACCAATACAAATGGCAATGGCTAAGGATGCAATGGCAAATGAAAAGCCGCCGGATGTTTTTTTTCTGCTCATAGGTTGTTGGTTTTGAGTTTAGATTTTGGTTTTGGTTTGGGGGCAAATATGCACAATAATAATTATTTATGCAAAGGTTTATTTGAATATAATAACGTAAGGGATGTTTTTTTATTGTGTATTTGTTGCAAAAAATATTGCGGCAATAATTTAAAGAAACAGAATATTAATCTTTCAATCAATAGTATTTTGCAATTAAAGGTTTCTGATTCACGGTTTATGTTTTTCTTTTTAATGCTTCAACGATGGTACCAAAATTCAAATGTTGGTCTGTTAGCCATTGAGCAATTTGTAATTTGATTTTTTCGGGATCTTCTACTTCCAAAAAATTTACAAATACGGTTGTTTCATTTTTTAGTTGGAATATAAGTATATCGTTTCGGTAATGTATTTCGGCAATAGATTCGGGGAAAATATACACCATCTTTTTTTTGACAATCATTATATGATTGGGTTTTATAGCAATAAAGTGCAACCGGTAAAGATATGTCCAGAGTAAAGCCCATGTTTCTATTATGCCCATACTTCCGGCCGCCAATGTTAAGGGGATATTGTTAAACTCACTGTATGAAAACACAGCCAAGACCAATAAAACAACAATCCAGATGCTACTAAATGATAGAAAATACCACGACATAAAACGAAAGCGTGGCAGATGCTCCCACAAACGTTTTTGTTCCTGAAGATATTGAGTACTTAGCATAGCATAAATGATCACTAATAGCAGTACAATAAAAAAATTCGTAACAGCATCAAAAGGATACAAGTACAATATTACCAGCATTATGGCAAGTGCGATAAAACTTAAAGTGCGTAGTAATAAGAGTTTTGATAATTTTTTTATGGATAGAAGGTCAGCGTCCATTATGTTTTAAGATTCAATAATTCTTCTTTTGAGTATTTTTTTATCTTGTAGATATTTTCTGAATAGATAAATGAAAAACTGTTTTGGATGAGTTTTTCATGATAAAGCCGCTCTATCATTTCATACAACAAAATATCTTTTTTGAAAGGTATATTGTGTGCTACTAAAATTTCTTTGATAGGTGCAATGCAGGTTATTCCGTCCTGAAAATTTATTCTTTTATATTGAGAAAATGTTATCTCTACTATTTTTTCTTTTAATTCTATGGATAGTTCCAAGAAAACAGACGGCTCATTTTTAGAAATTAATAATTTAAATAAAACATTAACAGGTATGTTGATTTTACATTCATTGTAATTTAAACTATACCATTTTTTATTACAAATTAAAGAGCAATGGGGTGGTGTGCTTTGTAAATTTGTTAAAACAAGGTAAACAGCATTGCCTAATTTATTGAGAGGAAAGATTGATTGTAATCTAATTTCAGTAAAAGAACTCATTGATTATTACAATAAGAGTATTAAAAAATCTCTACTTCATAAGGCAACAAAGTAAAATACTGTAATTGATTTTGCTTTAAGGTTTGTTTCAATAACCAAACATTTTTATACTCTTTGCCTAATTGAGCTTTTATCCATTTTTCCTGCAAAGCATCCTCGTCTTGATTAAAGCTTTCCATCAATTGTTGGAAAGGATCTTTTACTTTGGGATATTCTACTATATCAAATTTTTCCAGATGGACTTTTTTGGCTGCAAAAGCAATCGCATCTTCAAGTGTTCCGACTTCATCTGCTAATTTGAGCTTGACCGCATCTGCACCACTCCACACTCTACCTTGCCCGATATTATCAACATACGATTTGTCTAATTTTCTGCCCTTGCTTACTCTATCTAAAAAGGTATTATAAACTTTTTCAACACTATGCATAATCACCTCGTATTCCCGGGCTTGTACCGGTCTTTGCACACTCATAAAATCTGCATAGGCATTGGTTTTTACGGTATCTGTATAAATGCCTAAATCTTTTTGCATCAAATTTTGAATATTCGGTAACATTCCAAACACTCCAATAGATCCTGTAATGGTATTGTGGTCGGTAAAAATATAATCGGCTCCGCAACTGATATAGTATCCACCGCTGGCGGCCACTTCTCCAAATGAAACAATCACGGGCTTTTTCTTTTTCAATGTTTCAATGGCTTGCCAGATCGTTTCGCTGGCAAAAGCACTTCCGCCCGGCGAATTCACACGAATAACAACTGCTTTAATTTTCTGATCGTCTTGTACTTTTTTAATTAATTTCAAAAATTTTGAAGGCACAATCGCATCATCCTCTGCCCCATCGATGTAGTCAATAATTTGACCGTTGGCATAAATCACCGCAATTTTATTAGAATTGCCATCATCGTATTTTTCATTGGCTTTTTCTTTATAGCGATGGTAATTGACCAAAAATTTTTTGTTATCTTCTTCATTCACTAACTTTTGAAGCATCTTTTCAGTGTTTTGTTCATCGGCAAGAACATCTACTAATTTGTTTTGAAGAGCGGCTTCTGCATCTTTAATCGCCAATTCATTCGCTAATTGATGTAATTTCTCTTTTGAAATACCACGGCTTGCAGATATTTTATCCAAAATCTCGCTCCAAACAGAATTTAAGATGCCACGCATTTGCTGACGATTTTCTTCACTCATTTTATCTAACATAAAGGGCTCTACTGCACTCTTAAATTTACCGTGTCGGAAAATTTGCACTTGAATATCTAATTTTTCTAACATCTTTTTGAAAAATGAAATTTGAGACGCTAATCCTTTCCATAGCAAATTACCCTGTGGATTTAAAATAATTTTATCCGCTACACTCGCTAAATAATAATCCCCCTGAAAATAATTATCGGCATAAACATAAATCCACTTCCCAGATTTTTTGAATGTTTGCAATGCTTTTCTCAATTCTTCTAATTGTGCAACCGATGCAGAAAAAGGATAAATACGAATGTAAATGCCTTTGATATTTTCATCCTTGGCGGCGACTTCAATCGCACGCACCATTTGAGATAACACAAGATCTTTATCTTCCAACCATTCTCTGAAATTAAAATTCCACACATCTTTCCTTGCTATATCTTTAATTTCGCCTTTTAATTCTAATTTCAACACTGCATTTTTTTCAATGGTACCTTCTGATTCACTTTTTACTTGTTTGGTATCAAGGGCGTCTGTTACAGATTTAGTAATGGCTGCAAACAGCACAATAGATAAAATGATAAATCCAATCAGCACGCCCAAAAAAGCCCCGAAACATCCACCAAAAAATTGTCTCATAAGTTTAATTTTTTGAATGCTTCAAATATACCTTTTTGTATTTTTACCTTCCAAAATTTATCCACCGCTTTATGAACAATGTATATTTGGGAATTGGCAGTAACCTCTACCCCCGATTATTTTACATTTATTGTGCTTTCAATCAAATAGAAGAACAAATAGGGAGAATCGTTCAACAATCTTCTATTCATCAAACAGAACCCTGGAATATGCCCGCGGATACACCATTTTTTTACAACTTATGTGTGCATATTCAAACCAATTTATCCCCTGATGAAGTATTACAAAGAATTTTAGAAATAGAGAAATCATTGGGGCGAATAAAA
Source organism: uncultured Flavobacteriaceae bacterium (assembly GCA_964576565.1). Taxonomy (GTDB): domain Bacteria; phylum Bacteroidota; class Bacteroidia; order B-17B0; family Aurantibacillaceae; genus BPGX01. Next base: position 835 of record CAZNVL010000079.1, on the reverse strand, counting down.
ACATTCCAAAGAAATACCAACTACCAATCAAGAACCATTGATATTGATATTTTATTATTCAACGATCTCATCCTATCATCGGAATACCTTACCATTCCACATCCTCATTTACATCAAAGAAAATTTGTGCTTTTACCTTTATCTGAAATTGCAAGCAATGTGCAGCATCCCGTATTAAAAACATCCATTCAAAATTTACTATACCATGAAACTCATTTGTATTGAAGGCATTATTGGTAGTGGTAAAACCACATTAGTAGATTGGTTGTATCAGTATTATCAAAAAAAATATAAAGCCCATGTGTTGAAAGAAAAATTTGAAGATAATAACTTATTAGAATTATTTTACCGTGAACCACAGAAATACCATTTTTTAGTAGAATATAGTTTTTTAATCAATCGCTTTCATCAACTCCATCAATGTTTCCAATCTTCTGATAATGAAATAATTTTTACAGATTATTGTTTTAGAAAATGTTTATGGTTTGCTGAAAATAATTTGCCTAAACAGCATTTTGATCTCTTTAAAGAACATTTTTATCATCTGGAAAAAGAATTAAATATTCAACCAGACCTCTTGATTTTTATGGACGTGCCGCCCGAAAAAGCATTACAAAACATTAAACAAAGAAATAGAAAAATGGAACAGTTTATATCTTTGGATTATCTTCAAAACCTGTACTCTATTTACAAGCAACACATTACACAATTACAAACACCTGCTATAATTATACCAGTAGGAAATTACGATACAATGTACCAGAAAGCCATTGAGAAAATAAATAAATTTTTGCTATAGTGCATTTTTTTATCGTTCGCATTGAGAATTTCAAGA
>CAZNVL010000078.1:0-10044 GCA_964576565.1 uncultured Flavobacteriaceae bacterium | reverse complement strand
GGCTTTAATTTTAACAAAACCTGCTTTCTTCTTTCTTCATAATGAATCATTGGTTTCAGATATTTCTCAGGATTAAAATTATTTATCCATTTTTTGACATATTGATATTCTGGGTCAAATTTTTCTTGCTGTAAGTATGGATTAAATATTCTAAAGTAAGGCGCCGCATCAACACCTGTTCCTGCTGACCATTGCCAATTGCCCACATTTGAAGCCATTTCATAATCCATTAGTTTTTCTGCAAAATACTTTTCGCCCCAGCGCCAATCAATCAACAATATCTTTGTCAAAAAATTAGATACGATCATTCTGCAACGATTGTGCATGTAGCCCGTGCTATTAAGTTCGGTCATTGCCGCATCAATAATAGGAAAGCCCGTTTGCCCATTTTTCCAAAGATTGAAATATGTTTCATTATTTTCCCATTGTATTTTGTAATCTGTCTTAAAATTACTATCAACACTCTGCGGATAGTGATATAAAATCATCTGATAAAACTCACGCCAGATAAGTTCGTCAAAAAGTTTTAAATTGTTTTTCAACGCTATATCTGTCAGTTCTCTTGTGCTGATGGTTCCAAATCTCAAATAAACACTGGCATTTGTGGTGCCATTTTCAAGGTAGATAATATCTCTGGAATTTTGATAATTAGCAAGTAATTCGTCGGTTAAGTTTAATGGTTTTAAAGTATAATCAACTTGTTGAAAATTCATTTCTTCTAATAATGGAATTTTATTGAGTGTTTCACGTTTCAGCAAATTGTGAAGATAGTGCTCTGATGGATAAAATGTTATTTGTGAAGAGTAAACTTCAGAAAACTTAATTTTCCATGCCTTCGCATAGTGTGTAAATACATTATATACTGAACCATCGGGCTTTAAAATTTCATTTTCTTCAAAGAGCACATGATCTTTTAATAAAAACATTTGTATGCCTTTGTTTTTCAACATATTTTGTATATGCTTATCTCTTTGAATGGCATAAGGTTCATAATCTTTATTCGTATACACCGCAACAACATTGTATTTTTCTAAAATTTTTTCAAACGCTTTTTCAGGCACATCGTAATAAAATTCAATACCTGATTGATATTTAGTAAACAACTCATTATTCAATTTGTTGAGTGTATCGTGAATGAAACAAACTCTTTTATCTTTTGACGGAAGATACTGCAAAATATTTTTATCAAAGATAAAAATTGGAACAACCGGCCAACCACTTTGCAACGCTTCATATAACGCCCGATTATCTTTTACCCTCAAATCCCTTCTAAACCAGTGAATCACAACATTTTCTTTCATTTTTTTTCTGCAAAAGTAGTGGATTCTAACTATTTTGTATTGTTTAATTTTCTTTACTTTTGCTCAAAAAAAATATGTTGAGAAAAATTGCTTTAATTGTTTTGTCATTAAACTTAATTTTAAGTGTTTATGCACAAAAAGAATATGGACAGTATAGAAGTAAAAGCAATCCGTTATACTGGAAAAACCGCAAGCCACACGCTGCGTATTGGCAACAAGATGTACACTATAATATCTATGCCAAACTTAATGATACTACCAATATTATTGATGGTTATGAAGAAATTATTTATTGGAATAACTCACCAGACCAACTGAATGAGTTGTTTTTTCATTTATACAACAACGCACAATGTAAAAATTCCTATTTATCGGATTTGTATAAAAACAATCACATTCCTTTGAAATACGGCAAATACAGAGAAAATAATTTAGGTACAGAAATATTGGAAATCAAAATTGAAAGAAAATATCTTAATCATTGTGATTCTATTGTAAATGTGCAAGCAGTGGATGCGAATACCATTAAAGAAAGTTATTCGGTGGTGTGTGATACCATTAAAGCAAGTCAGATTGTTCAGAACTTTGAAATAGATAATACCATTATGAGAGTGCCGCTTGAAAAACCTTTATTGCCCAACGACTCTATTGTTATTAAAATAAAATTCAAAACATATTTTGACAAAGAAGCCATCCGCAATCGTATGAAGTACTTTGAAACTTTCGGCTATAAACACTATGATATAGTACACTGGTATCCACGAATTTCTGTGTATGATCATAAAATGAAATGGGACACACAGCAACACATGGATCACGAATTTTACGGCGACTTCGGTTCGTATTATGTAGAATTGTCCTTGCCAGAACAATATGTTTTGGATGGTACGGGAATTTTAATCAATGAAAAAGAAGTATTGCCAGAAGAGTTAAGAAAAAAATTAGATTTGTCTAACTTTAAAACAAAACCTTTTAACGCACCGCCATCCGAAATAATCAAGCCATCTGGAAAATACAAAACATGGAAGTTCAGCGCCATCAATGTTCACGATGTAGCATACACTGCCGATCCTACTTACAGAATAGATGAAAAAGTGTATAACGGCATTCGTTGCATTGCACTGGTGCAAGAGCCACACGCCGCTGGTTGGCTCAACGCCACAGAATATATGACAAAAATTATTGCAGTCAATTCCAAAAACATTGGCCCTTACTACTATCCTAAAATGATTTGTGCCGATGCACAAGACGGAATGGAATATCCGATGCTAACATTGGACGGCGGCTTTGATCCATTTTACAGAACATTATTAGTACACGAAATGACACACAACTGGTTTTATGGAATGGTCGGTAGTAATGAAACTTACAGAGCGTTTTTAGACGAAGGATTTACGCAATTCTACACCGCAGATACCTATCAACAAATTGATGGACCCTATTCTTACAATTATTTACCACAAAACAAATACGAAAAACTTTCTTTTGAACCATTAAAAGAAATGGATGCTTCTGTTTACAATCCTTATTACAATTACATAGTGATGCAACAATTAGATATGCCACTGAATACACATAGTGATGATTTTAATAGTGGTATTCGGCACGGCGGTGGGTATAGTTTAGTTTATTTCAAAACTGCCACCATGCTTAAAAATTTAGAATACATTTTAGGACGAAAACTTTTTGACGAAGCCATGCAATATTATTTTCATAAATGGAAGTTTGCACATCCGTATCCCGAAGATTTTAGAGAAGCAATTATAGAATATACTAAAACCGATCTGAATTGGTTTTTTGATCAATGGCTGGAAACGACAAAGACAATTGATTACAAAATTTCAAAAGTTAAGAAAATGGGCGATGGTCAATATAAATTAAAATTAAAAAGAAAAGGCGAAATGCAAATGCCGATTGACTTGACCATCATTGATAAAAATGACTCTGCGCATCATTTTCATATACCTAATACTTGGTTTGTAAAATCAACCAATGCCAATGTGTTGCCACGGTGGATAGGATGGGGAAGCAAATTAAAACCAAGTTATACAACGACGGTGAATATTGGAAGTCAAAATGGTATTAAAGAAGTCATCATCGATCCGAGTTATCGGCTGGCAGATGTAGATTGGACAAATAATACTTATCCAAGAAAATATGAAGTAAACTTTGATTGGAAAGTGTATAAGCCCTTGAATTGGAGAACGTACGAAATGAAGGTTTTTCCTGCCTTGTGGTACAATGGATTTGATGGAATAAAGGTAGGGGCTACTCTGACAGGAGATTATCTTAAAGTCAAAAATATTTTTGATTTGACATTCTATTTTAATACTGGCGCTGCACAAAGCAATCTGGATGCCAAAGTGCCACGAAATAGTTTTTATCCATTTTCGGTGCTTTTTAATTACAAAACGCGTTTAAACTTTATGGGAAAACAAACATTTTTATTTGCTGATGGAAGGTTTATAGATGGATTAAAATTAGCCACACTTGGAATAGAAAAATTTTACAATGCCCAACAAACCCGACTGTACTTGTATTACAAAGTAATGTGGAGAGATTTATGGAACGATTCTATTTACTTAATGAATCCTAATCTATGGTCGTATAATGTATTAAATGGTGCGTTTCATTTTGGCATAGAGCATAACTACGGATATAACAATGTAAAAGGTAATTTTTCTATTGATTTCAGAGCATCTGCACTGTCCAGCAGGATTGATTATTCTTATGTACGTGTACAAAACATCTTACGCTTCAAACTATGGAAATTGGATTTGCACACCAGAATGTTTGCTCAACACGGCCTTGGGAATAATATTCCCGCTGAATCGGCTTTGTATGTGGCAGGTGCAAGCCCTGAAGAAATGATGGATAATAAATTCACTCGCAGTATGGGCATTATTCCAAATGAATGGACAAAATACGGCGCAGTGACCAATCACTTTGCTTTGGGCGGTGGACTGAACCTGCGTGGTTACAATGGCTATGTTTTACCAGTGCAGGATAAATGGGGAACATTGTTTTCTAATTATCTTGGAGTATCCGGGGCTTCGTTCAATGCAGAGTTAGAACTTACTCGTTTGTTTTCATTTTTGAAGATTAAAAAACTCAACGATGATTTGAAGATACAACCATACTTGTTTGGCGATGTTGGTATCATCAACGACGTTTCTACTTATATTTGGAAATACACTGGACCTATTGCAGATGCAGGCGCTGGAGTGGCATTGACGATATTCAAATGGGGACCTTTCACTCAAGTAAAGCCCTTTACCATTCGTTTTGATGCCCCTGTGTTTTTAAATCGCTTGCCGTATGCTGAAAATGACTATTTCCAATGGCGTTGGATGTTGAGTATTAATAGGGCATTCTAAAGTATAACGCCTTCCCAATACTTTACTTTCTTCCTAATGACAATTCTATGACAATTTAAGCCATTGCATTACTTAACTTTGCCGTATGAACCTATACTTGCAAAGTTCCCATCTTTACGTCATTGCCTTTTCGCATAAAAAATTGCCATTACATCTGATTGGAAAATTATATCTCAATTCCGCTGATATTGACACTTACAAACAACAATTATCTTCCATTCAACAATATTTTTCTGCTTCTGAAATAATGCACCTTAGCACTTGCAATCGCTGTGAGTTTTATATTGTTACTCAAAATCATCTTACGAAAGAGCAAGCCCAATCGTTTTTCCAGAGTTTTTATACTTCCTTGTCTGATGAAGAAAAATCTAAACTAACAGAAAAACTGATTTTCAAAAAAGACGAAGACGCTGTGCAATATCTGATGGAAGTGGCTTCTTCTTTGCAATCTATGGTGGTCGGTGAACGGGAAATTATTACACAAGTGCGTAATGCTTACGAACATTGCCATACGCTCGGACTTACAGGCGATTTGTTGAGGATCGTAATGAAAAAGGTTATTGAAACGGGTAAAAAAGTTTTTTCTGAAACGGATATTGCTAAAAATCCCGTGTCTGTGGCTTCCTTAGCCGCCCGTAAGGTGAAACAACTCAACCTTCCGTCTCATCCCAAAGTGACGCTCATAGGATCTGGCGTGACAATGCAAACGTTTATGAAGTATTTTCATCACGAAAATTTTCAATACACATTTATCAGCCGAAAAAAAGAAAATAGTGAAGCATTGCAAAAGAAATACGGCGGCACGTTTATGAGTTTGAACGAGTTGAAAAATGTAGAGGAACTTCTTACTGATGTTTTAGTGGTATGCACCGCATCGCCCACGCCTATCGTAGATAAAGTGCTATTTCAAAAATTATTTAAGACATCTCAAAAGCCCATTGTTGTTGATTTAAGCAATCCTTCCGATATCAGCAATGATGTAAAGCAATCTTTTCAATTTCATTACATTGATATTACATCACTAAAACAACAAGCCAAAGAAAATTTATCCAAGCGTAAGCAATCTATTGCAGAGGCCCAACAAATCATTGCGACACAATTATCCGAATTTATGCAGGTTTTCAAAGAACGTTGTGTGGAAAATATCATTCGTGAAATTCCGCAAGAACTCAAAGAATACAAGCACAAAGCATTGAATGAAGTATTTAGAAAAAAATTAGAACAATTAGAACCGACACATCAAGAGTTAATTCAGGAAATAGTAGATTATTTAGAAGGTAAATACAATGCCGTTACCTATAAAAAATTAAAAAACATACTTTTGCAATGAATTAGTTTTCAATGAATAAAAAAATTATCATTGGCACTCGTGGCAGTGCATTGGCGCTCTGGCAGGCAAGGTACACACAGAATTTATTAGCACAAATTGGAATAGAAAGTGAATTAAAAATCATCGTTACAAGCGGGGATAAAAATCAGCAATGGGAAAATAGTTTTGACAAATTAGAAGGTAAAAATTTTTTCACCAAAGAAATTGAAGAGGCCTTACTTAAAAATGAAATTGACCTTGCCGTACATTCTTTCAAAGACGTTGAAGCAAATTTTGACAATACTTCTCATTCCTTGATAATTGCAGGATTGAGCAAAAGACACGCACCGAACGATATACTCATCTTGCATAAAGATAAAGTGGACAAGCAACAAGTATTACACATTGTTCGTAATGCCAAAATTGGCACTTCTTCTGCTCGTCGGTATGCTCAATTAAAATCATTGCGTCCAGATGTTGATATTCTTCCATTAAGGGGCAATGTGCCTACTCGTATTCAAAAACTTCAGAATCGTCAGTACGATGGGATTATTCTGGCACAAGCGGGTATTGATAGATTGCAAGTTGATCTGAAGGATTATTATACTTTTCCGCTTCCGTTGCATTACTTTGTTCCTGCTGCCGGGCAGGGTATAATTGCCTTTCAAATACGAAATGATGATCAATGGTTGTTGGAATGTGTTCAGAAAATTTCGGATAAGGATGCTCTTGAATGTGGAAAAATAGAACGGCTATTATTAAAGCAAATGGGCGGTGGATGCAGTAAGCCCATTGGTGTACTTTGCGAAAAGAGAAACGACCAATACTTGAGTTATATTAGTTTTAATGATCATAAAGAAAGTGTTTCACTTTTATCTATTCTAAAACATTCCAACTCAGAAAAACTTTTGCAATCCGCACAAAATCATATTCAAAAACTAAACTTTTTACTTCAATCACCAGAACATAAAAAAATTTTTATCAGTAAATCATTAGAAGAGCATCATTATTTAAGAAAACTTTGTCAGCGGTTGCAATGGGCATTGACGAATGTGCCTTTGATTCAAACAAAGTCCATTCCTGTTTCACGCATTCCTGATTGCGATTGGATTTTTTTTAATAGTAAAAATGCAGTGAGATATTTTTTAAATAGTTCTGATAGTGCAAATGAATTAATGCAGAGTAAACATATTGCCTGCCTTGGAAAAGGCACTGAATATTTTCTGGAAGCACAAGGATTTTCAGCACATTTTGTGGGCACTGACACAAGTATTGAAAACATTGCACAAGATTTTTCAAGATATTGTAAAAATCAAAAGGTCTTATTCCCCTGTTCTACCATTAGTAATCAAAGCATTGGCAAGCAAATACAAACTATTGCAGAAGTTGAGTACCTGACCGTATATTCTACAATAGAATTGGATATTCGTTTTTCAGAATCGTTTGATGTTCTCATTTTTACAAGTCCTTCTAATGTTCGTACTTTTTTCAAAAACAATGTTGCTTCTTCACACGCCCGATACATTGCCATGGGCGAGAGCACTCAAAAAGAATTAGTACAACACAACATCCCTGCTTCGAACATTACGCTTCCAATTGCTTTTGATGATATTGCTATAACTGGGGCTATAATGAGTGTTCTTTAATATCTTTGACATCAAAAAATTTTACAGAAAAATGTATATTTGCAGAAATAATAAAGAAATGATGAGACAATTATTAATGATGATTTTTTTTAGTTTATTAATTAGTTCCTGTGATAAAATTAACTATCCAAGAGAATCTAATACAGCATTAGTAGGTGTGAATTTTATTGAAAAAGATAATAATGATGTAGTGAATATTAAAAAAGTGTTGTTAGAAGATTACACGGGTCATACTTGCGGTAATTGTCCCAAAGCGGCTACAAAAGCAGAAGAGTTGAAGGCACTCTACAAAGACACACTTATTGTAGTGGCTGTGCACGCTGGAAGTTTTGCGGATCCTACAGCATCGTATCCGGCAGATTATCGTACTTCTGTTGGAACCGATTGGGATAATTTTTTCGGCGTGTCAGCCGCTGGGCTTCCAAAAGGAATGATCAATCGTGTGGGCTATCCTGCCACTACGCATATTTATTCGTATACTCAATGGGCATCGGTAGTACCGACTCTTATTCGGATGTCTCCTAAAATCACACTTTACTTAAAAACGCAATACGATACCGTTAATCACGTATTAAATGTTTCGCATAAAATCAAATTTTTACAAAACTTTTCGAACGATGTTTATCTCAATACACTGATTATTGAAGATAGTATTATTGGAAAGCAAAAAGATTATTCGGTATATCCTGATGATGTGGAAAATTATATGTTTCGTTACATGTTGAGAGGATCCTTAAACGGCTCCTGGGGCAATCTTGTAAAATCCGCACCTATCAATGCAAACGATAGTATCACAAAAAATATTAACGGGTATTACTTAAATCCTAATTTCAGAGATAAACAAGTTTATGTAGTGAGTTTTTTATATGATAATGTTACCAAAGAGGTTATTCAATGTGAAAAAGTAAAAATTCGGTAGTATCAGAAATAATGTATTTTTAAGCCCAAAACAATTATGCACGCTTTAATGAATACTCATTTTAATTTTCCGCACCAAACTGCTTTTTACAAAGGCAAAGTAAGAGATGTGTATGCTATTCAGGATAAATTTTTAGTGATGATTGCTACCGATAGAATCAGTGCATTTGATGTAGTGCTTCCAAGAGGCATACCATATAAGGGACAAGTATTAAACCGTATTGCTTCTCATTTTTTGAAGATGACAAAAGATATTGTGCCCAACTGGTTGTTAGATAGTCCGCATCCCAATGTGAGCATTGGATTAAAATGTCAGCCCTTCAAAATTGAAATGGTAGTACGAAATTATTTAGTGGGACATCTGGCAAGATGGTATAATGCAGGAAACAGAATAATTTGTGGTGTTCATCTTCCGGATGGATTAAAAGAATTTGATAAATTACCTTATCCTATTATTACGCCTACTACAAAGGCAGAGCAAGGGCACGATTTAGATATATCTCCCAAAGAAATTATTGAACAAAAATTAGCCACTGCAGAACAATACGAACAATTGGAAGAGTATAGTTTACAACTTTTTGCAAAAGGGCAGCAATATGCTCAAAGCCGTCATTTGATATTAGCCGATACCAAATATGAGTTTGGCTTGTATGATGGTAAAATTTATTTGATGGATGAAGTGCATACGCCCGATTCTTCCAGATATTTTTATCTGGATACTTATGAAAGTGCTTTGAGAAAAGGTGAACAGCCCAAGCAATTGAGTAAAGAATTTGTCAGACAATGGTTGATAGAAAATAATTTTATGGGCAAAGAAGGTCAACGAGTACCTGAAATGACCGATGCGAAAGTGCAGGAAATATCAGAGCGTTACATTGAATTGTACGAACAAGTAATGGGTGAAAAGTTTGTTAAAACAGATTATACGAATATAGAAAATGAAATTTACAAAGCAGTATTAAATGAGCTCAAACAATTATCAGTGAAGGTATAAATATGTCTGCTTATCTTACTATCAAAGCATTGCACATAGTATTTGTAGTGTCGTGGTTTGCAGGATTGTTTTATTTGGTGCGATTATTTATCTACACTCGTGAAGCACAGGACAAGCCAGAACCAGAAAAAACAATTTTGACCAAACAATTTTTATTAATGCAAAGCAAGTTATTAAAAGTGATTACACTGCCTGCAATGATTTTGACTATTGTTTTTGGGATATGGATGTTATTTTACATTCCGGCGTATTTGACACAATCGTGGATGTGGACAAAGTTAATTTTTGTAGCAGGATTGTTGTTGTATCAATGGTATGTTTACAAAATACATCTTCAGCAAAAGCAATGGATATTTAAGAACACATCTGTTTTTTTAAGGATCTTGAATGAAGTGGCTACGATATTTTTGATAGCCATTGTGTTTTTGGCAGTATTCAAGACCAGCACCGACTACACAAGGTATTTTGTAGTTTTAGTGGCTTTTATAGGATTGATAAC
>CAZNVL010000077.1:0-10485 GCA_964576565.1 uncultured Flavobacteriaceae bacterium | reverse complement strand
AAAATTCCCTATGTTTGCCACAAAAAAGATATGTTCAAAAAAGATGAGTTTTACAAGTATGCAATCAAACATAAAGGCATTAGTAGTTTAACGCTACATCGTTATCAATCCAGATTCTATTCTTCAATGACCCCTTATATTATTGAAGAGCGTCAATTGAATGTAGCACAAATGGATGTGTTTTCAAGATTGATGATGGATAGAATCATTTTTTTAGGTACTGGTATTGACGATCAGGTAGCCAACATCGTAGAAGCACAATTGTTGTTTTTAGAATCCGTAGATGCTAAAAAAGATATTACGATTTACATTAATAGTCCGGGCGGTTCGGTGTATGCGGGGCTTGGCATTTATGATACTATGCAATTTGTAAAGCCGGATATTTCTACGGTATGCACCGGTATTGCCGCGAGTATGGGAGCTGTATTGCAATGTGCCGGTACAAAAGGGAAGCGGGCTGCATTAAAACATGCACGTATTATGATTCATCAACCATTAGGGGGCGCAGAAGGTCAGGCATCGGATATTGAAATCACGGCCAGAGAAATTCAGAAATTAAAAAGAGAATTGTATGAGATTATTGCCTTTCACTCTGGGCAACCTTACGAAAAAATATGGCAGGATGCGGACAGGGATTATTGGATGACAGCAGAAGAATCAAAAAATTATGGAATGATTGATGAAGTGTTATTGGGCAATAAGGGTCAATAAGCAAGTATTTTGACGAAATGAAAAAAGTATATGCGTATTTATTTTCTTCGTTGATTTTTGTCTTATATTCTTGTAAAGAATCTTTCAGTAAAAAAAGCAGTTCCACTTGTATTGTTTTTGAAGAAGGCGAATGTCTGACGGCAAAAGAATTATCATTCGCTTCTAATTATGCTAATAAGCAGGATAGTGAAAGGATGGTAAAAATGTATATTGAAAATTGGAAAGCCAATTTGATATTATATAAAAAAGCCCAAAAAGAAGCAAGTATTGATGATGAAGAGTTGAATACATATATTAATGAGTTGAAGAAACAATATTATATTTCTGCATACATTAAAAAATACATTGCTGAAAATCTTGATACAGTTGTATCAAATAAAGAAATAATTGACTTCTATCAAACCCACAAAGACCTATTTAAGTTATCCAATAATATCATTCAATTGTTTTATGTAAAACTCCATGACAATGAAAAGGATGTTTCAGAATTTAAAAAAGCATTGTTATTAGCCAATAAAAATACACAGAAAATAAAAAGTATTCTTCTTGAAAAAGCCAGTAGTTATTTTACAGAAGATAGTTTGTGGTTAAAATGGGACGATGTTACTAAAGAAATCGGTTTTTTAAAAAACTACGATATTCAAAAAATACCAAAAGGAAAAGTAATAGAATGGCGAGATGGTACTTATTATTATTATATTAAAATCAAGGATTATAAAATAAAAAACGAGTATTCTCCGATAATCTATGAAAAAGAAAAAATTAAAAAGCTTATTATAGAGGATAGGAAAAATAAACTGATTCAAACCCTCTATCAGCAATCTGTTTCTATGCCGTCCGAATAATTCAGAAAAATTTTTTATATCTTTGTTACCCTTATGAAAAAGTTTTTTATTCTACTTTTAACAGCCGCAATAGAAAGCCCGTCATTTTTTTTATTTTCTCAAACTGACAAATATTTTATTGCCTTTAAAAACAAAAATAACAACGGATACTCTATTTCTAATCCGTCCGCCTTTCTTTCTGCAAAAGCCATTCAAAGAAGAACTAATCAAGGCATACCAATTGATGATAGCGACTTACCGGTTACGCCTTCTTATGTCAATCAAATTGAATCCTTAAGCGGCGTAACAGTCCTGCATCGTATTAAATGGTTAAATGGTGTTATTATTCAAACGACTAATACCGTGGCACTATCGGTTATTCAATCTTATACTTATGTACAATCTGCTCAGCCACTTAATTATAGTATATCGCAAGAACCTATTGACTCTGTACGTTTTTTTGACGGTTTTTCTACCACTAAAACCTATTCGTACAACTATGGGAATAGCTATGACCAGATTCATCAATTGAATGTAGAGTGTTTACACAATGCGGGTTATAAAGGCGAAGGGATGATCATAGCCGTTATTGACGATGGTTTCTATAATGTGCATAATAATCCGGTATTTGACAGTTTATTTTTGCAAGGACGCTTGTTAGGTACAAGAGATTTTGTAATGCGGGATACTATGGTTTTTGAAGATGATAATCACGGGGCATTTGTTCTCTCTACAATGGCCGCACTTTCTCCCGGTAATATGGTAGGCACCGCACCCAAGGCCTCTTATTGGCTTTTACGAAGTGAAGATGTGAACTCAGAATATCCTATTGAAGAATATTATTGGATAAGAGCCGCTGAATTTGCCGATAGTGCAGGGGCTGATGTTATCAATACTTCGCTTGGCTATACTACTTTTGATAATGCAGTGTATAATCATTCTTATTCAGACATAAATGGGAAAACCACTCCTATTGCTATTGGTGCAAGAATGGCGGCACGAAAAGGTATCTTAGTCGTCGTGGCGGCTGGCAATGAAGGAAGTGGATCCTGGTATTATATTTCAACACCCGCTGATGCAGACAGTGTGTGTACCGTCGGGGCAGTAGATAATACCGGAACAGTAGCAAGTTTTAGCGGACACGGTCCTACAGCCGATGGCCGCATAAAACCAGATGTGTGTGCAAGAGGGGTGAGTACAATAGTTTCTTCAGCAGGAGGATTTCCGATAACAGGAAATGGTACTTCTTTTGCAGCACCATTGATGGCCGGTGCAATGGCCTGTTTGTGGCAGGCAAAAAACACTCTCAACAATATCCAGATTATTAACCTTGTAAAACAAAATAGCAGTAATACTGCTAACCCTAATAATTCAATAGGTTGGGGAATACCGGATTTTTGCGGTGCACTTACTTCTGTCCATGCATTTGAAAAAGATACATTGGTGCGTATCTATCCCAATCCTACCAATGACGACATTAATATCGCCTCGACACAGTCCATACAATCTTTGAAAATATGGGGCACGACCGGCGACGTTCTATTGAATGATGAAAACATAAATGCCCGTCAGGTTAGAGTGTCTGTAAAAGATTATCCGGCCGGCATCTATTTTATTTCTATAATTTATTCTTCAGGGAATACAATAGTTTATAAATTGCTCAAACATTAACAAGGGTTAGACAGTTTAATCCAATGTACGCTGCTTTTAATACCAAACCATTTTTCTCTTAAGATAAAACAATGCTTCGTTCAGTCGTTTGATTAATTGCTCACTGTTGTAGGCACCGGAACCCGCCAAGGGAAGTGTAGTGCCATAGCCATAAATATCGTTGATTGTTTGGCTATATAAAATTTGTTTTTCTTTATTATACAAATTAATTTCCAAAATCATTTGTGCCAGAAACAAATTAAATTGTTTTTTTAAGTCATCGCTGTTTTCATCTGCAATAGTGTTACTGAAAATTTTTACAATATATTCTGCCTGCGTAGAGTCATTAACAATAGTTATCTCATTTGTTTTAAGTTTATCAAATACAATATTCTTTATAGTAGTAGCCGCAGAGGGTTTATTAAAATTCAGTTCACGGGTTTGAATAAAGACCTGGATGGGCTGTATATTGACTTGCAGGGAAAATTTTGGAATCTGAATAAAACTCTTCAAAAAGTGTATATTTTGAGCACTAACAGAATCGTTTTGCATCAAGGCTTCCAGATCGGGTTGCACATCAATGGTTGTTAATTGAAAATTAGCGGTTACATATACAGGACTTATTTCTACTATTCCATACGGATTGGAAGTAGTTTTATCTTGTGTTTGAATAATCTCGTCGTCATAAAAACAAGTGAAGGGGAATTGAGTCAAAGGGGCATTGTACAACAGTGCTTTTACCTGTATGGGTGTATATTTTTGCTGATAAGGTTTTACTATTGGAATAGTTTTAGGGCTTTCAATATAAATGGCTTGTAGCTTAAATTGTATATCCTTTGTCAAATCAAAAATAGTTTTAATACCCGGTATATTGTATTCTGAAAAATCTATTTCTTCATTTAAGTAAGGGACAAGAATGGAGAAGGCCTGAATTTTTTTTCGGAGACCGGCAGAAAAATTTTTTTGTTGATCGTCGGTCAATGCTAATTTGATGATTTCTGCGGCTTTTGAAAGTATGTTTTTTTTCTTTTGTTCTTTTTGACGAAGGTATTCCTGCTTATCCAGTTCATAATAAACCCAATATTGCTTATCATTTTCATACGTGCCTACCAGTTGGTATCCTTCTATATTTTCTACACTTTTTAAGTTTACCAGAGAATTAAAGGTTTGAGAAAATTTGTTGTCATTCTGAACAGAGTACAACATAGAGTTGGAAGAGATATTGACTTTAATTTCGGAGGTAAGGTCATACAAGGCATTCTTTTTGGCTTCAAACTGATAATTGGGGTTTCCAATTTTAGAAGCCACGCCTATTCCGATATATTTGGATGAACTCACAGGTCGTTGACTTACCCAATCCGGCGGAGGAGTTTCAGGAAGTGTGGCATTATTGTTTTGCGCAAAAAATGAAAAAACAAAAAACACTATATTTATTGTATAGAAAAAATTTTTATTCATATTTATTTAAGCAGTGATGAAATAGATTTTTGTATTTGCTGAAGTGCTTTATCTAATGCTTCCTGTTTTAATTCTTCATCTGATTTTAATTGTTTGTTTACAAAAAATAATTCTCTCCATTGTTTAGGGTTATACTGTGAAAAAGGCGGTGTAGTAGCAGGATTATAGGGATAATAGTTTCGTATATCTGCAGTTGGTTTATTGACAAATTCATTGTATTCTTTTTGTTCAATGGCTTGTATTAGTGTATTTTGAGTAATAATTGTTTGTAAATTTTGTGTTTGGATAATTTTGTAGTTCAGATCAAAAGAAAATGATTTGGAAAGTTTTACATTCTTATAAGCGACGGGTTTGTATTCTTTAACAAAGGTTTCACCCACTTTCGTAACAAATTCCTGATAAGCATTTAACGATTTTACTTCTGGTAATTTAGAAAATATCTTTTTATTGTTAATGTATGCTGCAAAAAAATAGTCGCTATTGGTAGCTTTTGCAATGGCTCTCAAAAGGTCGGGATTATTTTCAATGGCATCTAAATAAAAAATACCGAATGTGTTGTCATCTTTAATTTTAATATAATTTATGTTGGAATAACTCAGTAAATTGTTTAATAGCTGAGTAGTGAGATCCTTATCTAAATTTATGCGAATATTGGGGTTAGATACATTAGGTTTAAAGAGCAAAACAGTTTTATTTAAATACGATAAGCAAATCTCTTCTATTGCTTTTACATCTTTGTATTGATTGGTTATTTTATTGATTTGCTGAATGTTTTGCAATGCCTTGGAATAATTTTTATTTTGTAAATCCGCTAACAGTGATTGATACAAGGGTTCACAAATCGCTGTAGTGTAATAGGTTTGTAATTTTTTATATTCTGGCCGGTACTTTTTTACCTTTTCAAAATAAGGTACGGCTTCTTTATATTTTTTTTGTTTGAAAATAACCAATCCTTTGTTGTAATTTTCTTCCACATAATTATCAATTGCGGCCTGATAATCTTCTTTGTATGCAGAAGGATAACTTAGTTCCACACCCAACGCAGCAGATCGGTCCTTGAAATCTAAAATTTTTTCAAACGTATGGATGCTGGCTTCATATTCATTGGTGGTATATTCACGAAAAAACTGAGAAGATAAAAAATCCAGATATTTTTGACCAACTTCTTTGAGCTTTATTCGGGCATCGGTGTTTTTGTAATTACGTTTGAGCGATTCTAAATAAAATTCTGCCGCCTCATTGATAAGTCCTTGCTTTTCCAGTTTTTCTGCTGCTTTAAAGTACCTTTTACTTCCTGTACAGGCACTCAACATTAAAGCAACAAAGAAACCAACACCGATTTGTTTAAGTATAAAAAAATAACTCGTCATTTCTGAAATTGGTAATAACAAAAAGCCCCCGAAAATAATTTTCGGGGGCGATGATGATAAAAATTAATACCCGCCTTGTTCCTGAGCTAATTTTTTCATTTCTGCGTTAAAAATTTCTTCAAACTTTTTCTTGTCATAATCCAGTTTTAATTTAGCATCATTGGATATTTTCTGTTCAATGTTGTCAAAAATAGTTTTCTTATCCGCTTCAATAGCTACCCAATAGGTATAACTACCATCTTCTTCTTTGAATACCTTTTCATCTTTCACACGAATGTTACTGATAGTTAAATTAGTTACTTCTCTTGAAAGTTCTTCAAATTTATTTTCAAATTCCTGTTTGCTTCCAACAGTTCTTTGGTTTGTGTACTGGTCGGTAACTTTTTTGATAGTGGTTTGTATGTTACTGGCTAACTCGGATTTAGCGTTATTCATAGCTATTTTTTTGGCTGTTGCCAGATCCGGAGATTTGCCAACGTTTCTGGCTCTGAAAAAATCCTCATCGGTTTTGTATTCTTTTGAACTAAAAGGAAGAGTAATTTCTTTAGCACCTGTTTCTTTTTGAATTGGCGTTCCTTTTTTAGATTTACAACTTACTGCCACCAATGAAGTTGTAATAATCGGCACAAGAAGTAGTTTTACGGTTTTCATAATTTTAAGTTTTTAGATTTTTTGATGCAAATTAAAAAAACAATTCTCAAACCAAACAAAAAAAATTAATATCTTTTTAGAATCAAATTTTTAATTTAAATACTTTTTACATAAAACTCGTTAAAATTAAAAGTATAAACAGTAAAAAATATTTCGCTTTACGCGACACTTTATTTAAAAATTTACCCACATAATATGCATAGGGCAAGGCAATAACAGACGGAGCATACTGCTGATATACCCAATAAATTAACAAATAATTCCCCAATGAAAAAAACATCAGAAAAAAGAACAGCAAAGCAATTCTTCTATCTCTTGTTGAATAAAAATAAACATCCTGCCATTCTCTCAAACCAGCTATAAAAACTAAAAAAATAATCAGAAGTATCCCCACATTCATCCATTGCATTTCTTTTAGTAGTTCAATAGAAACATTGGGAAACGAACTGAACTTATAGAAAGAGTACTCTGCAAGTATTTGAAAATAGAGAGCACTCTCCCTGTCAAAATACAAACTGATGGTTACTAAAAAATAAACCGGCAAAATAAAGCCAAGCAAAAAGATAACCCATGTCCGCCACCCAGATACCAAAAACAAATTAAAAATAAGGATAGGTATCACGAATGTATAAATAAAATTAATCCCAGATAAAAAACCTATACTAAAAACAATGGCCAGATAAAAAACAAATATATCTAACCGCTGTTTAACCTCCTGAGGATTGATTAAAAGTAAAGACACCAAAATAAAAAAATCACTAATAAGATAATTGTTGATGTGTTTTAATAGCCAGATATTATTTTGAAATAAAAGATATACAAAAGCAATAAGTACCCCGGACACCTGACGATCTTTATTTTCCAAGACACGTCCAATCAAAAAAAAGTTGATAATCAGAAAAATCAAATTCAGTCCTTTTGCAACATATTCATTCACTGAGAAAAAACTAACTTCATAATGTTTTATAGGATTTAACTGAACCTGCTTATTGAAAAACAAAAGAACTAAAGATAACAAATAAACAACCCATAAAACAAAAACAGGAATGGAATCAGTTGATTTTTTGGAAACCATGTGTACTCAATAAAACAAAAATTTAATAGTTCTCATCTTTTCGGAGATGGGGAAGAACAATTATTTTTCTTCTTTAATCCAGCCGTCTTTCAAAATGCCTTGCTCTTTTAAACTCTTTAATTCCATTACAGCACGTTCTTTATTCTCATAGCTGCCAACAGACACAACAAACAATTGCTTTTGCTCATTCCAGTTTAATGCAGCTTCAAGCCCTTTACTTTCGAATTGATGTAATAATTTATGTGCATTGTCTTTCAATTTAAAGCATCCGGCAACAATAGAAAACTTTTCACTAGCCGGTGTATTAAAAGAAGGAGTACCTTGTTTATTAAAATCCGATGAAGCACTGTTGTCTTTCTGAGAATTAAACAAAGCAACATTTGGAGAATAGTTGACATTCAAAACAGGATACTTTCTTGAACTGATAGCAACTGCACGAGCCGGGGGCTTTTCAAAAATCCCAGCCATTTGGTGCTTTATATCTACCGGCGACAACCACCAATAAAAAAACAATAAACTGATAGCCAGAAATACAACAGCCGCTTTATACAAATTCTTTCTGTTCAGCACTATCGTATTTTGTTCAGAAGAAACAACAGACGAAGGCGACGAGATGTTTTTTTCCATTGAAATAGTTGAAACCGGGTATAAACCCAAACTTTCTGACAGATAAAAAGGATTTAAACTGGACTCAAACAAAACATTCCCTTCAATATCTTTATAAAAATAACCTATATCTTCTAATTCCGCCCTTCTTTTAGTTTCTAACATAATGTTCAAACTCTGTACAAACTGTTGAATAATTGTTTGAGCCAAAATAGCTTCTATACCCAATTGTTTTTGTAACTCTGCTATCAACAAACCATCGTTGTGTTTAAGTAAAGGATTAAACAACATCTTCTTCCGTGGCGGGAACAATACATTCTTTGCAATTGAAAATTCTGCGGACTCCATCTGCATCACCAATGCTCCAAACTCAGGAATAACAATAAAATCCTGCGTTTCTATCAAACTCTTGAGACAATCTGTAATGTCTTTGTAGGTACTTCTCATAGCAAAAAAAATAAGCAGGTTGAGTAAGCCGGGTTCTGTTGGATGTCTATCATTTCTCTGAGCGACCTACCCGCTTCGGCTCTCTATCAAGAGAAGGTGCAGGACAACACCTTATCCGAAACTTATTTGGTCTTGCAGCGTCCGAGGTTTACCCTCTTGCGGATTACTCCAACAAGATGTGGGCTCTTACCCCACATTTTCACCCTTACTCCGGTGATGAACCCAGAGCGGTATCGTTTCTGTGGCACTTTCTGTCACCCTACCTCACGGTAGAAGTGCCCTTCGTTCGGCTGTAACAGATACAGCATCCGAAGGCGGACTGTCCTGTGCTGCCCGGACTTTCCTCTCCCGTTTTGTAACAGGAGCGATAGACCTGAACCTGCATTGGCAAATATACAGATTTTATTTCTCTGATACAAAAAGAATATAAACTAATTTTTTATTCCTTCTGCTTATTTTCGAAGAATATCCTGTTTCTAAAAAATATACAAACATTCTTGCATTTTTAACCATAAAAAATTGTATCTTTGTATCCAAAAAATTGTATTTATGGCAAAAAAAATATCCTCTAAAAAAGTCGCTAAAAAAAGTAGCAAAAAAGCAACTAAAAAAACTACAAAAAAACTTGCAAAAAAAATTAGTAAAAAAACAACAACTAAAAAATCAGCAAAAAAAACAGTTGCTAAAAAGTCCGTGAAAAAAGCCACCAAAAAAATCAGCAAAAAAACAGCCACTCCAAAATCCGTAAAAAAAACTACTAAAAAAACAAGCGTAAAAATCAGCAAGAAAGCAACACCTCAAAAAGTAAAACAAAGCACTCCATCCACTACTCCTAAACCAACACAACAAACATCAGAAAAATTCACACCACACGTTACTTCTCTAAAACCCGGCATGCCAGCCCCGTATTTTGAAGGACTTGATCAAGACGGTAATAAAATCACACTCAACGACTTTGCCGGCAGAAAATTAGTACTCTATTTTTACCCAAAAGACGATACGCCCGGCTGCACCAAAGAGGCCTGTAATATCAGAGACAACTATCAACGCTTTTTAGACGCTGGATACGCTGTATTGGGCGTAAGTGCCGATAGTACAGAAAGCCACCAAAAATTCAAAGAAAAATACAACTTGCCTTTTTCATTAATTTCTGATCCGGATAAAAACATCATTCGTGCTTACGATGTGTGGGGCAAAAAACAATTTATGGGTAAAATTTCAGAAGGCATCCTCCGCACCACCTTTGTAATTGATGAAAACGGTATCCTCTCAGATGTTATTACCAAAGTAGAAGTAGATAATCATACCGAACAGATTTTGAAGTAATTAAGCGCAGTAATATGGAACTTGAAAAGATATACAATGAAGATTGTTTGCTTACAATGAATAGAATGCCGGATAATTTTATTGACTTTGTAATCACATCGCCCCCGTATGATGATATCAGAAATTACAATGGTTTTAAGTTTGAATTTGAAAAAATAGCAATTGAACTTTTTCGTATTTTAAAGTATGGCGGAGTTATTATCTGGGTAGTTGCAGACGCAACTATAGATGGAAGTGAAACAGGAACATCCTTTAAACAAGCTCTTTTCTTTAAAGAAATTGGATTTAAAATCCATGATACGATGATTTACTATGTAGATTTAATTTACAACTTTTACACTTTATTACAACAAAACATCATACGCAT